>DASTCG010000097.1:0-10924 GCA_035711385.1 Gaiellaceae bacterium
GCCGCAGACCGCGAGCATCGCCACACCTGCGGCGGCCGCCTCGCGCAGCCCTTCCCCCTTTGCGGCGATGTCCGGCGCGACGAGCGCCTGCTCGCGATCCTGCCCCCCGCCGACGTACAGGAGGTCGTGAGCGCCCGCCTCCACAGCGGCGCCGACGCCGATCGCCTCGACCTCGAGCTCGTGCCCGCGCCACGCTGCCCGGCGTGCGAGCACGGCGATGTTGCCACGGTCGGCGTAGATGTTCAGGTAGTCGGGGTAGAGATGACCGACGCGGATCTTCACGCAGCGCGCTCCCAGTACGGGCGGACGTAGCCGCGCTCGGCGACGATCCCCCGGAGCCCGAGCATCGCCGTGTACGTGGGAAGGACGCAGAGCTCGCCCCCCTCCGGCGCCAGCGCAAGGCCACGGTCGAGCGCGCCGGCGAGGGACGCCACCACCTCGATCCGATCTTCCGGAAAGCCGGCGTACTTGCAGCGAAGAGCCAGCTCTGCCGCCCGGTCGCCGCTCGCGACCACATGCTCGAGCCGCTCGAGCAGCGGCTCGAAGTCGACATCCCAGATCCACGAGACGTCCCGGCCGTCCGCGATCCCGTCGTTGAGCGCGATCACGGCGAGGCGGGGAGCGCCGCCGGCGACGAGCGTCCGCACGACCTCGTTCGCCCCGGCGGGATTCTTGATCAGGAGCATGAGAACGGTCTTGTCACCGACGGGAATGCGCTCGAAGCGGCCGAAGGCGGCGCTGAACCGCTTCAACCCGGCGACGACGTCGTCGAACGAGGCCCCGAGCACGTGCGCGAGCCCGGCTGCCGCGAGCGCGTTGTAGACGTTGTAGAGGCCGGGAAGCCTCAGCCGGACGCGAGCCTCGTTGTCGCCGTGGGTCAGGTCGAAGGACACCGACTCGAGCCCGTTCAGCTCGATCATGCTCGCGCTGAGGGCGCGCGGAGGACGGCCGTGGCCGCACGCAGGGCAGCGGTAGTCGCCCAGATGCCCGACGTACGCGGCCGCGTATTCGTACGGCGTCCCACAGCGAACGCACCACTTGGAGTCGGCGGCATGCTGCAGGGCGGGAGCGGCGTGCCGGGGGTCGTCGATCCCGAAGAGGACGGAGTCGCGCCGCTCGCGCGCCAGATCGCCCACCTGCGGATCGTCGGCGTTCGCGACGACGACCGTCGTGGCGTCGAGGTCGCGAACCAAAGTGCGCCAACGCTCGGCGACGAGCTCCAGCTCCCCGTATCGGTCCAGCTGGTCCCGGAAGAGGTTGCCGAGGCAGAGCGCCCGCGGACGGATCCGGCGTGCGACCTCCGGCAGCGCTGCCTCGTCCACCTCGAAGAGTCCGAGCTCGGCGCCGTTCGCCGTCAGAAGCGTCGAGGCGACGCCCGAGAGGAGGTTCGCGCCTGCGCTGTTGTGCGCCAGACGTACCTGCGGAGCGAGGATCTCGGCGACCATCGCCGTCGTCGTCGTCTTTCCGTTCGTGGCCGAGACGAGCGCCGAGCCGCGCGGAAGCCTGGACGCAAGCCGGCCGACCGCCGTCGGATCGAGGATGTTCAGCACCTTTCCGGGGAGCGTCGTGCCGCCGCCGGCTCCGGCGAGGCGGGAGAGGCGACCGGCGGCGCGCGCAGCGGCGACACCGGCGGAGAGCGGCAGGCGAGGGCGCATCGCGCCTGAGCGTAACTCGAACCGGCGTCCCGCCCGTGAGCGCGCTCGATCACTCGAACGAGGGAACTTCTTGGCCCTCCCCTCATCGGGTGATGAGGTGGCCGATGGCCGCGCCCACACTTCGCACGGCTTGAACGAACAAGTCGTCAGACCGCGCTGGGTGGCGCGGGAAGGGAGAAGGGGATGCACCAGCGAACGCGCAGCAGGGAACGGGCCAGGAGCCTCCTGGTCGTTCTCACAGTCGGACTCCTGGGTCTCGCGGCCTCGCCGGCCGCGCTCGCGAGCGATCGCGGCGGGCCGGGCCAGCCGGGCGCCCAGGCAACGACGTCCGACGGTTTGCCGGTGCTTCCTCGCAAGCTCCCGTCCTTCCAATCCGTGTCCTGGTCGGACTGACGAGGAATCTCATGCAACTGCGGCCCGCGTCTGACGCGGAACAAGAGGGAGACACATGAACGGAAAGGGCGGGTCCTCCCGCGGCGAGCACCGCTCGTCCGCACTGTGGGGGACGGGGAACCGGGGCGGAGACTCCCGGTCCAACGCGCTCTGGGGCAAGGGCGGTCGCGGCCTCGTCACCGCGCTTGTCGCGGCGCTGGTCGTCGCTGCCCCGCTCGCAGCCGGAGCGCACAAGAGCAAGGGCGGTGGGCAGCTTCCCGAGACTTACATCGATCCGGTGCTGCTCGCCAAGGCCGAGACGGCGCCGAACGAGCTCGTCAACGTCATCATCCAGTCGGACAACGGCTTCGACGCAGCCAAGCACGCGTATGCCGATGCGCAGCACGCCGACGACGCGAAGAAGGATGGCGAGCGTCTTGGCCGCAAGCTGGAGTTCGTCGGCTCCGTCGCGGTGCAGCTCAAGGCGAAGAAGGTCGACTTCCTCGAGAAGATCCCCGGCCTGACGGTGACCTACGACTCCCGCGTCAACCTGAGCGGGACGGTCACGCCGGCGACGCTTCCCACGTCGAAGCATCTCTGGCCGACGACTGCGGGCGTGAAGCCACTCTGGGGTAGTAGCCCGACCGCAGGGCAGAAGCTGCCGACGATCGCGATCGTCGATTCGGGCATCGAGAAGAACCGAGCCGACTTCGACGGCGGCGCTCGGGTGATCGACGACGTCGTCATCACCCAGCTGAAGCCGAACTCACCCGGCGACGGGCGCGGCCACGGCACCTTCGTCGCCGGCATCGCGGCCGGCAGCGCCAAGGATCAGGCCGGCGCGGCTCCGCAGGCCAACCTCGTCTCGCTCGACGTCATGGACGACAGCGGCATGGCCCGCACGAGCGACGTGATCGCTGCTGCGCAGTGGATCTATGACAAGCGGCTCGAGAAGAACATCAAGGTCGCGAACTTCTCGCTTCACGCGACGACGCCGAGCAACTTCATCAACGATCCGCTCGACAAGGCGGTCGAGAAGCTCTGGTTCGGCGGAGTCACCGTCGTCGTCGCTGCGGGGAACTACGGGACGGAGAACGGCCCGAGCGGCATCCCGTTCGCACCGGGGAACGATCCGTTCGTGATCACGGTCGGCGCCGTCGATCTCGAGGGCAGCGTCCTCGTTCGGCGTCACGACGTGCCGAACTGGTCGGCCTACGGCTACACGAAGGACGGGTTCCGGAAGCCTGAGCTCGCGGCAGCCGGGCGCTACATGATCGGCCCGGTGCCCGCGAACGCCACGCTCCGCACGGCGAAGCCCGAGAACGTGGTCGATGACGGCTACATGCGCCTCTCCGGGACGTCTTTCGCGGCTCCCGTCGTGGCCGGCGCGGCCGCTTTGCTGCACATCGCGCACCCGACGTGGACGCCTGACCAGATCAAGGGTGCGCTCATGCAGCGCGCGCGTTACATCCCGGACGCGCCTCCCGGCTCCGCCGGCGTCGGCGAGATCAATACGGCCAGGTCGGCGATGCTGAGCGACCCGCCGAACCCGAACGCGGCGCTGAACCGGTTCGTCAGGCCGGACCTCGTCAGCGGCGCGAAGGAGTTCGACGGGCCGGGGTGGTACGCCGCCGCGAAGGCCAGCGTGTCCTGGGACTCGGTCTCCTGGAGCGACGTCTCGTGGTCGGACGTGTCCTGGACGGACGTGTCCTGGAGCGACGTCTCGTGGTCGGACGTCTCGTGGACGGACGTATCTTGGAGCGACGTCCTCGCTGCCGCCGACGTCAGCTGGGAGGACAATGCGGAGACGGAGACCACCAACCCCGGGGGCGACTACGTGTCGACTCCCGAGGAGGAGGCGCTCGCCGCCGAGCTCGGCCTCGTCGACCCGCCGGCCGACGAGACTGTCCCCTCCCCGTAGCCGGAACGAGGAGCGGTTCCGAAGCTGGGGGCGCTGGAAGCGCCCCCAGCTCTCTCTCACCCGTTCGAGGGAATTGCTCTCCGGCCGTGGCCGATAGCTCGTTCGGGTGATGTTCCACGCTCGTACGCGGCTTACGGTCAGCCGGGGATGGCCCGTCTCGTCCCTCCTGCCTGAAAGTGAGCGAGCGGTTGCGGCACAGAGGAACCAGTCGATGAGCGCCATCCCGACCGAGATCCGTTTCGGCGGCGAGGCGCCCGGCCGCGAGCCGACCCGTGACCGGCTGTCGCTCGGCGCGCTCGTCTACCTCGCGACGGTCGTCGGGGTCGCCTGCGCGGTCGCTGCTCCGCTCGTCGCTCGCCTCAACCAGACACAGGAGGACTGGCTCACCTTCGCGATCCTGGCAGGCTCGGCCGCGGTCGCGCAGCTGTTCCTCGTACGAACCGGGAAGAACCAGTCGTACCAGACCTCGATCGTCTTCCTCCTGCCGGCCGCGCTGCTGCTGCCGCCGGAGCTCGTCGTGCTCGTACCGGTTGTCCAGCACATGCCGGATTGGCTGAAGAACAGGACCGTCTGGTACATCCAGATCTTCAACATCTGCAATTTCACGCTCGCGATCCTCGCCGCGTGGGCGGGCGCGCACCTCGTCCAGCAGCTCTCTCTCGGCGGCTACGACGAGTTCCGGTTCGCGCTCGCCGGGCTGACGGCGTGCGTGCTCCTCGTGGGGACCAACCACTCGCTGCTCGCACCCGCGCTCGCGCTCGCCCGCGGCATCTCCCCTCGTGAGTCGGGGCTCTTCAGCCTGCAGAGCCTCTCGACCGACCTCGTCCTGGCCGCGCTCGGCGTCGGTATCGCGACCTTCTGGGAGACGAACCCGTGGCTCGTCCCGTTCGCGGTCGCACCGCTCGTCCTCATCCACCGCTCGCTGGCGGTGCCGAAGCTCGAGGCCGAGGCACGGGTCGATCCGAAGACGGGCCTCTTCAACGCGCGCCATTTCGGCCAGGCCCTGAACGAGGAGCTGACCCGGGCCGCCCGGTTCGACCGGCCGCTCTCGCTGATCATGGCCGACCTCGATCTCCTCAGGGAGATCAACAACACCTACGGCCACCTGGCAGGCGACGCGGTCCTCAAGGGCATCGCGGAAGTCTTCCGGGCGCTCCTGCGCCACTACGACGTCCCGGCCAGGTTCGGCGGGGAGGAGTTCAGCATCCTCCTGCCGGAGACCAACCCCGAGGAGGCGCTCGAGATCGCCGAGCGGATCCGGCGCGCGGTCGCCCAGCGCACCTTCGACGTGGAGACGTCCAGCGAGCCGATCCGGGCGACGGTCTCGATCGGCGTCGCCTCGTTCCCGCGGGACGGAACGGATCCGAACGAGCTGATCCACCAGGCCGACCTGGCCGTCTACCGGGCCAAGCTGCAGGGACGAAACCGCGTGCTCGACGCGAACACGGCCGAGCCGCTCGTCATGGCGCCGGCGCGGCGGACGCGCCTCACCGCCGTCACGGAGGACGGCGATCACGTCGTGCCGCTTCCGCCCGTGGATGAGATGGCGCCCGGACAGGAGCGCCGCCAGGCCCCGCACCGGCCGCATGCGGTCCAGGGACCGCGCTTCTTCTCGCTCTCGCGCAGCCTGGCCACCCTCGTCGGCGTCGTCTCGTTCGTCGGAATCGCCGCGGGGATCCTCGGCGCGCTGTTCGGGACGGCCACGGACGTCTTCGGCCTCGTCGCGCTCGTGATCCTCGTCGGGCTCGGACAAGCGGTCGCGCTCGAGGTCGACGACGGCTCGATCTCGGTCAGCGCCGTGGGCGCGCTCGCCGGCGCGGCGCTCTTCGGGCCGCGAGCGGCACTCGCGCTCGCGATCACGACCTGCGTCGTCGACTGGAGCGCCAAGCGCTATCCGCTCCACCGGACCCTGTTCAACATCGGGGCGCTCTCGCTCGCGTCGCTCGCGGCCTCGGCGGTGTTCGCCCTCGGCTTCGATGGCAGCATCGGAGAGCTCGTCACCGTCGGCGCAGGACTGGCCGCGGGCGCCGCCTACTTCGCCGTCAACACCGGCCTGCTCAGCTTCGCCCTCGCCATGGAGGGCCACGAGCGGTGGTGGCGGGCCTGGCACGAGCGGTTCCTCTGGCTGCTGCCGCACTGGGTCGTCTACGGCTTCGTCGGCGGCGTGATGGCGATCGCCTACCACGCGGCGGGGCCGTACGCCCTCGCCGTGTTCGCCGTACCGCTGCTCCTGATGCGCAAGACGCAGGAGGCGTACCTCCGGCACACCCGGAAGAGCGCGCAGAAGCTGCGTGAGGCGGCGGAGACGATCCAGGACCAGAACGTCTCGCTCGAGAAGGCGAACCGGCTGCTGAAGGAGCGCTCCACCGCCGCGATGGAGTCGCTGTCGGCGACGGTGGACGCGCGGGACGCGTACACCGCCGGTCACTCGCGGCGCGTGCAGGAGCTCGCGCTCGCGATCGGTCGAGAGCTCGGGCTCTCGAAGGCAGAGCTCGACCTTCTCGGCCATGCGGCGCTCTTCCACGACATCGGCAAGCTCGCCGTGCCCGACGCGATCCTGCTGAAGCCGGCGACGCTGACGCACGACGAGTGGGATCTCATGCAGCGGCACGCCGAGGAGGGAGCGAGGATCATCGATCGCCTCGGCTTCCTCCAGGACGCTGTGCCGGCGATCCGCCACCACCACGAGCGGTTCGACGGCGCCGGCTACCCCGACGGCCTCAAGGGCGAGGACATCCCGCTGGGCGCCCGGATCATCCACGTCGCGGACGCGCTCGACTCGATGCTCACGACCCGGATCTACCGCGCGGCGCGGCCCGCCAAGGAGGCGATGGACGAGCTCAAGCGCTCCGCCGGCAGCCAGTTCTGCCCTCGCTGCGTCGCTGCGCTCGAGCGGATCCTCCCGCCCGAGCTGCTCGAGGACGAGACCGCGCGGCGCGAGCTTCTCGCCGCCTCCTAGCCCAGTAACAGAGTGTTACTAGCGCCGCGGAGGCGCTTTCCTCCTGGCGTGCTGGGGCTAGTAACACAGTGTTACAAGGCTCGGTCGCGGCGCGCACCGCTCGCGCGCTCTTGCAAAGTTCCGAGTGTGCTCTATCCTTCTTGCCATGGCTCGACGGCCCGCCCGCGAGCTGCTCGAGTCGCTTGACCGAGACGCTCTGGCCCGGTTCCAGGCCGGGATCCGCAAGCGGTACACGGACGAGGACATCGTCCTCCAGTTGCAGGCGTGCGCGGAGCGCCTCGGCCGGTCACCGTCGATGCGGGAGTTCGCGGCGGACGAGAAGACGTCCGTGCACCCACAGACGGTCATCGAGCACTTCGGGAGCTGGAACGCGGCCAAGCGGGCCGCCGGCCTCGTGCCGCGGCGGTTCGCGACGCGGGAGGAGCTGCTCCAGCTGCTGCGGGAGCTGGGGGAGAGGCTCGGGAGGACGCCGACGGCCCGCGACCTCGACGAGAACCGGCGCTCGATGCCGTCGAAGTCGCTCTACTGGCACACCTTCGGCTCGCTCACGAACGCGTTGCGTGAGGCGGGGTTCGACGTTCCGGTCGGGGAGGAGAGGCTGGAGCGCGCCGTCGACCAGGGCTGTGCGGTCGCGATCCGCCTCGGCCGGCTGCCGAAGTTCCAGGAGTGGGGGGAGGCCCGGAGAGCCGACGAGTCGCTCTTGACCGAGTGGCAGATCTACCGGATGTTCGACGTGCGTCGCGGCGCCTGGTCGACCTTCCAGTTCCTGATCCGTGAGCGACTCCTCGAGGAGGGCCTCGACGTGGCCGCGGACGGGAAGGTGACGCGGCGACCGTCTAGACGGACGCGAGCGCGGTCAGCAGCCGGAGGCAGGACTCGCGCTCGGCCGGCGCGCGCACCGCGGGGAGGGGCCGCTCGGTAAATCGGCGGTCGGTGCGGAAGCGCACCTTCTGCTCGATCCGGCCGGCGGTGAGCACGACCAACGTGCCCTCATCGAGCTCGCGCTTCTTGAGCCGGATCTCCAGGAACCGCTCCAGCACCTCCAGTGCGTGGCGGGTGGAGGCGAAGAAGATGCCGTCCGCCGACTCGCCTGTCCAGAGCGGTCTGCCGACGCCGCGCGCGAGGTAGACGGAGCCCCGCTCGCGCTCGTCGACCCAGGCGGTCGCCATGGAGCCGTGCAGCTCCTCGAGCGTCTCGCTGAAGGGACCAAAATGCTCGACGAGGGCGAAGATCGCCTCGGTGTCGACCGTCATCGACGGATCGTTCCGCTCGAAGCCGTTGCGGTCGAAGATCTCCTCGTCGTTGAGGATGATCCCGTTGTGGACGCCGACGACGCGCCCGTGCCGGACCGGGTGGTTGTTGGCCGAGATCGTCGGGTGGCCCTTCGTGTAGTCACGGACGTGCAGCAGCACCTCGATGCTCTCCTCGGGGAGGGTGAGGTCCGTGAGGAGGGCGCTCGCGCCCGACTGGCGCTTGTGCACCTGCACGCGCCCGCCCGGAGCCCGGTGCGCGTAGCCGACCGCGTCGGCGCCACGCTCGGCGATCCCTGCCAGAAGCGCCTGAGCGGCCAGCGTCCGGTCGATCTCGGCGTCGTGCTTCAGGCTATATCCGGCAATACCACACATAAGAGGGTTCTATCAGGCGTATCGGACCCCAGTTCCCTGTGACGTACCCAGTTCCCTTCGGTTAGTACCGTGGGAATCGGGCTCCCTCGAACGAGGGAACCCGGCCCGGAAACAGTCCGCCGATACACGCCCCGTGGAGCCGCGGCCCCTTCCCGAACCTGAAGTTCAGGATAGCCACACACCTCATCTCGAAGTCGTGCAGGGCGCGGCCGAGCTCGACTCGCCCGAGGTCGAGGAGCGCGAGGAGCCGGCCGGCAAGACAGAGGACGGCACGCCGCTCTCCGACCCGCTGAAGCTCTACGTGCGCCAGATCGGCGACGGCCCGCTGCTCACGGCGGAGGAGGAGCGCGAGCTGGCCCGCCGCAAGGACGCAGGCGACGAGGCAGCAAAGCGCAAGCTGATCGAGTCGAACCTCCGCCTCGTCATGTCGATCACCCGCAACTACACGAAGGCCGGCGTCCCGCTCCTCGACCTGATCCAGGAGGGCAACCTCGGCCTGATCCGCGCGGTCGAGAAGTTCGACTGGACACTCGGGTTCAAGCTCTCCACCTACGCCACCTGGTGGATCCGCCAGGCCGTCGCACGCGCGCTCGCCGACCAGGGCCGCACCATCCGCCTGCCGGTGCACGTCGCCGAGCAGGCGCGGAAGGTGCTGCGCGCGCGCCGGATCCTGACCCAGAAGCTGAACCGCGACCCGACGGTCGAGGAGATCGCCAAGGAAAGCGGCTTCCCGGTCGAGCGCGTGCGCGAGCTCTTCGAGCTCGTCGAGGATCCCGTCAGCCTCGAGACCCCGGTCGGTGACGGCGAGAGCCTCTACGGCGACCTCATCGAGGACACGAAGTCGGACAGGCCCGACGACGCGACTGCGAAGCAGCTCCGCTCCGTCGAGCTCGCGGAAGCGCTGCTCCGCCTCAACCCGCGCATGCGGCGGGTCCTGGCGATGCGCTTCGGCCTCGACGGCCACACGCCGAAGACGCTCGAGCAGGTCGGCACCGACCTCGGAATCACCCGGGAGCGGGTGAGGCAGCTCGAGTCACGCGCGCTGCGTGAGCTGCGGGCGGTCGCGCCGGGACTGCAGTTCTACCTCGAAGCCTGAGCCGGACTACGCGACCGTCTCGATCTCGTGCAGGCGGCTCAGCCGCTTCAGCGCGTGCCCCTCGATCTGGCGGACCCGCTCGCGGGTGAGATCGAGGGTCCTCCCGATCTCCTCGAGGGTCTTCGGCTCCGAGTTGTCGAGCCCGTAGCGGAGGATGAGCACGGCCCGCTCGCGGTCCGTGAGCGCGCCGAGCGCCCGCGCGAGCGCCTGGCTGCGGAGGGAGATCTCGACCTCCTCGTCTGGCTGAGGGCCGGCGCACGCCACGAAGTCCCCGAAGACGGCGTCCTCGCTCTCGCCGACTGGCTGGTCGAGGCTCGTCGACGCATGCGCGGCGGCCTTCACCTCGCGCGCCTGCTCGATCGGAAGGCTCGCCTCCTCGGCGACCTCCTCGAGCGTCGGCTCGCGGCCGAGCTGCGTCCAGAGCGTCCGCTCAGCCTTGTTCAGCTTCTGAAGGCGCTCGACGATGTGCACCGGCATCCGGATCGTGCGGGCCTTGTCGGCAAGCGCTCTGGCCACGGCCTGGCGGATCCACCACGTGGCGTACGTGGAGAACTTGTACCCGCGCCGCCAATCGAACTTCTCGACGGCGCGGATCAGCCCGAGCGTCCCTTCCTGGATCAGGTCGAGGAAGGGCAGGCCCTGGTTGCGGTAGTTCTTCGCGATCGAGACGACGAGGCGAAGGTTCGACTGGATCATCCGCTGCTTCGCCTGCATGTCGCCGCGCTCGATCAGCTTCGACAGCTCGACCTCCTGGGCGGCGGTCAGCAGCGGGTGCCGTCCGGCCTCGCGGAGGAAGAGCTGGAGCGCGTCGGTCGTCGTCTCGAGCACCGGTGGGGGCTCGGGCGCCTTCTCCGGGGGCCGCTCCTCCTCGACCACGTCGATGCCCCGCTGCTCCAGCTCGCGCTGGAGGGCCTCGAGCTCCATCTCGTCCAGCTCCAGCGGCTCGAGGAGCTCGAGCAGCTCGGCATGCCGGACGGTGCCGGACTGCTCGGCGCTCTCGAGCAAACTCCGCAGGTCCTCACTTCCCAGGACGGACTCGATCTCAGCCGTCGTCATCCCGCTCCTGACTGTTACCCACTACTGGCGACGCTCAAAACACGCGTTTCCTGCCGGGACCTCTCCCGAAGGCGGCGCGAGTGTATACCCATTGCCCGGCGGCGTCCAGAACCCGGCGCACGATAACCGGCGTTATGTCAAGTTGGCCCGGGGATACGGCTCCGCTGCGGCGGCGGCGAACGAAAAGACGTGCTCCGCCCCTCTCCAGAGCCCTGATCTTGTCCGGTGCGTCTACCGACG
>DASTCG010000098.1:0-16491 GCA_035711385.1 Gaiellaceae bacterium
CGGCCGGGATGAGTCGCGACGCCGATCCTCACTGCTCGAACCTCAGGTCGGTCTCGCCGACGCGGATCACGTCGCCAGGCGCGAGCCTGCGCGGCTCCTCCAGCTTGCTGCCGTTCACGAACGTGCCGTTGGTCGACCCGACGTCCTCGACCCAGACGCCGTCCCGGCGCGGCTCGACCCTGGCGTGGCGAGCCGAGGCGAACTCGTCCTCACCCAGCTCCATGTCGTTGTCCGCCGAGCGCCCGATCGTCACGGGCGCGGAGTCGAGCGTGCGCTCGCTCGCCACCTTGAGGGCCGGGCTGGCGAGGACGACGAGGCTGCCCGTCCTGGCCCGAGGCCCGAGGCCGGCCGCCGCGGCCTGGTGCGGCGCGAGGACGAAACTCTCCTGGGGGAGGCGGACGTCCCGCGCAACCGTGCGGACGATCCGCCAGATGAACAGGTACAGCAGCACGAGGAACGCGATCTTCAGCCCGAGCAGGACCGCTTCGACTTCGACGTCCGCGACGATCACTTCGGTCGGCGGAAGACGAGCTCGGTCGACCCGAGGGTGATCCGGTCCTCGTCGTCCAGCTTGGCCCGCTTGAGCGCGCGGCCGTTGACCGCGACGCCGTTCGTAGAGTCGAGGTCGACGATCCAGAAGGTCGACCCCTCCTGCCGGATCTCGGCGTGGCGCCTGGAGATGTTCGGGTCGTTGAGGCGAATGTCGGTGTCCTTGGAGCGGCCGATGACGACGACCGGCTTCTGCAGCTCGTGCTGGGAGCCGTTCACGGTCAGGGTCGCGGGAGCGGCCTCCAGGCCGAGCTCCTCGACCGAGACCGCCTCGGTCTCCGCGGGGGCCGCCCGGTAGATGCGCGTGCCTCCAGGCTCTAGCTCGGGAGCCACGGGCTCCTCCGGCAGCTCCCGCTGGATCATCCGGTTCGAGATCCCGAAGAGGCCGACCTCGAGGTCCTCGTCGGTACGGAACGAGACCTGGGGCCGCGACAGGAGCTGGTAGCCCTCGCGGCGCGCGTGCTCGCCCAGGTACTCCTCGAGCTCCTTGACCAGGGAGGCCTCGTAGCTCTCGAACTGGGCCCGGTCCTTCGGCGAGAGGTAGACGACGTACTCATTCGGCGCGTACACCTGCGAGACGGAGACCATCTTGTAGTCGTCCATCTCCTTCGCCAGCTTCCGGGCGAGCTCGACCGGTTGCACGTTGCGGCGGAAGGCGCGTCCGAACGCGCCTTCGAAGAGCGATTCGATCTTTTGCTCGATGGTTCTGAGCACCAGCGACGACCCTCCTGGACTGGTGCGCGAGTTTACCCGCGCACCCCCTCCGCCCTGACGCACGCACCGACGCAGCAGAGCCAGATCGCGGCCACCGCAGGCAGGGCGTTCACCGCCTCGAACGGCAGGAGCAGGAGGGCGATCGCGCCGGCGCCGAGACCTGCGACGGGCCAGACCCCACGCGCCGCCGCCGGGGGCAGCAGGGCGGCGAGCGCCGCCGCGACGGCGGCGGCGGCGAGGAGCTCAGGACGGGCCGTGAGCGAGCCGAGGAGCGCGGACAGAACGGCGCCGGGCGCGTCGCTTCCCTCCAGGGCTGCCGCGGCCGGCGCCCTGTCGCTCAGCGGCAGGGCGCTCCCTGTCACGCCGGCGGCGATCCCTGCCAGCACGACGGCGGAGGCCCCGAAGACCGCGCGCCAGGCGGCGCGCCCGACCGGCGCGAGCACGGCTGGCACGAGCAGGACGAGCCCCGCCGGAGCGAGCATCGGCCCGGCGACCGGGTACAGGCCCTCCTCGCTGCGCCGCCAGGTGGCGACGAGCCAGGCTGCCGCGACGGCCGAGTAGACGAGCGCGAGCCCGAGGGAGACGTTCCCGAGCGGGAAGACCGCGAGCGCGAGCGCTGCGGCGAGGCCCAGCCGCGGCCGCATCGCCGCGAGGGCACCGGCCAGCGCCGCGAGGCCCCAACCCCACCCAGGCGGGTAGAAGGGGAGCGCCGCCGCGGTCCAGCCCACGAAGACGATCGCCGCTGCGCCGGCGACCACGCGACGCACGGGCGGCGCAGGCACGCTCCGCGGCCGGCGGGCGCGACGCCGCTCCTGTTCCTCGAGCGCCGTGCGAAGGCGCTCGCAGAGTTGGACCGCCGTCGGCCGGCGACCGGGATCGACCGCGGTGGCGCGCATCACCGCGTCGGTCAGGTGCCGGGGGAGATCCGGCCGGATGGAGTCGAGCGGCGGAGGGCCTTCCTCGATCCGCCGAGCGGTCTCGACGGGCGACGAGGCCCAGAAGGGGTGGTAGCCGGCGAGCGCCTCCCAGAGCACGACGCCGACTGCCCAGATGTCGGCCGCTGCCGAGGCATCCTCGCCGGCGAGCCGCTCGGGCGAGATGTAGGCGAGCGTTCCGGGAACGTCGCCCGCCGCGGTCAGGGTCTCGGCCTCCGCGAACTGGGCGAGGCCGAAGTCCAGGAGCTTCACCGAGATCGCGGGCCCGTCCGCGAGCAGGACATTCGTCGGCTTGACGTCGCGGTGGACGATCCCGTGCCGGTGCGCGTGCGCGAGCCCTTCCAGGATCTGGGCCACCGCCTCGACGGCTGCCGCGTCGTCCAGCTCTCCCGCGCGCATGCCGTCGCGCAGCGTCCTTCCGGGCACGTACTCGTAGGCGATGTAGACGTTCTGGCGGTCCCCAGCGAACGCATAGGCGCGCAGGCAGCGCGGATGACGGAGCCGGGCAGCCGCCGACGCCTCGCGCTCGGCCCGCGTGTGGGCTTTCCCCTCCCGCGGGACGATCTTCAGCGCGACATCCAGGCCGTTCCGTTCGTCACGGGCGAGCCAGACCGATCCGGAGCCTCCGCTGCCGAGCGGTCGCAGGGGCCGATACCGGTCCAGGACCAGCTCGCTGGCAGGGAAGGACGCGACCACGCCGGCCATGTTCCGACTGGGTTTGCGGCGGCCCGGCGAAGTCCTTTGAACGCGCGTCTCTGGCCGATGCAGTGGTTACAGTGGACGCGCCGGAAGCACGGCGGGGCGCCATGAGCGAGCGCGATACAGAGATCGAGTTCGACTTCTTCGAGGAGCCCGCGACCCGCGAGGCGCCTCCCACCGAGCGCCCTCCGCGTCGCACCCGGGGCCCGCGACGGCCGCCGCGTCCACCTTCGGGCGTGACGCCCCTGCTCCGCCTCGTCGGCCTCATCAGCTTCGCGATCCTGGTTGTCGTCCTGCTCGTCTTCTGGATCTCGAGCTGCCGCGGCGAGGCCAAGAAGGACCGCTACCAGGGCTACATGCAGGACGTCGGGGAGGTCGCGGACCGCTCGGAGAGCATCGGCAACCAGCTCGCGAGGACGCTGACGCGGCCGGAGGTTCGCCAGGCGGCGCTCGTACGCACGCTCAACGGCTACGCGCGGCAGCAGGAGCAGCTCGTCGCGACGGCCGAGGGCATCGACCCGCCCGGCCCGTTGCGCGAGGAGAACCAGCACATGATCGACGCGCTCCAGTTCCGTGTCAGCGGGCTCGCCGGCCTTGCGGACGCTTTCGGCGCACGCGCGGGAAACGCCACCGTGGTGGGGAACCGGATCGCGAGCCAGTACCGCCGTCTGATCGCGAGCGACGTCGTGTGGGACGACCTCTTCAAGGACCCGACCGCCGCCGAGCTGCGGCGACAGGATCTGCGCGGCATCAACGTCCCGGACTCGAACTTCGTCACCAACCCGGATCTCGGCACATCGCGGGCGCTCAGCAACATCTGGGGCCGGGTTCGCGGCCAGACGACGGGCGGCGGCACGACCAGGCCCGGCTCGCATGGGCACAGCCTGATCTCCACGAGCGTCGTCGGCGGAGCCCGCCTCGACCCGAACGCGCTGAACAAGATCGTCGCCACGACGGACCTCGCCTTCGAGGTCGTCTTCGAGAACTCCGGCGACTCGACCGAGACGGGCGTCGAGGTCGAGCTCACGATCCAGAAGGAGACCGAGCCGCTCACCCGGACGAAGCGGGTCGACCTCACCGAGCCTGGCGAGCAGACACGCGTCGTCTTCACGAACATCCAGCCGGTCCCGTTCGTCCAGCGGACGACCCTCCAGGTGAGCGTGAAGCCGGTGCCAGGCGAGAGCAACACCGCGAACAACACCGCCGAGTATCCGGTGATCTTCAGCTATCCCGGCGGCTAGGGCTCCGCCGCCGGAGCGATGAGTTCGTCGCCTCCGGCCGGTCTACGAACCGGAATCGCGAGACAACGAACGAAAAGAGGTGGGAAGTGAGCGCGTCGCTGAAGAGCCTCGGGGCGATCACGTTGTTCGTGGAGGATCCGCAGCGGTCGAAGTCCTTCTACGAGGACGTCTTCGGCTTGCCGGTGCTGTTCGAGGATGAGGACTCCGCGGCCTTGTCGATGGAGAACCTCGTCTTGAACCTGCTCAAGATGTCCGCGGCCCGCGACCTGATCGAGCCGGGCGTCGTCGCAGGCCCCGAGGCCGATTCGCGCTTCCAGCTCACGATCTGGGTCGACGACGTGAACGGCGTGTGCTCGGAGCTCGCGGCCCGCGGCGTGGACCTCCTCAACGGCCCGATCGACCGGGAATGGGGCATGCGCACCGCCAGCTTCACGGATCCCGACGGCCACATCTGGGAGGTCGCCGAGAAGCTCCCGACGGCTGAGGAGTCAGGAGGGCCGGGAGACTAGGGCTCCTCCTGGCCGCGAGGGGCCGGAGCTACGATGGCCTCGTGCGTGTCGGCGACCCTGAGCGTGAACGGGCAGCGGCGACGCTGCGGAAGCACTACGTGGAGGGGCGCCTGACGCTTGAGGAGCTCTCCGACCGGACCGGCCGCGCGCTCGAGGCCGGCTCCCGTGCCGAGCTGCGGACTGCGCTTTCGGACCTTCCCGTGCTTCCCGACGCCCGTGAGCTCGTGGCTCAGGGACGGTCGGCGATTCGGGCCGCCGTGCACGGCGCGGCAGTCGTGCTCTTCACAGGCCTCTACCTGCTGTTCAGCCTCACGCTGCTGATCGCCTTCGGCGTGACCCTGCTCGTGCAGGGCGCCTCGGCCGCGCTGCTCGTCTGCTTCCTCCTCGCGTGGCTTGTGCCGACGTACGCGCTGTCACGGCTGTGGCGCGGGCACCCGCCGGCCCGGCGGCCGAGCGCCTAGCTAGGACCGCCTCCGCCGGTCCGCGACCGACGGACGGATTCGACCCACAACCAGGACATCGTCGAGAGCAGGACGCCCGCGAGGCCCAGGGTCAGCAGGACCGAGCCGACGGTCCGGGTCTCGACGCCGGAGTCGTCGATGTCCACCACAACGCTCCCCGCGCCGGCCGCCGGCAGCGGCGCGCGTACCACGAGAGCACGCCCTGGCAGAGGGGCGGAGGCGGGGCGGGGCACCCAGACGGCGCCCAGCGGTGGGCGCACCACGGCTGGGAGGGCCAGCCTGCCCGAAGCGGAAGGAGCAGCGTGCACGACCAGCACACCGACGACCGCGACGAGCGCGAAGGCCCCAACGGCGGTGAGCATGCCGTACCTCCGCGCACGCCCGTGCCCACTGCGAGGTGGTCGCCGAACGACGCCTCGCTCGGCTGCCCAGTCGGCGGCAAACGAGCGCGGGTCGAACGCGCCACTGCCGAGCACGTCTTCCGCAGAGACGCCCTCGGCCTCTGCTTCCTCGAGGTCGGCCGAGAGCTCGGCGGCCATCTCGTTCGCGACCGGATCGGGGACGCCCAGTCGTTTCCACTCGCTGCGGCATTCCTCGACGAGCTCGTTCACGACGCGGCCTCCACTTCGACGAGACCCAGCACGGAATCCAGCGCATCGCGCGCCGCCCTCCACTCGGAAACGCCGGCCGCGAGCGCCCGACGCCCCTCCGGAGAAGGCTGGTAGTACTTGCGCGGAGGCCCGCCCTCGCTTACGGCGCGATGAGTCTCCACCAGACCTTCGCGCTCCAAACGGCCGAGGAGCGGATAGATCGAGCCCTCGCCGACGATCGAGAGGCCACGTGCACGGAGCCGCTTGGTCATCTCGTAGCCGTAGGCAGGACCCTCCTCCATCACGGCCAGAAGACAGAGATCGAGCACTCCACGAAGCAATTGGCTCCGTCGGCTCTCAGGCTTTGCCATGTAGTGCAAGGTAGCAGATCCTTGGCTTGCGCCGCAAGCTACCAGGGCTCGATCAGCGCGCCATTGCCCGTTCGACGGCCTCCTGCTCCTCGGGCGACAGAGCGACCGGCGCCTTGCCGTGGTCGAGCTCCTTCACGTAGATGCGGGCGTAGTCCCGGCCCTGGATCGCGCTGACGACGACGCCCGTGCGGGCGGCGTCCAGGAAGGCGAGCGACGCCGACTGGTGGCCGCCGGCCCCCTCGTAGGCGTCGTAGCGGACAACCGACGTATTCGTCACCGAGCCGTCCACCCGCCGGTCGACGCGCGCCAGCGCGCCGGCGACCTCGTCCACGGCGCGGTGCAGATCATCGATCCGAGCCTGGAGCGAGACGGCGAAATCGACGAGGTCGGCCTTTCCGCCGCCGAGCAGCGTCATCTGCGCGTCGCGCATCCGCTTGAGGCGGACGAAGAGCAGGAGGGCGACGAGGAGCGCGATCGCTGCGGCGACGCACGCACCGATCGCGATCCAGGCGGCCGTCGAGGCGGAGACGTCCATGCGGCGACAGATCCTAGGACGGATTGGCAAACGGGCCGCGTCGCTATCGTTTCCGCGGAGCGATGAAGCAGGTTTTGGTCCTGAATGCCAGCTACGAAGCGCTGAACGTCTGCTCGGTTCGGCGTGCGCACGTTCTCGTCTTCAAGGGCAAGGCCGAGGTGATCGAGGCGCTGGAGCAGCCGCTTCGCTCGGCCACGGACACCTTCCAGTGGCCGCACGTGATCCGGCTCGTGACCTACGTTTCCGTGCCGCGCACGGTCCAGCGGAAGATCTCTCGCCGGGCGCTCTTCGCCCGGGACGGCTGGCGCTGCGCCTACTGCGGCTCGAGCACCGGCCGGCTGACCCTCGATCACATCGTCCCGCGGAGCCGCGGCGGTGACTCGGTGTGGGAGAACGTCGTCACCTCGTGCGCGCCGTGCAACCTGAAGAAGGGGAACCGGCTCCTCCACGAGATCGAGATGGTGCTGCGCACGAAGCCGCGGGTTCCGCAGCCGGTGCTCTACATCCGCCTGGCGACGCCGAAGATCCCGGCCGGCTGGATGCCGTACCTGCCCGACCTCGCCGAGAGCGCCGCCGCCTAGCTTCTGCCGCCGCGTGATCGCGGGCCAGAAGCCGGCGTGTCTTGCCTGAAGGGGCGCTAGCTCCGTTCGACGGGCAGGCCGAGCGTCTCCCACTGGCTCCAGGATCCGGGGTAGAGCGTGCCCTTCCGGCCGGCGAGCCAGAGCCGGTGGAGCGTCACGGACGCGGTGACGCCGGAGCCGCAGTAGGCGACGAGCTCGCCCTCCGGCAGCGCCGGGAGGGGCCCGTTCCAGGGCGCGTTCAGGGCGCCGGGAATCCGGCCGGGCACCTTGTCGATCGGGTTCTCCTCACCTCGCCAGCGCGAGGGCACGCGCGCGTCGACGAGGACGAGCTCGTTTCGCCGCTCCGCGACCTCCGGGCCGTCGATCGTGTCGCCCGATCGCTCCCGCGAAACGAAGGTCGCGAGCTCGACCGGCTCGTCGCCCTTAGTCAGCGGCCCGCCCCAGGCTTCGACGCCGCCGACGAGCACCGCGCAGTCGTCGTGGCCGTAGTGCCGCAGCAGCCACCACAAACGCTCGGCGCCGCCCATGCTCCCGTAGGCGACGACGTAGACGCCCTCGCCGATGCCTGCCCTGCCCGCCGCGGCTGCGAACCGCTCGGCCGACGGCAGTGGGTGCCGGCCCTGGCCCTCGACGGAGAGATCCGAGAGGTCCTCGTCGACATCCAGAAACGACGCGCCGGGAACGTGGCCGGCGAGGTACTGCTCGCGGCCTCGCCCCGGTTCCCCGAGGACGAATCGGCAGTCGACGAACTGGTACCGCACGGCGCGATTGTGACGAGAAGGCGGCCCGCGCCGTATGGAGGGTATGAAGACGCTCAAGATCGCAGCCGTCGCACTCCTCGTCCTCGCTGTCGCGGCCGTCTCCGGCATCGGCCGGCCGGAGGGGGCGCAGAGCGCCGGCGACGACCCCGGCGAGGGGATCACCGTCACCGGTATCGGCCGGGTCGAGACCGTGCCCGACGAGGCGGAGTTCTCCCTCGGCGTCACGACGAAGGCAGCTACCGCGCGCGGAGCGCTCTCCGCCAACGCAAATCAGATGCGCGAGGTGATCGCGGCGCTGAAGGCGGCCGGCGTCGCGGAGCGCGACATCCAGACGCGCGACGTCAACGTCGGGCCGGACTACGACGGCGACGCGCACCCCGACGAGTACGTCGCGAGCAACACGGTCTCGGTCCTCGTCCGGGAGCTCAACCGGGCGGGCGCCGTCCTCGACGCGGCGGCTCGCGCCGGCGCGAACAACGTCTACGGCCCGTCGCTCACACGGTCGAACCGCGAGAGCCTCGAGGCGAAGGCGCTCGCGGACGCGGTCGCCAGCGCGCGCGCGCGTGCAAAGGCTCTCGCCGACGCGGCCGGCGTCGAGCTGGGACGCGTGACGGCGATCGACGAGACGCCTCCGGCGTTCGAAGGCGGGCCGATGCGCGCAGCGTCCGCAGCCACGACGCCGATCGAGGAGGGGACGCAGGAGATCGAGGCGACCGTCTCGGTCACCTTCGCCATCGAGTAGCGGCGGCTACTGCCCCTTCAGGTAATGCTGTGTATTGCCTGGAGGGGCACTAGGGGGCGGAGCCGGGCAGCCGCAACGGCACGGGCAGCCCGCAGCGGGCACACTCGGTGCGGGCCGCGCCCTTCCGCACGCTCTTCTCGACGGAGACGGGTCTCTCGCAGGTGCAGGTCGTAGGGGTCATGCCTCTGTTGCGAGAGTGCCTGGCGGGCCGGACGGATCAGCCGCGCCGCCGCACGAGCTCACAGTTCGCCGCGACGAGATCACTCCGGTCGGCCAGCACGATGTCGACCTGCGGCCCGCAGCGAACACGATCGCGCTGGCCGTCGCGGGCGAAGATCGTGTCGTAGCCCTCGCCGCCGAGGAGCAGGTCTCGCCCCGGGCCGCCGTCGAGGGTGTCGTTGCCGCCGCCGGCGTCGACCGCATCGTCTCCGCGAAGCGTGTGGATCTCGTCGTTCCCGGCGAGGGCGCAGACGGAATCGGCCCCACGGCCGGTGACGAGCTCATCGGAACGCATCGTTCCGAGCGTCTTGCAGCGAGCGATCTGCGGCCTTGCGACGGCCTCGCAGTCCCTGTTGACGAGGTCGACGGAATCGGCCAGCACGAGGTCCCGCTCCCCGCCGCAGTCGATCGCGTCCCGGCGGTCGTCGCGCGCGTCGACGAAGTCCGCGCCGGCACGGAGGTGCACGATGTCGCGGCCCGGGCCGGGGAAGACACGGTCCGCGCCGAGGCCGGCGTCGATCACGTCGTTGCCGGCGAGCCCGTAGATCGCGTCTTGGCCGCCGCGGCCGCACATGGTGTCCGGCCCCGGCGTTCCGACGAGACGATCGCCGGCGTCGCGGGCCACGATCGCGCAGGGCAGCACCGTGACGGCCAGCCTGCCGACGTTGTTGTCCTGGTCGCCGTCGGGCTCGTTCGCGGTCGTGCGCGCCGTGGTGGAGACGACTCCGGCGCTCGAGCCGCGAACGAGGACGGTGACGAGCGCGCCGTACCCGACCGGCAGCTCGCCCAGGTTGCAGGCGAGCACGCCTCCGTCGAGCGTGCAGCTGCCGCGATCCGTCGACGCCGAGACCAGCGAGCCGCCCTGCGGCGCGGGAGCCTCGAGGCGGACGCCTGTCGCCGGCTCGTTCTCGAGGTTCTTGACGGCGACTCGGAAGGTCTCCTCGCCGTCCGCCGCGATCGAGCCGCGCTCCTGCGAGACGGTCAGCTCGAGGTCGGCGCACCGAAGCTGCGGCACGGGAGGAACGCCGGGCAGCGGCTGCCACGTCGGCGACTGGGCGGGCCGCTCCGTCACGCGGTTCTCGCACGTTCCGTCCGCGTTCATGAGGAACGCCGTTCCGCCACTCTGGAAGAGGATCCGGCGGCCGTCCGGAGACCACGTGGGCAGCTCGAAGCCGGGCGCCGCATCCGCGCGGGTCAGTCGATGCTCGACCGTGCCGTCGGCGTCGATCACGTGAACCTCGTTGGAGACGATCGGGCCGACCCGCGTATAAGCAACGGTGTGCGAGGCGGTGAAGGCGACCCGCGTGCCGTCGGGCGACCAGCCCGGGCTCGTGGCGGCGACGCCGGCGGGGGACGCGTACGTCCCGGTCAGTCGGCGCGCCGGCCCGCCGCCGGGCGCCATCAGGTAGAGGGCGGCGAGCTCGCCCGGCGGAGCGTGGAGGTACGCGATCTGGCCGCCGTCGGGCGACCACGCCGGGCCGGCGTCCAGGCCGGTGCCCCCGGAGAGCGTCCGATGCCCGCTCCCGTCGGCGCCGACGAGCGCGAGGTCGACCGCCGCGCCTTCCGTGTACGCGAGCTGGGTGCCGTCCGGGGACCACGACGGCGGCCACGAGAGCTGAACTCCGGCCGGCACGACCACGCGGGTTGCGCCGCTTGCGACGTCGAGGACGGCCAGCGCGCCGGTGCCTCCCGTGTCGGTCACGAACGCGAGGCGCGTGCCGTCGGGCGACCACACCGGGCGGCGGTCGTTTCCCGCGTGGAGCAGGCGGCGGCCAGAGCCGTCGGCGTTCATCACGCTCGTGCCGCCGTCGAGGAAGGCGAGCCGACTTCCGTCAGGCGACCAGGCCGGTGCCGTTCCCGGGCCGAGATCCGCCTCGGCGCCGCCCGCGGGATCGACCGAGGAGATCCGCCCGTTGCTCGCGAAGGCGATCCGGCCGTTGCCGTCCGCTGCCGCGGCGGCCGGGAGCAGCGCGATCAGGATCCCCGTCGCGGCCGCGATCAAGAACAGCGGCTTCACCTCGACGCCCATGGCCTCAGCGTGCGTGTCGGCGGTTTTCGGGCGCTTGCAGCCCGCTGACACGACCGAAAGATCGCGCAAGGGGGGCCTTCATGCTCGCCTAGGCGTCCCGCCCACAGCCCTTTCGCTACCCGGCGTCCTGCTGTCCTCCTAGGCCGCCTCGATCGCCGGCGCGGCGGCCGTGTCCGGCTGGTGATGATGGCCGTTCCCGACGAGGTGGCCGTGCGACTCGGTCCCGTACCCGCCGGGGACCGGAATGTAGAACTCGGGGTAGCCCCACATGCCGTGCTCGGAGACGTCCAGGCCGGCGGTCTCGACCTCTGCCTCGACGCGGATCCCCCAGAGCGCCTTGAACGCCCACAGAATCCCGAGGCTCAGGCTGAACGTGAACGCACCGACCGCGCCCAGCCCGAGCAGCTGGACGCCGACCTGGCGCAGGCTCCCCGTGTAGACGAGGCCGCCCTCCCCGACCCCGACGGTGGAGGCGAGCGCCGGCACCGCGAAGAGCCCCGTCGCCAAGGTGCCCCATACGCCGGCCATGCCGTGGACGGCGAGCGCGCCGACCGGATCGTCGATCCGCAGCCGCTCGACGAGCAGCACGCCCCCGACGGCGACCGCTCCGGCCACGCCGCCGATGAGGATCCCCGCCCAGGGAGCGACGAAGCCGCAAGCGGCCGTGACGGCGACGAGCGCCGCGATGACGCCGTTCAGCATCATCGAGAGGTCGGGCTTGCCGATCAGGAGCCAGGCAGCGATCACCCCGCCCAGCGCGCCCGCTGCCGCCGCCAGGTTCGTCGTGAGCGCGACGTAGGCGAAGAAGCCGACGCGGTCGCCTGTTGCCACAGCGAGCGTCGAGCCCGGGTTGAAGCCGAACCAGCCGAGCCAGAGGATCAGCACGCCGAGGGTCACGAACGCGAGGTTGTGCCCGGGAATCGGGTTCGGCCGACCGTCGGCGGCGAACTTGCCGATCCGCGGCCCCAGCAGGAGGGCGCCCGCGAGCGCCGCGAGCGCGCCCTGGTAGTGGACGACCGTCGAGCCCGCGAAATCCTGCATCCCGAGCGCGAAGAGCCAGCCGTCCGAGGACCAGATCCAGTGCGAGACGACCGAGTAGATCCCGACGAAGACCGCGCCGAACGCGAAGTAGACCCAGAGCTTCGTCCGCTCGGCCATCGCGCCCCAGACGATCGCGAGCGAGACGCCGGCGAACGCGACCTGGAAGAGGTAGGCGGCGGCCGCCGGCACCGTCGAGAAGAAGGAGAAGGGCGCCTCGGCGACGCCGAGGAGCTCGTTCTCGCCCGGGAAGAACCCCGAGCCGCCCGCCAGCGCTCCCCCGCCGTCGCCGAACGCGATGCCGAAGCCGACCGCCCAGTAGACGAGCGACGCAATCCCGAAGATCAGCACGTTCTTCGCGGCGACGTGCGCCGCGTTCTTCATCCGCGTCAGGCCCGCCTCGAGGAAGGCGAAGCCCGCCTGCATGAAGATCACGAGCGCCGCGGCGACCACCACCCAGAGCGTGTTCGCGGCGAGTGTGAGCTGATCGGCGCTCATCGTGCTTCCACCGCCTCGAGCGAGCGGCCGGTGCGGTTGTGCGTGACGTTGGCAACCGTCGTCGTCCACACGATTCCGTCGCCCGACTCGTTGCCGCTTCGCGCCGAGTCGACGATCGCCTCGACGACGTCGGCCGCGATCGTGTCGTCGACGACGAACGTCAGCAGCGCCTTGGGCAGAAAGCGCGACTCGAAGACGCGGCCGCGGTACTCGTGCGTCACACCTCGCTGCCTCCCGTGGCCGATCGCCTCGACCACGGTGACTCCGACATGCCCTGTCTGCTCCTCGACCGCGTCGATCACGGTCTCGACCCGCTCCCTGATCACGACTGCCTCCACCTTGGTCATCCGTGAGCCCTCCTCCAACGCGAAAAAGCCCCGGGACTCCGAGAGTCCTGGGGCTCCATTGCCCGGGCACGCGCCTCCACCGCCGCGTGCCGTGAATGCAGCGTAGAGAAGCGAACGGACGGAGGGAACCCCTCGTCCGTCCAGGGCGTAGTCTCGATGTGGTGAAGGCGTTCGGAGCGGTCCTCGCGACCGTCGTCATCTCGGCGACGTCCGCGTCGGCGAAGGAGATCCGTCCAGGCGACCTGCTCCTCTGCGGCGCACGGCACTGCCGCGCGGTCACCCAGCCGGCTCAAGCCCGCGGGTTCGCCTCCTTCCTGTGGGGCGCAGGGCCGACCCATCGAGCGCCGACCCCCCGCGGCGGCTCCCCGTTCTTTCAGCTCCGGTGGACGAGCGGCCCCGTCGCAGCGGCTCTGACGCGCACCGCGATCCGCGTCTACGGCCTCAACTGCGGCCGCTTCCGGCGGGGTCGCTGGTACGTCCTTCCGCGCGGGCTCCGGGGCCTCACGGCGGGCCTGGAGCCCAAGCGCCTCCGCGTACCGGTCCCGCGCTCCTGCTGACCGGCCCTTGACCGGCGCGACAGGCGCTGGCTAAGGTGCTTCGCGTGTTGATGTTCCCGGTCGGCTGAGAACCCTCATCGGTTCGCGGGCCTCCCTGCGAGGAGGCCTGTCGGAACCTGTTCTCGCAACTCGATTCGTAGGAGCATCGCATGACCGCAGCAGGAAACACCACGAATGGAACGCCGGCCGTCGTCGTCGACAACCTCCGGAAGGAGTTCTTCCGCAACGACGGGCGTCACGGCCTGCGCCGGCGGCGTAAGCGCGTAGCCGCACTCGACGGCGTCACGCTCCAGGTCGAGCGCGGCGAAACGGTGGCGATCCTCGGCCAGAACGGGTCCGGCAAGTCGACCCTCATCCGGCTGCTCTCGACGCTGCTCCTGAACGATGGCGGCTCCGCCAGCGTCTTCGGGCACGACGTCTCCACGGAGACGCGCGCTGTCCGGCGCCTGATCAACCGCGTGTCGGTCGAGGCCTCCTTCTTCAAGAAGATGTCGGCCGTCGAGAACCTCAGTTATGCCGCGCGCTTCTACGGGATGCCGCTCCGCGAGACCCGGAAGCGCATCCCCGAGATCCTCGGGCGGGTCGGATTCCCGAAGGCTCGGATGAACGAGCCGCTCGAGGATCTCTCGCGCGGCATGCAGCAGAAGGTGGCCCTCGCACGTGCGCTCCTGACCGCGCCCATCGTGCTGCTCCTCGACGAGCCCACGACGGGGCTCGACCCGCGCTCGAAGCTCGAGGTGCAGGAGTTCATCCGCGAGATCAGACGCGTGCACGACGCGTCCGTCCTCCTCTGCACCCACGACCTCGTCGAGGCGGAGGAGCTGGCCGACCGGGTCGGAATCCTCGACCGCGGCCGGCTGATCGAGCTCGCTCCGGCCGACGAGCTGAAGCGCAAGCACGGCGCCGAGACGCTCGAAGAGGCGTTCTTCGCCGCGACCGGCAAGTCGTTCGAGGACGAGCCCGAAGGGGACGACGAGTGATGCCACAAGGTGCAGCAGCCGTCCTGCGCCACGAGCTGATCGGGCTCGCCGGCGTCTTCGAGCGGAACGTCTACCTCGTCCGCCGCTACATCTGGTGGGACCTCGCGTTCTTCGTGTGGACGATCGCGAACACGCTCACGATCGTCTTCATCGGCGAGGGCGTCGAGGCCACTGGCGGCCAGATCAACGTCGAGGAGGTGACGACGCAGCTGCTCGTCGGCGCCGTCGTCTGGGCCTACCTCGGCGTCATCTTCGAGATCCTCACCGAGACCGTCGCCTGGGAGCGCTGGGAGGGGACGATCGAGTACACCTTCATGGCGCCGCTCTCCCGCCCAGTGCACCTGTTCGGGATGGGCCTGTTCGCGATCGTCTACGGGATCGTGCGGGCGATCCTGCTCTTCGCGGTCGTCGCGCTCTTCTTCGACCTCGACCTCTCGAACGCGGACTTCGCGGCCGCGCTCGTGATCCTGCTCGTCGCCTCGGTTTCGTTCATCGGGATCGGGATGATGACCGCCGTCCTGCCGCTGATCTCGCCCGAGAAGGGGACGCAACTCGGCTTCATGGCGCAGGGGATCCTGCTCGTGATCTCGGGCGTCTACTACCCCGTGTCCGTGCTGCCGGACTGGATGCAGGTTCTGTCGGTCTTCTCGCCGGCGACCTACGCGCTCGACGGGCTGCGGGACGCGATCCTCGACGGCGACGGCCTCACGGCGATGGGCGACGAGCTCTGGCCGCTCGTCCTGATCGGCGCCGTCACGATCCCGCTCGGCCTCTGGGTCTTCCGGGTGGGCGAGACGTACGCGAAAAAGCATGGAAAGCTCAAGAGATCTGGCTAGACACCCCTGGGGGAACCTCCCGGTTCCCCCAGACCCCCTCCACGCGTCCGCTCCGCGGACAGGCCGCTGCACGGCCGGAAAGCTCAAGAGGTCGGGATGAGCCGGCCGTCGGCCACCACGGTCTACTACGGCCTCGAGTTCCTGCTCTCCCTCCCGACGTGGGTCGTCGTCGCGCTCTACCTCGTGAGCGACGTCGGCCTCTCGCCCTTCCAGCTCGTCGTGATGGGAACGGCGATGGAGGCGGCGGTGTTCCTCTTCGAGGTGCCGACCGGCGTCGTCGCGGACGCGTACGGCCGGAAGCTCTCGCTCGTCATCGGGTTCGTCGGCATGGGCGCGGCGTGGCTCCTGGTCGGCCTCGTCTCGGCGCCGTGGCTGCTCTTCGTCCTCTGGGCGGTGTGGGGCGTCGCGTACACGTTCACGAGCGGCGCGTACCAGGCCTGGATCACGGACGAGGTCGGCGTCGAGCGGATCCCCGTCGTCTTCCTGCGCGGCGCCCGGCTCTCCTACGCCGGAGAGCTCCTCGGTCTGGCCCTCTCGGTTCTGATCGGCACCCAGTCGCTCCGGGCCGCCGTCGTCGCGGGAGGGGCGGTCACCGCGCTCTGCGGCCTTGCGTGCATCCTCGTGATGCCCGAGACCGGCTTTCGGCGCCGGCCCCGCGAGGAGCGTGCAGGAGCGTTCCGCGAGCTCCGCACGACCGCCCTAGCCGGTGGACGGTTCGTTCGCGGGCAGCCGGTGCTGCTCATGCTGCTCGGAATCGCGTTCTTCGTCGGAACGGCGAGCGAGGCGTTCGACCGGCTCAAGGAGGCGCACTTCATCCGTGAGGTCGGCCTCCCCGCCGTCGGCGACCTCGACCCCGTCGTCTGGTTCGGTCTCTTCGCGGCGGTCGCGATGCTGTTCGGGTTCTTCGCCGTCGGTGCCCTCCAGCGACGCTTCGAGCGGCGCGGCACGCAGAGCATCGCGCGGCTCCTCTTCGTGTCCACCGCTGTGCTTGCCGCTGCCCAGCTTCTCTTCGCCCTGACGGGTATGGCGGCCGTGGCAGTCGTGACCCTGTTGACGGCCATGCTCGCTCGACAGCTCCTCGCACCGCTCTGGGACATCTGGGTGAATCAGCAGATCACCGACTCGAGCGTCCGCGCGACGGTGAACTCGATCTCCGGTCAGGCCGACGCGGTCGGGCAGGCCGCGGGAGGCCCGGTGCTCGGCCTCGTCGGAAACCGCTTCGGCACCGGCGCGGCCCTCGGTCTCGGCGCCCTGCTCCTGATGCCGGCCCTCGCGCTCTACGCACGCGCGATCCGTCAC
>DASTCG010000099.1:0-6678 GCA_035711385.1 Gaiellaceae bacterium
AGGAGGGCGTCCCGACTCGACTTCGGCGTCCGGTCGGCGTAGTAGAGGCCCGACTGCCAGCCCGCCAGGTCGGCCTCGTCCCAGACGTGGAAGACGTACATCCCCTCGACATTGTCCTGGCTGCACGCGAGCTCGAAGGCCCGGCGGTAGTAGTCGGCCTGCGTCGGCTCGGGCACGGCGTCCTTCGCCACCGGCGTGTCCGTGTTCGTGTACGCGGAGAGCTTCCGCTCCGGGATGGTCGACTGGACCCCGAACTCGGTGTACAGGATCGGGAGGTCGCTCCCCTCCTGTGCGGTGCCGTCGAAGGCCTCGCCGAGCAGCCTGACGAGCTTCGGGTAGTCGGCCAGCGAGATCGTCGTTGAGCTCAGATGCGTGACGTCGGGTTGGACCTCCGAGCGTTCGAGGTAGGGGTGGTGGGCGAACACGTCCATGACGGGCTCGTCGCGGCCGCTCTCGCGGTAGTAGGTGCCGAGGTCCTGGATGAACCTCGTGGGCGAGTGTGTGTCCCGGCCGGTCCCCGGCGTGTCGCCTCCGCGGGGGGCGAGCGCGCCGCCGATCACGCGGATGTCCTTCGAGACGCCCTTCAGCGCGTCGTAGCTCTCGGCGAGCAATGCCAGGTAGTCGCGCGCGGCCACGTCCTCGCCGTTGGGACCGAACTGCGGAAGCCAGAAGCGGTTCAGGTTCGGCTCGTTGCCGATGATGAAGTCCCGGAACTGGGGAAGCTGCCGTGCGAGCGAGGCGGCGTAGGCGGTGAACTCGCGGCGCAGCTGCGGCGTGTTCGGCGTCGTCCGGCTCCCGGGGTTCTGGACGACCAGGAGGGGACGGACGTCGGCGTCCTTCGCCGCGCCGGCGGCGTTCCTCAGCTCCGTCAGCTCCTGCGCCGACGGCTCCGTCCGGCCCGGCTCCCAGAACGAGTTGGTGATGACGGCGTCGAAGCCCGCCTCCGTGGCGTCGCCCATCTTCCTCCGGGCTTCGGCCGGATCGGAATCTCGCATGAAGTACTCCCACGCGCCGACGTCGAGGTGCCTGTCGTCGCGCGAGAGTGCGCGGGCGGCGACGACGGCCACCGCGAGGACTGCGAGCAACCCGAGGAGACCCCATTTCCACACGGGGGCACGAGGCTACATTGCCTCGCGTGGCCACGTCCCTCGAGCCCAAGCTGAAACAGCTCCCGGCGAAGCCGGGCGTCTACCTGTTCCGTGACGAGCGCGGGAAGATCCTCTACGTCGGCAAGGCGAAGTCGCTGCGGCCGCGCGTGCGCAGCTACTTCCAGCAGAGCGGCGACACGAGGTCGGGCATCGGCGGGATGATCGGCCGGATCGCCGACGTCGAGGTGATCGTCACCGGGAACGAGGTCGAGGCGCTGCACCTCGAGCAGAACCTCGTGAAACGGCATCGGCCGCCCTTCAACGTCCGGCTCCGGGACGACAAGTCGTTCCCGTACATCGCCGTGACCGTCGAGGACGACTACCCGCGGGTCATGTTCACGCGGGAGCGTCATCGCCGCGGCGTCGTCTACTTCGGCCCCTACGCGAACGCCAAGAAGGTGCGGGAGACGCTCGACGTCCTCAACCGCGTCTTCCGTTTCCGACCGTGCGAGGGGCCGCAGCCCGGCCGGCACTCGGGCATCCCGTGTCTCGACTTCCATATCGAGCGCTGTTACGCGCCGTGCGTGGGCTACATCTCGAAAGAGGCCTACCGAGAGGTCGTCGACGGCGTGATCGAGTTCCTGTCGGGCGAGACGCAACCGATCATCTCCGAGCTCGAGCGCCGGATGAAGGAGGCGGCCGAGAACGAGCGGTTCGAGGAGGCGGCGCGCTTCCGCAACCGGCTCTTCTCGGTGCGGCACCTGGCCGAACGGCAGGCAGCGGACAAGCGGGCCGTCGGAACCGTCGACGTGCTCGGCCTCGCGATCGAGGGCAACCGGGCGGCGGTGCAGGTGTTCCCGCTCCGCGAAGGGCGGATGATCGACCGGTACGGGTTCCACCTCGAGAACGTCGAGGACCGCGACCTCGGGACCGTCCTGGAGGCGTTCGTCCTCGAGTACTACGGCTCGGCGCCGTCGATCCCGCCCCAGATCATCGTGCCGCGGGGGGCCGGGGATACGACTGCGCTCGCGGAGTTCCTCTCCGAGCGACGGGGGTCGCGCGTCGAGGTGCGCGCCGCCGAGCGGGGCGAGAAGAGGAGGCTCCAGGAGCTCGCCGACCAGAACGCGAGTCTCGCGCTCGAGGCCGACACGGCGAAGGCGGAGCAGTCCCGGCTGCGCCGGATCGAGGCGCTGGAGGAGCTCCGGGAGGTGCTCAACCTCGAGAGCCTGCCGCTGCGAATCGAGTGCTTCGACGTCTCGAACATCCAGGAGGAGTCGCCGGTGGCGTCGATGGTCGTCTTTCAGGACGGCGTCTCGAAGAAGGCGCACTACCGGAAGTTCGGGATCCGTTCGACGGACGGTCAGGACGACTACGGGGCGCTGGCCGAGGCGGTCTCACGTCGCTTCGCCCGTCTCGGGCTCGGGTCCGAGGAGGAGTACGACGAGGGCTTCGCGGCGCCGCCGAACCTCGTGGTGATCGACGGCGGCAAGGGGCAGCTGTCGGCGGCGATCCAGGCCATGCAGGCCTATGACCTGCCGCGGGTGGCGGTCATCTCGCTGGCCAAGCGGGAGGAGGAGGTCTTCCTTCCGGGCCGTCCGGATCCGATCCGGCTCGAGCGGCACTCACCCGGTTTGCAGCTGCTCCAGCGTGTTCGGGACGAGGCGCACCGCTTCGCGCTCGGCTTCCACCGGCAGCGGCGCGAGGCGAGAGCACGCGAGTCGATCTTCGACACACTGCCCGGCGTGGGGCCGGCGCGGCGGAGGGCGTTGATCCGTCACTTCGGGTCGGCCGAGCAGTTCCTTGCGGCTTCGCAGGAGGAGCTGGAGGGCGTGCCCGGGATCCCCGCGAAGACGGCGCGCGAGATCTACGCCCAGCTCCATAAGGCCGGGCGGGCCTAGCGCACTCGCAGGCGGCCCGGGAGGCGCTTGGCGTCGCTTCCGTAGCGGTAGACGCCCCTCGCGAGCCGCACGCGCCAGGTCACACGGCCGGTGAAGTCGGCGCCCGTCGTCCGGTTGAGGCCGCGGCCGGAGAGCCGGAAGTTGTGGCGGGCCGAGCGGTCGCGGACGACGATCCGGTAGACGCCGGCCTTGACGGAGCGGGCGCTGAGCGTCGCCTTGCCCGCCGGCGAGACGGACGCCCGCAACCTCGGTGCCGGCGCCGGTGCGGGCGGAGACGTTGGAGCGGAGACGACGAGGAACGAGCCGTTCATCGTCTGCCAGTGCGGCTCGCAGGCATACGCGTACCGGGTGTTGTCCCGGAACGTGACCGTGAAGTCCTGCTCTCCGACGAATGCCACCTCGGTTCGGAAGTTGACCGAACTGTCCTGGTTGCTCGCGAGATGGAAGTTGTGCAACGTGGACATGTCGCGAACGCGAACCGTGTACGTGCCGGGCTCGAGCTCCGTCACGCGCCGGCCGTCTGGAAACGCGAGGCCGATCTCGAAGCCGTCGTTCGTCCCGACCGTTGCGATCAGCAGCGTGCCCTGCTGCGCGCCGGCCGTGCCGAAGAACACCGCTGCGACTGCGACCGGGCCGGCGATGATGGCGAGCATCCAGCGCACTGAGGACACGGTGCTGCCGCGCTGGCATCGAGTCAACTCTTTCGCTAGAAAGAGAATCTGATGGCGATCCGCTTCCGGCTCCCGGCCGAGGCGGTCGAGCGCGTGTCGCACGCGTACTCGCCGCTCCTCGAGGCCGTGCTCAGCCTCCACGTGCTCGTCGAGCCGAAGCACCACCCGCTGCAGCATCCCTGGGTGCGGCAGGCGCGGTCGCTCCCGGCTGGGCTCAAGCGCGACATCGCGGCGTTCTCGTTCGCGTACCGCAGGCAGGTTCCCGACCTAGTCGCCCCCTCGCCCGAGCACGAGCTCCGCAGCTTCGAGGACGAGCTCGCGGCGCTGCGGAGCCTCGATGCCGAGACGGTCGCGCTCGAGTTCACGAGGCCGCTCTACGACACGCAGGGCAGGCGGGACACGTCGATCCTCGAGCAGGTGGGCGTGCGCCGTCACATCACCCGGGCCGCTCGCTCCTTCCGGTCCGACCCGAAGCTCGCTCGGCTCCTGTGGGAGGACCCGCTCCGACTTCGCGACCGCTTCGCCGACCTCGTGGAGCGCTACTGGGAGGCGGCGTTCGCCGACGAGTGGGAGCAGATCGAGCCGCTGCTCGCCGACGCGGTGTCGGACGCCGGCCGCCGTATCGCCGCAGACGGGCTGTATCCGTTCCTGCGGAGCGTCTCGCTCCAGCTTCGCGTCGAGCCGGAGCAAGAGCAGTTCGGCATCGACGTCCCGCACCCGCACACCGTCGAGGTCACCGAGTCGCGGCGGCTGCTGCTCGTGCCGAGCGCGTACGTCTGGCCGCACGTCCACGTCAACTGCGACGAGCCGTGGCCCCTCAGCGTGCTCTACTCCGCGCCTTTCGTCACCGCGGCCGCCCGGCCTTCGCTGCCCTCGGGAGATCTCGTCGGCGTGCTGCGCGCGCTCGGCGATCAGACCCGCCTGCGCGCCCTCAAGCTGATCGCCGAACGGCCGCGGTCGACGCAGGAGCTCGCCCCGCTGGTCGGGATCTCACAGGCGGGCCTGTCGAAGCACCTGCGGATCCTGGCGGGCGCGGGGGTCGTCCAGACCCGCCGCGAGGGCTACTACGTGCTTTACAGCCTGGCGCCGGACCGGATCGAGGCCCTGTCCGACGCGGTCCGGAGATTCATGGACGAATGACCGTGGCGAAGAGCGGCTGATCGAGGCCGCCGCCGGTCGTCGGCGAGGCGAGGGCGAGGACAGAGACGGCACGGCCGCCCGCCCAGGACGTCGAGATGTAGTCGCCGACCATCGCGCCGCCCGCGTCGGCGATCCAGCCGAGGCGCATCGTCTGCGCGTTCAGGCGGCGTGCCGGTCGCCAGGTCCGCCCGCCGTTCGCGGAGGAGACGAAGCCGGCGTCGAGGAGCGGTCCCGGGCCGTACGCGTAGTAGGCGATCGCGATCCGGCCGGTGTTGGCCGTGTCGACGCCGAGACCCGGAAGGACGTAGTGCGCGCGCGATCCCCGCGGCCGCGTGGGAACGCGGGTGGGCTGCGACCAGGCGACGCCATCCTCCGAGCGCGAGAGCAGCAGGTCGTCGAACGAGCACGACGGCGAGCGCCCACAGTCCGTCCAGACGACGTAGACGGTGCCGGCGGCGTCGACCTCTGCGCTCGGCAGCGGCAGCGAGCGGAGGCTCGGCGTGCGCTTGAATCGTGTCGCGGAGATCGTCACCGGAGCGGAGAACGAGCGTCCGCCGTCGGCGGAGCGGACCGACGCCATCCGGTCCTCGTCGAAGTACGGCACGATCAGGTCGCCGTCCGGCTGGACGACCGGCTGCGGGCCCGGCGCGCCCTCGCCGACGATCGACCTGCGACCGGCGTTTTCCGGCGCGGCCACCTGCGACTCCCACGTGAGGCCGCCGTCCCTCGACGCCTGGAACTCGAGTCGGGCGGAGCGGAAGTCGCTGTAGACGGCGTAGCAGCTGCCGCGGTACGGGCTCGCGGCGCCGTTGTCGCAGACGATCCACTCCTTGTCGAGGAGCAGGGCCGGCGAGGGCGCCTCCATCACCGTCACGGGCGCGCTCCAGGCGAGGCCGTCCGGCGAGCGGCTGACGACGACCGCGGAGCTGTCGTTGCGAAACGCGAGCGACGCGATCAGCCAGGAGCCGTGGACCGCGTCGTAGGCGACGACCGGATCGCTCGCCCTCGGCCAGGGCCCCTTTGGCGACGAGGCGACGGTGAGCGCCGGGAGGCGGCCCGAGCGCCAGGTTCGGCCGGCGTCCCGTGAGGTCGCCCAGCCGATGTCGACGGCGCCGCCGTCGCGGAAGCGTCCGACCTGGAACGTTGCGACGACGGTCGAGGCCCACGAGAACGAGTCCGGCTCCGCAATCGTGGCGTGCTGGGCGGGCGCTCGATACGGATCGCGCGCGATCACGCGTGCCACCGTCTCGCAGTCGGAGGCGACCCGGTCGGAGAGGTCGGCGTTGACGAGGTCGCGGCCGCGCCCGCAGCGCACGGAGTCGCGCCCTCCGCCGTCGACCTTGATCCGGTCGTTGCCGCCGCGCCCGTCGATCCTGTCCGCCGCCCGCCCGCCGCGGAGGAGCTCGGAGCGCGGCGAGCCCACGATCCGGGCCGCGCCCGCCGCCGTCGTGAAAAGGAGAAGGGCCGCCGCAGTGACCAGGACGACCGGACGGCCCATCGTCACTTCAGACGTCCGCTCGAGAGCCCGAGTTGTTGAGGGCCGATTAAGGGCGATCCGTGGGGCCCGAGCCGTCTCCGGAGTCGGGCGCCATGAAGGGGTAGCGGTAGTCCCGCGGTGGGACGAACGTCTCCTTGATCGTCCGGGGGCTGACCCAGCGGATCAGGTTCCACATCGAGCCCGCTTTGTCGTTCGTCCCAGACCCGCGCGACCCGCCGAACGGCTGCTGGCCGACGATGGCGCCGGTCGGCTTGTCGTTCACGTAGAAGTTGCCGGCCGTGTAGCGCAGCCGCTCCTCGGCCTGGTCGATCGCCGCGCGGTCCTCGGAGAACACGGCGCCGGTGAGCGCGTACGGGTTGTCGTCGACGAGCTCGAGCGTCTCG
>DASTCG010000100.1:0-4659 GCA_035711385.1 Gaiellaceae bacterium
GCCCGACGCCCGGCGCGCCGGGAATGCGGTCGGACGGGTCGCCGCGCAATGCGATGAAGTCGGGCACCTGCGCGGGCTCGACGCCGTAGCGCTCGCGCACCTCGGCCGGACCGATTCGCGCCAGCTCCGAGACGCCGCGCAGGGGTGTGACGACGACCGTGTGGTCGCTCGCGAGCTGGAACATGTCGCGGTCGGAGGTGACGACCACAGCGGTTCCGCGCCGCTTCTCCTCTGCCTTAGCCGCCGCCCCGACGAAGTCGTCGGCCTCGTAGCCGGGCGCCTTCGCCGTCGCGAAGCCGAAGCCCTCCACGAGCTGCGGCAGCCTATCGAGCTGCTCGAGCAGCGAGTCGTCGAACTCGCGACCGGACTGGTAGCCCGGCAGCGCCTCGTGGCGGTAGGTCGGCACCGTCAGCGTGTCCCAGCCGACGAAGACTGCGCGCGGCTCCTCCATCTCCCAGAGCCGAAGCAGCATGTTCGTGAACCCGACGACAGCGTTCTGGTTGATGGACTTCGGAAGCGCGTGGTAGGCGCGGTGCGCCAGGGAGTCCCCGTCGACGACGAGCAGCGGCCTAGTTGAGAGTCTCTTCGAGGGCGTAGATGGCCTCCATCAGCCGTTCGGTAGCGATCCTGGCGCTGCGACGGACGTCCTGAGCGTCGAGGTCCGACAGATCGACCGGGGGACCATAGGCGACGCTCAGCGGCCCGAGCTTCAGGAGGCTGTCGGTGCCGCCGATCGCCGCCGGTACGAGCGGGACACCCGCCTCGAGCGCGACCCGCGCGGCTCCGGCGTGCGCCCTCGGCTTGTGCCTCTTCTTGACGCCTTTTTCCCGCCTCGTGCCTTCCGGAAAGATCGCTACCACCTCTCCGGACTTCGCCAGCTCCACCGCCTTCCGGATCGCCTCGTCGTCGCCCATGCCGCGACGGACGGGAAATGCGCCCACGCGCTCGAGGATCCACTTCAGCGGCGGCACGTACAGCTCGGTCTTCGCCATGAACCGCAGCTGGCGCTCCGGATACAGCGGAATCCCGAGCGGCCACGGGTCCATGTTCGAGACGTGGTTGGCCGAGAGGACGAAGCCGCCCTCGCGTGGAAGATGCTCCTCGCCTGTGCTCCGAAAGCGAAAAATCCTGCGAACGGGACCTGCCGAAACCGTCCCGACGAAGTGGTACAAGCGCGATTTCACGGCCGGGCAGTATCCCTGTCCCCGGAATTCTGCAGTTGACACCCTTCGCTACGGTGTCCCGCGATGAAGACCCTGGTGATCGCAGAGAAGCCCTCGGTTGCGCGCGACATCGTCGGCGCGCTGCCCGGCTCGTTCGACGAGCACAAGAACTTCTACGAGTCGGACGACTACGTCGTCACGTTCGCCGTGGGGCACCTGCTCGAGCTCTCCGATCCGGAGGACTACGACCCTGCGTGGAAGTCGTGGAAGCTCGACAACCTCCCGATCATCCCGGAGGAGTTCAAGGTCAGGCCGCGCGACAAGAAGTCGGCGACGCAGCTGAACCTGATCCACAAGCTCCTCAAGCGGACGGACGTCGACCGCGTGGTCAACGCCTGCGACGCCGGGCGCGAAGGCGAGCTCATCTTCACCCACATCTACGAGACGTCCGGCATCGACAAACCGGTCGACCGGCTCTGGATCAACTCGATGACGAAGGCCGCGATCCGCGAGGGGTTCGAGGGGCTGAGGCCGGCCGAGCAGCTCGAGCCGCTGCGCGACGCCGCCCGGTCGCGCTCGGAGGCCGACTGGCTCGTCGGCATGAACGCGACCCGCGCGGCGACGACGCGCCGCGGTTGGGGCGCCGGCGTCGTCTCGCTCGGCCGCGTCCAGACCCCGACGCTCGCGATGATGGTCAAGCGCGAGCGCGAGATCCAGGCCTTCACGCCGGAGCCCTACTGGCTCGTCCACGCGACCTTCGACCCGCGCTACCAGGGCCTCTGGTTCGAGGGCGAGGAGACCCGGCTCAAGGACGGTCAGCGAGCCGACGAGATCGTCGAGAAGGTCACGGGGAAGACCGGCCGCGTCGAGTCGGTCGAGCGCAGGGAGCAGTCCGAGCGCGCCCCGCTGCTCTACGACCTCACGTCGCTCCAGCGGGACGCGAACAGGCGCTTCGGCTTCTCCGCGAGGCGGACGCTGAGCGCGGCGCAGTCGCTCTACGAAGGCAAGAAGGCGATCACGTACCCACGGACGAACTCGCGCTACCTGTCCGGCGACCTCGTTCCGGAGCTCAAGCCGACCGCGGAGACCTTGCTTCCGATCCCCGACTACGCCCAGGGTGCCCGCTACGTTCTCGGGCTCGACCAGCTCCCGCTCCAGCGCGTCGTCAACGACGCCAAGGTCGACGACCACCACGCGATCATCCCGACGGACATCACGCACGATCTCTCCCGCTTCACGCCCGACGAGCGCAGGATCTTCGACCTCGTCGCCCGCCGCTTCCTCGCGGTCTTCCACCCGCCTGCGCGGTACGCCCGGACGACGGTGGTGACGGAGGTGGAAGGAGAGCGTTTCCGCACACGTGGGAAGGTCACCCTCGAGGCCGGCTGGCGCGGCGTCTACGGTGTCGAGGCGACGGACCAGGCCGCGAGGCAGGACGAGGACGCCGAGGGCGAGGGCGAACTGCCCCAGCTCCAGCAGGGCCAGGAGGTGAAGTGCGTCCAGGCGCAGTCGGAGGCCAAGGAGACGAAGCCGCCGCCTCGGTACACGGAGGCGACGCTGCTCTCGAGCATGGAGACGGCCGGCAAGCTCGTCGACGACGACGAGCTCCGTGAGGCGATGAAGGAGCGAGGTCTCGGCACGCCCGCCACCCGTGCCGAGATCATCGAGACGTTGATCCGCCGCGAGTACATCGAGCGCGCCGGCAAGGACCTCCAGCCGACCCCGAAGGGCATGAGCGTGATCACGATGCTCGAGGCGCACCCGATCACCTCCGCCGAGCTGACCGGGGACTGGGAGAAGCAGCTGATGGACATCGAGCACGGCAACGGCGAGCGGTCGGCGTTCATGGACGGCATCGCCGGCTTCGCGAAGACGACGGTCGAGCAGATCGCGGCCCTCCCGGACGACAAGATCAAGGTCGAGCGCGTTGAGCTGGGCCTCTGCCCGAAGTGCGGCGCCGAGACAGGCGAGATCATCAAGGAGAACTCGCGGGCCTACGGCTGCACGAGCTGGAAGAGTCGCGAGGAGCCGGGCTGCGGCTTCGTGATCTGGAAGCGCGTCGCCGGTCGGACGCTGACTCCGGAGATCGCGCGACAGCTGCTCGAGGAGGGCAAGACGCGTGAGGTGCTCTCCGGTTTCCGCTCCCGCGCCGGAAAGCCGTTCCGCGCGCGACTTGTCCTCAAAGAGGACGGCAAGGTGGAGTTCGAGTTCCCCGTCAGTAGGCGTCGGCAGGCGGAGCAAGAGGCCGACGGAACGGGGGGAGAGCAGCGCGAGGAACAGCCGGCGGCCGCTGAATAGCCGGTTGCCAACTGGTTTCGACTTCGTTAAGCCACCGGTACAAACCTTTTCAGGACGGCTCCGTCTCCCTAAAGTGAGGGGACGCCGCGCGTCGTCCGCAGAACTCCCACGCGCATCCGCCGGGAATAGGAACCGAAAGCGTCACGTTTCGTCAATCGAGGGCCGGCTCCGGCCCATTCAGCATGGAAAAACGAGGAGAGTTGCCAAGCAGTCAGAAGCCTTGAGGTCCGACCAGTCTCTTAGAGTCAGTAGGTTGCCACGCCGCCACGAAAGGACGTAGAGAACCGCTTTGACACAGCACCAGCTTCAGGAATTGCTTGAAAGCGAGCAGGCTCGTCCGTTCATCGAGCAGGGCGAGGAGCGCGGGCACATCGAGCCGATCGAGCTCGAGGCCTTCGCCGTCGAGCACGATCTCGGCGAGGAGGACATCGAGCAGCTGACCCGCGAGCTCGAGGCGATCGGGCTCGAGATTCGCGAGGCCGCCGCCGAAGAGGCCGAGCAGGCCGCCAAGGCCCAGGAGAAGGCGAAGCAGCCGGATCCCGACGCAGTCGTCGGGTCGGCCGACAGCCTCCAGCTCTTCCTGGCCGACGTCGGCCGCCACAAGCTGCTCACCGCCGCCGAGGAGATCGCGCTCGCCAAGCGCATCGAGCGCGGCGACCTGATCGCGAAGCGCCACATGATCGAGTCGAACCTCCGGCTCGTCGTCTCGATCGCCAAGGGCTACCGAGGGCTGGGCGTCCCGTTCCTCGACCTGATCCAGGAGGGCACGCTCGGGCTGAACCGCGCGGTCGAGAAGTTCGACTGGCGGCGCGGCTTCAAGTTCTCGACCTACGCGACCTGGTGGATCCGCCAGGCGGTCGCACGTGCGCTCGCCGACAAGGCGCGCACGATCCGGATGCCGGTCCACATCGTCGAGCGGATGCAGAAGATGAATCGCGCGGAACGCACGCTCTGGACCCAGCTCGGACGCGAGCCTTCGCTCGAGGAAATCGCCGACGAGGCCTCGCTGACGCTTCAGCAGGTGCTCGAGGTGCGGGCGGCGGCCCGCGCCTCGGCGAGCCTCGATGCGCCGGTCGGCGAGGCCGAGGACGCGGTTCTCGGCGACTTCGTGGCCGGAGACGATCCGTTGCCCGAGGAGGCCGTGGAGCTCCAGCTGCGCAGCCAGGCGCTGCGCCGGGCGCTCGCGGAGCTCCCCGAG
>DASTCG010000101.1:0-7588 GCA_035711385.1 Gaiellaceae bacterium
GGTCGTGGCGTGGCGGTCCGGCCGCGGTCGTCGAGATTCACCCGGGTGAACCGCGCTCGATGCGGCCGGCAAGGGCGCGCCCGCTGCATGATGGAGTCGAGAGGAGACCGACGAGAAGGAGGTAGAGATGGCGATCGGGCCAGTCCAGCTGATCGTCCTCGGGTTCGAGCACCCCGAATTCCACGGGGAGATCCTCGAGGAGCTCGACAAGCTGCGGCAGAGCGACACGGTCAGGGTGATCGACGCTCTGGCGGTGTACAAGGACGCGGATGGCGAGGTGGAGGTCCGGCACCTCAGCAACATCACGAACGAGGAGGCGATCGAGATCGGAAGCAAGGTCGCCGCGCTCATCGGCCTCGGCATCGAGGGCGAAGAGGGCATGGAAGAGGGCGCCAAGGTCGGCGCCGAGATGGCGGCCGAGGAAGGCATCCACGTCTTCTCCGACGAGGAGGCATGGGACGTCCTCGAGGACATCCCGAACGACTCGGCGGCGGCGCTGCTGCTGATCGAGCACCACTGGGCCGTGCCGCTTCGCGACGCGGTCATGCGCGCCGGCGGCTTCCGGATCACCGACGGCTTCATCAGCCCGCTCGACCTCGTCGCCATCGGCCTCGTGACGGCCGAGGAGGCGAAGGAGATGCACGAGCGCGAGAAGGCGGCGCAGCCGGCGTAGCCTTATCACCGAAGGAGGACTGAGATGTTGGGAGGCAATCGGAGAGTGGCGAGGCGGACGTCGCGGCGCGTCGCGCGCCGGCGCGTCTAGCGGCCCCACCGAGAGAGTTGCGTGGGCCTCCCGAGCAGGGAGGCCCACGCTTATCCGGCAGAGACTGGAGTGCCGGAAGCCGACGCTGAAGTCGCCTGGCCGTCGGTCCAGCCGGGCGGCAGATGGGGGGTGAACGGCTTCAGCTCGTCTTGTCCCTCCTGCACGACGCCGTAGCTCGACTCCGGAACCTCGTTCCAGGCGCCTTTGAGGTCCCCCAGCGGTTCGGAGACGACGAGCCTCGACTCGTCCGAGAGCTCGTGCAGGACCGGGTTGTCGGGGTGCTGGTGGCGCAGGGTGGCCACGTCGGTCGAGTAGAAGAGCGAGCGCGACTTTCCCTCGCTCGAGTACCTGAAGCCCCACAGTCTCCGTCCGTCGCTCGTCGCGACCGTCATCTGCATCGGATGCTCGACGCCGTGCGCGCGTCCGACGTGCTCGATGACGCCCACCGCCTGCTCCACGGCCTTGGGCGGGTCGTCCTCGAGCCCGAGCGTCAGCGCGAGGAAGAAGAAGAGCTCGGAATCGGTCGAGCCCTCGATGGACGGGTAGAGCTCGGGGTCGACCTGGAGGACGAGATCACGCTTCAGCTTCCGGAAGTCGTGGATCAGGCCGTTGTGCATCCAGAGCCAGCGGCCGTGACGGAAGGGGTGGCAGTTCGTCTCCTGGATCGGCGATCCGGACGAGGCCCGGATGTGCGCGAACACGAGCGGCGACTCGATGTGCGCTGCGATGTCGCGCAGGTTCCGGTTGTTCCAGGCAGGCTCGATGCTGTGGAAGACACCAGGCGTGTCGTAGGCGCCGTACCAGCCGATCCCGAACCCGTCACCGTTCGTCGTCTCCGCCCCCATCTGCGAGTGAAGGCTCTGGTCGATCAGGGAATGCTGCGGTTTGTAGAGGAGCTCCTCGATGCGGACCGGGGAGCCGGAGTAGGCGACCCAACGACACATGGCTCCGCTCCTTTCGTCAGGCGTATTCGCTTCTCGCCGGCCGCATGAACGCGCCGAAGAGCCAGAGGATCGGGAAGAAGATCCCGAGGAAGAACATCCACCCGTGGCCGTTTCTGAGCGTGATCAGGCCGAGCGTGAAGAGCAGGATGACGTAAATGACTCCACCGATTCCAAACCACCACCACATAGCCGGGCCACCTTTCGTTGTCGAGGTCTCGAGTCATCGTCTCACGGCCGGACGCTGAAGGGCGGTCTTTCACCCGGGTGAAACGCGATACTGCGGAGGGCCGTCGAGCGGCTGAGCCCGAGGCGGTGAGCCAGATTCGAAAGAGGAGGGAGAAGCAATGACGACCAAGGCCGACTTCACGGAGGAAGAGTGGAAGACGCTGCAGAAGGGCGTGACCGGGGCGGGGATGCTCATCTCGGTCGCAGACGCCGACTTCACCGACAGCTTCGGCGAGGCGACGACGCTCGCGAAGTACCTCGCGGGGCAGCGGGAGCAGGGCGGCACCGATTTCATTCGCGAGGTCGCGGCGACCAAGGGAACCGGCTTCGGCATGCGCACCTCGAAGGAGGAGATGGAGACCGAGACGCTGGACGCCCTGCGCTCGGCGACGACAACGCTCACTGCGAAGGCGCCGGACGAGGTGGACCCGTACCGCCAGCTCGTTCTCGGCGCGGCGAACGCGGTCGCGGAGGCCAAGAGCGGCGTCGAGTCGGGCGAGACCGCCGCGATCGCGAAGATCGAGGAGGCGCTCGGCTAAGAAGGGCCGACGATGACGGGCTCGTCCCCGGGGTGCCCCTCGAGCAAGAGGAGCGCGTCCGTCCGCTCGAGCAGCTCTGCCCGGCGGGTGACTCCGAGTTTTCGATAGATGCTCCGCCGGTGGCTCTTGACCGTGTTCGGTGAGAGCCAGAGCTCGCGGGCGACGTCGGCGACCGAGTAGCCGAGGACGAGCCGGCGCAGGACCCGGAGCTCCGCATCGCTGAGGCCGTCGCCGAGATAGCCCTCTCGACGCCTGCGATGGAGGAGGTCGCCCTCAGCCTCCTCGTGGAGCGGTCCGAGCATCCCGAGGTCGGGGAGCCTGTCGAGCTCGGCCCTCGCGGTGTCGAGCGTCTCCCGGGCCGCCTCGTCGTCACCGAGCCGATGCTGCGCGACGGCCAGGCGCAGAAGGGCGTGAGCGTGCCAGTAGGTCGAGCCGGCGGGCGCGCTGAGCACGACGGCGCGCTCCAGGTGGGCGATCGCCGTGTGGAGGTCGGTCCCTTCCGACAGCACCGAACCGAGTGCGAGGTGGGGATTGGCCGCGACGATGCCGGAGTCGAGGTGGTGAGTCTCCACGAGCGCCACGGCCTCCCTGGCCGCCCGCTCCGCCTCTGTGCCGTCGCCCTGGTCGAGCGCGATCAGGGCGAGGTACGACAGCCCCAGCGCCGCCGCCGGTGTCCGCTCGGCGGCTCCGTGATGCGCTCGCGCCTCCTCGAGCGGGGCTCGAGCGTCGTCCGTGCGGCCGAGGAGGTAGAGGGCCTGGCCGAGGCTGTTGAGTGCCGTCGCGCGCCACGGGCTCTCCGGCGGCTCGAGCTCGAGGGTTCGTCGCGCTTCCCGCTCGGCCGTCCGGAGTCCGCGGGTCAGGTATGCCGATCGCATCAACGCGATCGCCGTGTCCGCCGAGGCGACGCGGTTGGCGAGCGGCCCTGTGAGCGCGCCGGCTTCAGCGACACCGAGCCAATGCTCGATCTCGTCCCGAGGGCGTCCGGACTGACCGCTCAGCTGCGCACGAATCAGCGCGAGCTGGGGATCGGCCGTCGCCTCCGTCCAGTCGAGGGAGGCGAGCCAGCGCGCGACGGTCGCGACGCGACCCGACGTGAACAACGCCTGCGCTCGACCGATCACGAGTGCGCTCGCCCGGGCGACGTCGCGACAGGCGATCGCGTGCTCGATCGCCGCGTCGACGTCGCCTTCGGCCTCGAACCACTCGGATGCACGCGCGTGGAGGCGCGGAACCGCAGCCGGATCAGTCGACTGGAGCTCGCGCTTCAGCGTGGCGGCGAAGAGATGGTGATACCGGTACTCGCTGCCGGTCTCGTCCAGGGCGACGAGGAAGAGGTTCGAGCGCTCGATCTCGTCGAGCATGGTGGCGGAGCCTGAGGTCTCCAGCACCGCGTCGCAAAGCGGTGCAGAGAGACGGGTGAGGACCGACGAGCGGAGCATGAAGTCATGCATGCCGGGCTCGACGCCGTCGAGCACCTCGCGGGCCAGGTAGTCGAAGACGTACCGGTTGTCTCCGGAGAAGGCGTCGACGAAGCCGCGGTGGTCCCGGCGCTCCCTCAGCGCGAGGACCGCGAGGGCAAGACCTGCCGGCCAGCCCTCGATTCGCGCCACGAGGCGCTCGATCTCGCGATCCTCCAGCTGGATTCCCGCTTCGCCAAGCAGGGAGCCCGCCTCCGACGCGGAGAGCTGCAGGTCGCTCGCCCGCACCTCGGCAAGGTCGCCGTTGGCGCGGAGGCGGGCGATCGGCAGTCCTGGGTCCGATCGGCTGGAGACCACGATCTGCACCTCCGTGGGCGCGTGCTCGACGAACCAGCCGAGCGTCCGGTCGCAGAGCGGGTTTCGGACGACCTCCCAGTCCTCGAGGATGATCACGCGCGGGCCGGACTCGGCAAGGTCTTCGACGAGGAGCGGCAAGGCGGCCTCCGAGATCGCGTGCGGGCCCTGGGAAAGGGCGGCCATCGACGCAGTGCCGAGGCGCTCGTCCGTCTCCTGGAGCCCGGCGATCACGTCGCTCCAGAGCCGGACTGGGTCGGAGTCGGTGCCGTCGAAGGCGATCCACGAGAACGGGCGGCGAGTTCGATCCTTGGCGTGCCATTGCGCGAGGAGCGTGGTCTTCCCGTAGCCGGCGGGCGCACTGACGAGCGTGAGCGCCCGGTCGCGACCCTCCCGCAGCCGCCCGACGAGCTCCGGTCTCCGGACGAGCCCCGCGCGCAGCCTCGGGGGCTTGAGCTTGGTCGGCGTCACGCGGAATTCCGCTGTGACGGACCGCGCCGAAACGGATGAGTCCGTGCCACTCACGTACCGGCATTGTTGCCACGGTCCGGCCTACCGCTCAAGCGAGGTTCACCCGGATGAAGTTGCGGGCACGTACGGAAAGAGGAGAAATTCGGTTCATGATGATCTCGATGAGCGCTCAGCCCGACCAGCCGGCAGGAACCGTCTACGCGGTTCTCGTCCGCGGGAAGCTCGATCAGGCTCTGGCCGACGAGCTCGGGGCGCTCCGCCTCGAACGGGAAGACGGCCAGACGCGGATCGTCATCGAGCTGATCGACCAGTCGCATCTTCACGGCGTCCTCGAGCGCTTGCGCGACCTCAACATCGAGATCGAGAGCGTGAACCCGGCCTAGGAGCGCGCGGTGCGAAGAGCGGGCGCAGAGCCCGCCCTTCGCGCGCCGCAGAGCTGCGCTAGAGGTTTGCGTCGAGGAACGTGCTCGCCGCCCGAGAGTCGACCCGGTACTCCAGGTTCGGGCCCGAGCAGCGTGCGCTGAACGTCCACGTGTTGAGCGCAACCACGGTGCCGTCGTGGAACATCGGACCGCCGGAGTCGCCGAAGCAGACGCTCTGCGTGATCTTCAGGAACCGGTCCGGGAAGGCGTCGTGCTCGGTGATGACAGTGACATCGCGGAAGCTGCGGATGCCGTCCGTCAGGACGACCGGATGATTTGCGAACAGGCTCCCCGTGACGAACTCGTCGGTGCCGTACCCGACGACGGTGAACGTCTCGCGGGTCAGTTCGAGCGCATCGAGGTAGCCCGGCTCGGCGATCGGCGCCGGCGTGATCCCAGTGAACGGTGCAGCGAGGAAGACGAGCGCGATGTCCTCTGCGGGCGGCGAGAGGTACAGGTGCTTCGAGTTCCCGCGGCCCGGAGCCGCCGTGAACCAGTCCGGGTGGACGACGATGTGATCGACCGTCGAGTACGGCGCGTCTCCCTCGGGATCGAAGGAGATCCTCAGGTCGTCGGGGCCGAAACCGTCCGGCCCTTCCTCGACCAGGAAGTCGGTGCAGTGGGCTGCCGTGAGAACGACGTCGGAGCGAACAAGCGTCCCCGAGCAGAAGTCGAACCAGTCGGCGCCGACTCGCAGCTGGAGCACGCCGACGTTCGCGTAGGTGTTGCCCGTGTCGCTCGTCCCGCCGATCACGGCTCCGGCCGGACCGACGGCGAGTAGAAGCGCAACGGACGCTGCCGCAGCAGCAGAGAGGCGTATGAGTCGCATCTTCTCCCCCTCTGGAGATCGATTGCGGTTGACGCTAGCGCCGGTTCGGGCCCGGTTCAACACCGATTGCAACGGGGGTCGGCCGAGGCGGAAGTAGCGCGCGCCCCGTGCCGACGTCTCGGCTGCCCGGCTGGGGTACGCGGTCATGCCTTACGCCTGAACGCATAGTGGCTACGCGCCTGCTCCTGCTGGCCCCGCCGGGATGCAGCAGGCGGCCCACACCGGCTGCCGGCGCCAACCGCCGGCGCCGTGCCAGCCGCACCAGCTCGCGTCAATGAATATGAATCGCTCTGCACGCAGTGCGTGCCGGGTCAGGTCAGATCGCTCCCAGCTCGCTGCGCCTGCGGAGGCTTTCCGGCTCGACGATGAGAACTGTCGACCGGCTCAGCTCCAGCACGCGCTTGCGCTGGAGGTCGCGAAGGACGCGGTTCGTCGTCGCCCGAGAGGTGCCGGCGAGCTCCGCGACCTGCTCCTGTCGGAGCGTGATGCAGCCGTTGTAGAGGTCACCGAGCTCCACGAGCCGCCGGAGTACCCGCTTCTCAGCCGGAAGGTAGTAAGCCTCCGTCAGGTGCTCCGAGAGGCGCCGGACGCTCGCTCCGAGGATCCGCACCAGCAACCCGTCGACGGTCGGATGCTCGCGCCGCAGCCGCTCGAAGTCGCCCACGAGCACCGAGCGCGTCTCGGCTCGCTCGAGCGCAGAGACGGTCGCGGACCGGTGGCCGCCCGAGTCGACGAGGGCCAGCTCGCCGAAGGCCTCGCCTGGGCCCCGGACGCCCAAGAGCGCGGTGGCGCCGAGCGGCGTCGTGATTCCCACCGCGAACCGGCCGCTGACGATCAGGTGGAGACAGTCGGCGGGGTCCCCGCGGTGGAAGACGACCTCGCCACGGTCGAATGTCCGACGCCGGGCGATTGAGAGGAGCCGCCGCACGGTCTCCTCCGGCACGCCGTCGAAGAGCTCCCAATCCATCTCTCTCTGTCACGAGTTTGACACTTCCAGCGTCGCGCGCGCGAACGACAGCGCGGCGCGCCGCTCCTACCGTGAGGACATGGCGGGCACCACAGACGGAGGAGGAGTCATGAGGCGTTGGAAGCGACTGAGGATCATTTCGACCGGTCTTGCTCTCGCGGCACTGACGATCCCGGCAGTCGCCCAGGCGAAGCCGGTTTCCACGGAGCAGAGCAAGGCCCAGTATCAGCTCGGGCCTGCTGAGATTCCGTACCTGAGCCACGGCGTGGGCGTCGACGCCAGCCAGTTCAGCGGTACGGTCAGCCCCGACGACCGCAACGTTTCGCGGGCCACGGTCGTTCACAAGTCGCTGGAGATTCCCTACCTGAGTCACGGCGTGGGCGTCACCCCGGCCGAGTTGGGGATCCCGGTGGCGAAGAGCCCCGACGACAGGGCGGTCTCCCGGGCCACCGTCACCGAGACGCAGCTGGCGAGCGACGACGGCATCACCTTCGACCTGAACCCGTTCGGCGTGACGGCGTTCGGTCTCGGGCTCGCGCTGCTGGCGGGGATCATGGTTCTCGGCATCAGGCAGAGCCGAAAGACCAAGCTCTCGCCGGCCTGATCGGCGAAGCAGAACGAGAAGGGCGGGTGCTGGGGCCCGCCCTTTTCGTGCG
>DASTCG010000102.1:0-39386 GCA_035711385.1 Gaiellaceae bacterium
AGATGGTCGTTCCGGCGCCGCCCGACCGCGAGGTGCAGTTCGTCGACGTCCGCGACCTCGGCCGCTGGCTGGTCGAGCTGCTCGAGCGCGACGCCGGCGGCGCGTTCAACGCGACGCGGTCGGGCGTCCCGTGGGGCGAGCTCGTCGAGTCGACCCGCCGGGTGACCGGATCGGACGTCGAGCCGGTCTGGATGCCCGACGGCTTTCTCCTCGCGCAGGGGGTCGGGCAGTGGATGGAGCTGCCGATGTGGCTTGCGGATGCGGACGATGTCGGAATGCACGCGGCGAACGTCTCGCGCGCCGAGGCCGCTGGCCTGACGCACCGTCCGCTCGAGAACACGATCCGAGGGACGCTGGACGAGGCCGAGACGACGGACGACGCGGGCCTGAGACCGGAGCGCGAGCGAGAGCTGATCGAGGCGTGGCGGCGAAGCTGATCGCGGCCGCGACGGCGGCACTCGCGCTGGCCTCTCCGGCGGCCGCGCAGTCCACGATCCTCGACGGAGCCGCGGAGGCGCTGCGGTCCGATCCCGTCTACGTCCATCCGGACACTGACGCGCTGACGCAGGCGGACGCGAAGCGACTTCGAGACGCGATCGACGAGGAGGACGCCGGGCCGCTCTTCATCGCGGTCCTCCCCGAGTCCACGCGCTCCGAGGCGGGCGGCTCGAGCACCGGCGTCGCGCTCGCTCTCGGCCGCCGGGTCGGCGAGCCGGGCGTCTACGCCGTCGTCGTCGGGAATCAGTTCCGGGCGGTGAGCAACGACCTCGCGCGCGGCGAGGCCGGCGCGCTCGCCACGCGCGCGTTCCAGGCTCATGCCGGCGAAGGCGTGGCCGCCGTCCTGCTCGACTTCGTGCGCCGCGTCGGAGACGTTCGATCCGGCGCTGGCTCGTCGTCAGGCGACGGCGGCGGCTTCCCCACCTGGCCGCTCGTCGTCGGCGGCGCGATCGCAGCGTTCTTCGGGTTCCGCACGTACAAACGGAGGCAGCGGCGGCAGCGCGAGCTCGCCGACGTGAAGGCGCTCGCACGCGAGGATCTCGTCGCACTCGCCGACGACGTCGTGGGCCTCGACGAGGAGGTCGAGTCGAATCCTGAGGCGAAGGACGCCTATGTCCGGGCGATGGAGGACTACCAGCGCGCCGACGACTCGTTCGACCGCGCGCGCTCGCCCGAGGACTTGCGGAAGGTCACCTCCGCGCTCGCCGACTCGCGCTACGAGATGGAGAGCGCGAAGGCGCTCCTGGCCGGAAAGCCCGCGCCGGAGCGGCGACCGCCCTGTTTCTTCGACCCGCGCCACGGCACCTCGGTTCGGGACGTGACCTGGGTCTCGCCGTACGGCGGGCCGGTGACGGTGCCGGCCTGCGACGCCGACGCGCGGCGTGTCGAGGCCGGAGAGGAGCCCGACGCGCGCGAGATCACGGTCGGCGGCTCGCGCCGGCCGTTCTGGGACGCGCCGCCCTACTACCAGCCCTGGGCGCTCGGGTTCTTCGGGGCCGCCGCCACCGGCCTCGTCCTCGGGTCGGTGTTCGCGCCGGACGCCCAGGCGGCGCCGGCGACGGACGGCGGCGACTTCGGGGACTCGGGCGGCGGCGACTTCGGCGGGGGTGGGGACTTCGGCGGCGGGGGCGATCTCGGCGGCGGTGGCGATTTCGGCGGCGGTGGCGACTTCTAAGAGGGACTATTCGGCGACACCGCTCTCGACGAAGCTCGGAGCGAAGCCGGGCGTCGACGTCGTCGTCTACTTCACGACGAGCCGGGAGCAGCTCGAGCGCAGCTTCGGCTCGCTGAAGGAGACTCTCGACCCGGCCGACGGGCTCTGGATCGCCTGGCCGAAGAAGGCGTCGAAGATCGAGACCGATCTCGACTTCGACACCGTCCAGCGCATCGGCCTCGACGCCGGCCTCGTCGACAACAAGAGCGCGGCGATCGACGACCGGTGGCAGGCGCTCCGCTTCGTCTACCGGCTCTTGGACCGCTAGCGGTACGCCTCCCGGGCCCGCTTCCAGCGCGGGTCGTCCGTGCGGATGCGGTCGGGGTTCACGCCACGCGCCTCCGCGAGGGCGAGCGTGAGCAGCTGGAAGCGGACGATGTCCACGACGGGGTGCCGCGTCGGGACGAACTCGACGTCGCAGCCGAGCTCGCGAAGCGCGGCGAGCGCGTCGCGGGCTCGCTCGGCCGCGCGGCCTTCCCCCTCGAGCACGAAGCAGCGGACCGACTCGTCGACGGCGGCGAGATGGCCGTGCAGGAGCTGCTCGGTCTGATGCGCCTCCGCAGCGACGAACGCCCCTTCGCGGAGCTTGAGGGCGGCCTCCTGCGCCGTCGGCCACGCGCTTCCGGCGCCTGCGATCAGGAAGCGCTCGTGATCCGACGCGAGCGCCGGCCGCTCGAGCTCGGCCTCCACGAGCTCGGGCAGCTCCGAGATGTCCTGCCCTCGCAGGGCGGCGATCGCCGCGACCGCCGACGTGTAGCTCGCCGTGTGGCACCAGCTCTTCTCGATCTCCGGCGCGGCCACGACGACGTGGTCGCACTCCGCGGCGATCGGGCTCTCCGGCGCGCCGGTGACGAGCCACGTCTCGCCCTCCCAGGCACGGACGGCTTCGAGCGTCAGCGGGGTCGTGCCCTCGTGGCTGATCGCCACCAGCACCTCGGCATCCCTGTCGGGCCGCAGGACGAGGTCGAGCGCCTGCACGGCGTCACCCCCGGTCTGGGCGGCGTGAAAGGACGTCCCGCAGCCGGTGAAGAGGGCGCGCGCAACCGGGAGCCGCCGGTCGGTCGGCACCTGTCGAAGCCAGTCGGGCTGCGCCAGGACCGCCGCCCGCGTCTGCTCGCCGCGCATCGAGGCGTCTATACCATCTCGCCGTGGACGGCTACCCCTTCGTCTATCGCGATACCGTGCGCTTTCGGGACCTGGATGCGCTGGGACACGTCAACAACGCCGTGTTCCTCACCTACATGGAGTCGGCCCGGTTCGCCTGGTTCAGGTCGCTGGGCGCAGGCGACGCGCCGTACGAGCGCCTGATCCTTGCCCGCGTCGAGGTCGACTTCCGCTCGCCCGTCGCGATTGGCGACGAGCTCGAGGTCGGCGTCAGGCCGTCGCGGCTCGGGCGGAAGAGCTTCGAGCTGGAGTACGAGGTTCGCGCCGACGGCCGCATCGCCGCCGAGGGCAAGAGCGTCCTCGTCGGCTACGACTACGAGAGAGGAGCGAGCGTGGAGATCCCGTCGGAGTGGCGCGAGTGGCTGGAGCCGGGAGTGGCGGTCTGATGGCCGTCTTCGAGCGGGAAGTCCTTCCGAACGGGTTGCGGCTGCTGACCGCTCCCATGCCGCAGGTCCAGTCGGTCGCCTGCTTCATCATGCTCGCCGCCGGCTCCCGCTACGAGACGCCCGAGACGAGCGGGATCGCGCACTTCGCCGAGCACATGTTCTTCAAGGGCACCGAGAACCGGCCAACCGCGCAGATCATCGGCAACGAGCTCGACTCGCTGGGCGCCGAGTTCAACGCGTTCACCAGCAAGGAGTTCACGGGCTACTACGTCAAGTGCGCCGCCGAGCACCGGCAGCGCGCGTTCGACGTGCTCGTCGACATGCTGCGCCACTCGAAGTTCGAGCCCGAGGAGATCGAGCGCGAGAAGGGCGTGATCGTGGAGGAGATGAACATGTACTTCGACACGCCGCGGGACTACATCGGCGGCGTCTACCACCAGCTCCTCTACGGTGACACACCGCTCGGCTGGGACATCATCGGGCGCAAGGAGACGGTACGCGGCGCGACGCGCGAAACGTTCCTCGAGTACGTGGACCACTGGTACACGGCGCCGAAGATGGTCGTCGGCTTCGCCGGGAGCTTCGACGACAGCGTCCGGCAGGGCGTCGAGGAGATGCTCGGCGAGGTCAGCCCCGAGGACCCCGGTGCGGCCACGCCGGTGCCGGGTCAGAACGGCGCGGGCCCAGCGGTCCGGATCCACACGAAGGAGTCGGATCAGGCGCACATCGCGATGGGCGTGCCGAGCTATCCCCTCTCGCATCCGGACAGGTACGCCCTCCAGCTGGTCGGCACGGTGCTCGGGACGGGCATGTCCTCCCGCCTGTTCACCGAGGTGCGCGAGCGGCGCGGTCTCGCCTACTACGTCTTCGCCACGAACCACTCGTACACCGACACGGGGACGCTCTACTCGCAGGCGGGCGTCGACATCAACCGGATCGAAGAGGCCGTCGAGACGATCGCGCGCGAGCTGAAGAAGATCGCCGCGGAGCCGGTGCCCGCCGAGGAGCTCGAGAAGTCGAAGAACGTCGCCAAGGGCCGCTTCGTCCTCTCGACGGAGAGCCCGCACGGGATGATCATGTTCGGGCTCCGCCGGGAGGTGCTCGAGGGCAAGGTCGAGGAGCCGGCCGACGTCCTCGCCGGCATCGACGCTGTCACCGTCGAGGACGTGCAGCGCGTCGCGCAGGACGTGATCGGCCGGAACGGCCTGAAGCTGGCGCTGATCGGGCCGTTCGACGACCCGGACCGGTTCGAGAAGATCCTCGCGGCCTAGGGCTCCGGTCCAGCTCGCGTCGACCGGCTGGGTCGTCCACGGCGGACAGCCTCTGCCGGCGTCTCCGACGTCATCGTGCCCGCCCGCCGCGTCGAGCGGCGCTCATGAACCGAGCTCGGCACGAAATCGGCACGCTCTCCATGGCCGCGCCGACCAGGTCCGAGGGACAGTCCCTCGGACGAGCGGCGTGTTCCCGATCGCAGCGAGAATCCCCTCCGCCGAGGCCGCCGTCAGAGCGTCGCGAGGTCCTTGAGCACGAGCTCCCGATCCTCCGCGTCCGTCATCGGCTCTGCTGCCTCGCGCGCAAGCCGCTCAAAGCGTGCCGCCTCCTCCCGGTTGCCCGCAACGCTGTGCGCCCGTGCGAGCGCCTCGTACGCGAAAGGCAGGTCGAACTCGTCCATGTTTTCGGGGCTCGCCTCGGTGATCGCAAGGCAGCGCTCGGCGTGGTGCAGCGCGGGCTCGGGGCGGCCCAGCACGGAGTAGACCCGCGAGCACAGCCACTCTCCGCGGGCCCGGTTCTTCGGCTCGCACTCGGGCGCCTTCCGCCAGTGGTAGGCCGAGGCGTGCGCCTGATGGAGCAGCTCGTCGTCCTCCCCCGGCGTGCGCTCCTTTTCGAGCAGCCGCCAGGTGTCGTTGTAGAGCGCGACGCCGAGCGAGCGGTGGTCGGCGTCGAGCGGCTGCGATTCGGCCATGTCGTCCCCTCCTTCACTGAGTATCCGATCGCCGTCAGCTCGTCCACGAGCGTACGACCTCGTTCGATCCGAGCGTCGAGCGATTGGCGTTGGGCTCGGCACGGCGCGACGCGATGGTCGAGGCTCAGCGCCGGGACGTCACGCGAGGCTAGGGAAGCCTCACTCCTCCCGCGACTCGTCCGTGCCGCGCTCGCGGATCTCCTCGACGACGGCGGGGTCGGCGAGCGTCGTCGTGTCGCCGAGCGGCCGATGCTCCGCGACGTCCCGCAGGAGCCGCCGCATGATCTTGCCGCTGCGGGTCTTCGGAAGCTCGGGCGTGAAGACGATGTTCGCGGGTTTCGCGATCGGCCCGATCTTGCGCCCGACGTGGTCGCGCAGCTCCATGAGCCGCTCCTCGGAGCCCTCCTCTCCGCCCTTCAGGGTCACGAACGCAACGATCGCCTGGCCGGTCTGGGCGTCCATCCGGCCGCACACGGCGGCTTCGGCGACCGACGGGTGGTCGACGAGGGCGCTCTCGATCTCGATCGTCGAGATCCGGTGGCCGGAGACGTTCATCACGTCGTCGACGCGGCCGAGGAGCCAGAAGTCGCCGTCCTCGTCGGTCCGTGCGCCGTCGCCGGCGAAGTAGACGCCCGGGTAGCGCGACCAGTAGGTCTGCACGTAGCGCTCGTCGTCGCCGTAGATCCCTCGGAGCATCGCGGGCCAGGGCCGCCGCAGGACGAGATAGCCCCCGCCTCCGGGCCCGACCTCGTTGCCGGCCTCGTCGAACACGGCGGCGTCGATCCCGGGGAAGGGCTTCGTCGCCGAGCCCGGCTTCGTCGTCGTGAGACCCGGCAGCGGCGTGATCAGGATCATCCCGGTCTCCGTCTGCCACCAGGTGTCGACGACCGGTGTCCGGCCGCCGCCGACGTGCTCGCGGTACCACATCCACGCCTCGGGGTTGATCGGCTCGCCGACCGAGCCGAGCAGCCGGAGCGACGAGAGGTCGTGCTTCCCGGCGTGCTCGGGCCCCCACTTCATGTGCGCCCGGATCGCCGTCGGCGCCGTGTACAGGATCGTGACGCCGTAGCGCTCGACCACGTCCCACCAGCGATCCTTGCCGGGGTAGTCGGGCGTCCCCTCGTAGATGACCGAGGTCGTGCCGTTGGCGAGCGGCCCGTAGACGATGTAGCTGTGCCCGGTGATCCAGCCGATGTCCGCCGCGCACCAGTAGACGTCCTCGTCCCGCTTCAGGTCGAAGATGTAGTGGTGCGTCGAGGAGACGCCGACGAGGTAGCCGCCCGTCGTGTGCGCGATGCCCTTAGGCTTAGCGGTCGTCCCGGACGTGTACATCAGGAACAGGAGGTCCTCCGAGTCCATCGGCTCGCACGGACATGACTCCGGGTCGTCGGGCTTGCCGTCGACCACCTCGTCCCAGAAGACGTCCCGCCCGTCCTCCATCGAGACCTCTCCGCGGGTGCGCCGGAGCACGACGCAGGTCTCGATCCCGGGCGCCGCCTCCATGGCCTCGTCGGCGATCTGCTTCAGCGGCACCCTCGCGCCCCGGCGCCACGCCTCGTCCTGCGTGACGAGCACCGTGCAGCCCATGTCGTTGATCCGGCCGGAGAGCGAGTCGGCCGAGAAGCCGCCGAAGACGACGGTATGCGGCGCGCCCAGCCGCGTGCAGGCGAGCATCGCGATCGCGAGCTCAGGGACCATCCCCAGGTAGATCGCGACCTTCGTCCCCCTGCTAACGCCGAGCTCCTTCAGAGCGTTCGCGAACCGGACGACCTCGGCCTGGAGGTCGGCGTAGGTGAGCTCGCGGCGGTCGCCGTCGGGCTCTCCCTCCCAGTGGTAGGCGACCTTTCCGCCCCGCCCGGCCTCGACGTGCCGGTCGACGCAGTTGAAGCAGACGTTGAGCTTCCCGCCGACATACCACTTCGCGTAGGGCGGCTCCCACTCGAGGAGCGTCGTCCAGGGCTCGAACCAGGTGACCCGCTCGGACTCCTTCGCCCACAGCTCCTCGTAGTCGCGGTCGTAGAGGTCCGGCTGGGCGTTCGCCTGCGCGGCGAACTCCGCGCTCGGCGGGTACCGCCGCGCCTCTAACAGCATCGTCTCGATCGCAGCGTTCTGCTGCGTGTCCGTCATGGCGTCAGATCGTATGCGTACTGCGTGAGGTTCTCACAGCCGTCCTCGGTGACGAGGACGAGATCCTCGAGACGGCACCCGCCGAAGCCCGGCTCGTAAAGGCCGGGCTCGAGCGTGATCACGTCGCCGACGGCGAGCGTCGACGGATCGCGCGAGAGCGACGGCTGCTCGTGCACCTCGAGCCCGACGCCGTGACCGAGCCCGTGGTAGAAGCCGCGGTCGAGCACCTCGCCCGGCGTCTTCGACAACTGCGTCGGATAACCCGCCACCTCGAAGACGTCGCAGACCTTGCGGAAGACCTCGTTGCCGTCCACGCCGGGCGCGACAGCCGCGAGCGAGACGTCGAACGCCTCCTTGACGAGACGGTGGAACTCGACGAGCTTCGCCGGCGGCTCGCCGATGACGAACGTGCGCGTCATGTCGGCGAAGCAGGCGGACTCGCGATCTCTCGGGAACAGGTCGAGGATGATCGGCTCGCCGGCGCCGATCGGCCCGGAGCCCATGTCGTGCCCGACCGCGGTCTGCGCGCCGTGCGCGACGATCATCTCGTCCGAGACGAGGCCGTGACGGTTGAAGGCGTCGGTCGCCGCGGCCTTGACGAGCTCGCAGGTCAGCGGCTCGCCGTCCACGGTCAGCCCTCCGTTCGTCCCCTCGGCTCGCCGGAAAAGGTCACGCGCGGCGTCCATCGCCGCCTCCGTGCCGCGCTGGGCCCTGCGGATGCCGGCGAGCTCCGCCTCGTTCTTCGCTCGTCGGCGCTGAGCGAAGAAGGCGCTGTCGGGCGTGATCTCGATGCCCCTGGCGCGAAGCGCGTCCGCGAGCTCGAGCGGAAAGGTGGCGGGGACCGTGGCCGCCTTGACGTCGAGCCCCTCGACGGCGCGAACGAACAGCTTCAGCAGCTGCTCGTCGCGCTGCCCCTGGCCGACGAGCTCGTCCCACCCGAACTGCTCGAGTGGGTGCGCCTCGAGCCCGACCTCCTTCATGCGGTCGACCTCGAAGGACGTGATCACGACGTGCTTGGCGCCGTTCTTCTCGACGTAGAGGAACGGATCCGGAGCGGGAACGGGAACCTCGTGCCTGAGCTCGGGCCCGTGCAGGTTGTCTGAGTAGATGAGGACGTCAGTCATGCGGCGATCCTATATCGGCCTCTGCATAGACTGAGCTTTCGTGGAATCCGCCCTCGCGCGCGCCCAGGCGCTCATCTCCAGCTACGACGACGAGCTCCGCCGCCTCCTCCCCGAGGGCGCCGAGATCTTCGACGCGCACCTCCACCTCGGCCTCGACATCGACGGGTTCAGCGGCCTCTACGAGGAGCTCGAGCGGATCATGGACGCCTACTCCGTGTCGAAGGCGTTCATGTTCTGCATGGACGAACCGGACCGCGAGCCGGCCTTCCACGCGCCCAACGACCGGACGCTGGCCCACGCCCAGCGATCCGACGGCCGCCTGATCCCCTTCGTCCGGCTGGACATGAACGAGGGGCCGATCGAGGAGGCGAAGCGCTGCCTCGACCAAGGCGCCCGCGGGATCAAGCTTCACCCGCGCGCCCAGCGGTTCACGCTGAACGACGAGCGGCTGGTGCCGGTCTTCGAGCTCGCCGCCGAGCGGCGTGTACCGATCCTGATCCACGGCGGGCGCGGCCTGCCGCCGATCGCCGACCATCTCTCGCGGCTCGTCGAGCGCTATCCGGAGGCGACCCTGATCATCGCCCACGGCGGCATCGCCGACCTCGGCGCGCTCGCCGGGCACTTCGCCGGCCGCAAGGGCGTCTTCTTCGACACCTCGGTGTGGAGCCCCGTCGACCTCCTCGACTTCTTCAACCAGGTGCCGCCGGAGCAGATCCTCTATGCGTCCGACTACCCGTACGGCCGGCAGCCGCAGTCCCTGCTCATCGCCATGCGGACGGCGATCACGGCCGGTCTCGACGAGCCCGAGCTGCGGGCCATGCTCGCCGGGAACGCGAGAGCGATCGCCGACGGCGAGGAGCTCCCAGAGCCCTCGCCGCCGCCGGGTGGGGGCGAGTTCCGCCAGTCGATGGCGCTGGCGCGGGTGCACCAGTACCTCTCGATGGCGACCCCCCTCCTGTGGACGCGGCAGTCGGACACGATCGGCGTTCTCGGCCTCGCCCTGAACGCCTGCTACGAGCGAAACGGCTACGTCGAGGAGCTCGACCAGATCAAGGAGCTGCTCTCGGCCGCACAGGACCTCTGGCGGACGCTCCCGGAGATCGAGGAGGAGGGCGAGCGGGTGGCGACCGGCCGCTCGGTCTTCGCGCTCGTGCACATCGCCGACATCCTCGCTGTGACGCCCGGTGCCTGAGCTGCTCTCGGTCAACGGCGATACGCACGATGTCGACGCCCCGGTCGGAACGTCGCTCGCCCACTACCTGCGCGAGCACATCGGCCTGACCGGCACGAAGATCGCGTGCAACGAGGGCCACTGCGGCGCGTGCACGGTCCAGGTCGACGGCATCCCGATCCTTTCCTGCATCACGCTCGTCCACCGGGTCGAGGGCGAGGTCACGACGATCGAGGGGCTTCGCGACCACCCGATGGTGGACGCGTTCGTCCGGGCCGACGCCGTCCAGTGCGGCTTCTGTACGCCCGGTCAGGTCGTCTCGGCCACGGCGCTCGTCGCCGCGAACCCGTCGCCGAGCCGCGAGGAGATTCGTCATGCGATGGCCGGGAATCTCTGCCGCTGCGGGACGTATCCCAAGATCGAGGAGGCGATCGCCGCATGGCAAGGCTGATCAAGACCGAGAAGGAGGTCGAGGGCCGCTACACCGAGCAGTGGGTCGTCGTCGAGGAGGACGTACTCGAGCAGTGGCCTCCGGGGGCGCGCGACACGGTCGGGCGGCCGGCGCCGCGGCAGGACGGCTCGTTGCGGGTCCGCGGCGAGGCGCGCTACACGGCCGACGTCCAGCTGCCGGGGATGCTCCACGCCGCGGTCCTACGCAGCCCCTTCGCGCGCGCTCGGGTGCGGGGGCTCGACCTCCGGAACGCCGAGCGCGCTCCCGGCGTCCGCGCGGCCATCGGCCCGGGCGTCGAGCCGTTGACGGACGAGCCGAACTTCCAGGGCGCGCCGGTCGCCGCCGTCGCTGCGGAGACCTACGAGCAGGCCCGTGCCGCCCTCGCGCTGCTCGAGGTCGAGTGGGAGGAGCTCGAGCCGCTGCTCGATCCCGAGGAGGCCGTCCGCCGCGACCAGCTCATCGTCGACCCGAGCCGCTACGAGCGCGGCGACGTCGAGGGCGGGTTCGCCGACGCCGACGTCGTCCTCGAAGCCGAGTACCGCACGCAGACGGTCGTCCACAACTCGCTGGAGACGCATCAGTCGGTCTGCGAGTGGGAGGCGGGCGACCGCCTCACCGTCTACATCTCGACCCAGTTCGTCTGGGGCGTCCGCGAGGAGGTCGCCGAGCACTTCGGCCTCCCCGAGGATCACGTGCGCGTCGTGTGCGAGTTCATGGGCGGCGGCTTCGGCTCCAAGAACGGCGCCGACGACCACACGTTCGTGGGCGCCGAGCTCGCACGCCGGACCGGCCGGCCGGTCAAGTGCGCGCTGACGCGCCGGGAGGAGAACCTCGCCGCCGGAAACCGGAACGCGACCATCCAGCGCCTCCGAGTGGGAGCGCGCTCGGACGGGATACTGACTGCGCTCGAGGGCGAGTTCGTCAACGCGAACGGCTGGGGCGGCTGGCTCGCGTCGACCGGCGGGCCGATGCGGCTCCTCTACGCGTGCGAGAACGTCCGGACGGTCGAGCGGGGCGCGAAGCTGAACACGCCGCCGATGAAGGCGTTCCGGGCGCCCGGCTTCGTCGAGGGCACGTTCGGCCTCGAGTGCCTGATGGACGAGCTCGCGGCCCAGCTCGACCTCGACCCGCTCGAGCTGCGGCGCCGCAACTACGCCGACCACGACGCGATGGACGAGCGGCCGTTTTCGTCCAAGGGCTTGCTCGAGTGCTACCGGCGGGCCGAGCAGCACTGGGCACGGCGCGACGAGGTTCGGGCGCGCTCGGACGGGACGTGGAAGCGCGGCGTCGGTCTTGCCAGTCAGGTCTGGTACGGCGGCGGCGGACCACCGTCGTACGCCTGGGTACGCGTAGGGGCCGACGCCAGGGCGACGGTCGTCACGGCGATGCAGGACATCGGCACCGGCACCGGCACCGCGATGGCGCAGATCGCGGCCGAGGAGCTCGGGCTGCCCCTCGATCGCGTCCGGGTCTCGCTCGGCGACACGGCGCGCGGGCCGTATGCCACGGTCTCGGCGGGCTCCTCGACACTCCCCTCGATGGGCCCCGCCGTACGCTCGGCCGCGGCCGACGCGGCGCGCCAGATCCTGGAGATCGCGGCCCAGCGGTACGAGACGGAGGAGCGCCTCCTTTCACTGAGGGGCGGAAGGATCGTCAGCTCGGACGGCGGCTCCTGGCCGCTGGAGGAGATCACGGGCCTGCTCGAGTCCGGTCAGATCCTCGGTAAGGGCTCGAGGGGGCCGAACCCGACCGGCATGCGTGTGCTCACCTTCGGCGTGCAGGTCGCCGAGGTCGCGGTCGACGTCGAGACGGGCGAGGTGCGGGTCGAGCGGATCGCGGCGATCCACGACGTCGGTCGCGTGATCAACCCCCTCGGGGCCTCGAGCCAGGTCGAGGGCGGAATCATCCAGGGCATCGGCCACACCCTTTCCGAGGAGCGGCTCCTCGACCCGCAGACGGGGAGGACGCTCACCCTGACGCTCGATGCCTACAAGCTTCCGACGATCGCAGACGTCCCAGAGATCGTGACGGATCTCGTGGACGAGCCCGACACGCATCTGACGAACCTCGGCTCGAAGGGGCTCGGCGAGCCTCCGATCGTGCCCACGTCGGCCGCGATCGCGAACGCGATCCGCGACGCGACCGGCGCGGACGTGCGCTCGCTTCCCATCGATCGCGAAGAGATGCTCCGCGCGTTGCGGACGGCCTCGCGGCAACCGAAGCGGCAGCGAGTGTCTGCGTGATGATGGAGCAGCTCTTCGCGGTAACCAGGACGCGTAGCGGGTTGAGGGCGCTCCGCGATGCGCGAGAGCGGCGGCGAGACGAGGTTGGAGCTCCGGCGGCCTGACTCGCTCCAGGCGGCTCGGGCCGCGCTCGAGGGGACCGGCGGCGCCGGCGAGCCGGCGCCTCAGGGCTCCATCCCCCTCGCGGGCGGGACCGAGGTCGTGCCGCTCGTCCGCGACCGGGTGGTTCCGGCGACGACGCTCGTCGACGTCCGTGCCCTCGTGCCGCGCGGCGTCGACGGCACGCGGATCGGCGCGGGCACGACACTGGCCGAGCTCGAGGCCGACCCGGAGATCCCCCACGCGCTCCGCGAGGCCTGCCGGCTCGCCGCCTCGCCGCAGCTCCGAGCGATGGGAACGATCGGCGGCAACCTGCTCCAGGCGACCCGCTGCTGGTACTGGCGGCTCCGGTACCCCTGCTGGCTGCACGGAGGGGACCGGTGCTACGCGCGCGCGGGGCTCCACCGCGAGCACGCGGTCTTCGCGAACGAGCCGTGTGCCTCCCCCCATCCGTCGGACCCCGCCGCGGCGCTTCTCGCCCTCGGCGCGACGCTCCGCACCGACCGCCGCGAGCTCTCCGTCGCCGAGCTCTACCGGCTTCCGACCGACGACGACCGGCGGATCACGACGCTCGAGGCCGGCGAGCTGATCCTCGAGCTCGACGTCCCCGCGCCGGAGGCGAGCGCATACCTGAAGGCGATGGACCGGCGCGCGTTCTCGTTCGCCCTCGTGGGCGTCGCGGCGGCTCGCCGCGGCGAGGAGACGCGGATCGCGCTCGCCGGCATGGCGCCCGTCCCGTGGCTCCTCGACGGCCTGGAGGCGCTCGAGACGGCGACTCCGCTCCCCCAGAACGCGTACAAGCTGGACGTCGCCCGCGCGCTCGTCCGCAGGGCGCTCGCCGAGATCGAGCCGTGAGGTACGCGCTCCTCGCCCTCGCCTGTGTCCTCCTCGCAGTCGGCTGCGGCGGTAGCTCCGACTCGAGCTCGGCCGTCACCTCCTGCGACGTCCAGATCCAGGATCCGGCCAGCCAGCCCGATATCCAGCCGCTCGGCAAGGACGCGCGGCCGAAGATCGAGTTCGAGACGACGCACGGCAACTTCACGCTCGAGATCGACGGCTCGCTCGCGCCGTGCAACGGCGACTCGCTGGTGGACCTCGCGAAGAAGGGCTTCTTCAACGGGACGCGCTTCCACCGCATCGTGCCGGGCTTCATCATCCAGGGCGGCGATCCCACGGCCACCGGCAACGGCGGGTCGGGCTACACGACCGTCGACGCGGTCCCTCCCAACACGAGCTACCCGAAGTACACCGTGGCGATGGCGAAGTCCAACTTCGAGCCTCCGGGCACGGGCGGCAGCCAGTTCTTCATCGTCACGGGCGACAAGGTGACCCTCCCGTCGGACTACGCGGTCGTCGGCAAGATCGTCGAGGGTCAGGACGTCATCGACAAGATCGGCGAGCTCGGCAACCGGAGAACCGAGAGGCCGACCGAGCGGATCGTCATCAAGAAGACGTCCGTCTCGGACTGAACGCGGCGATGGTCGCCGCGGTCGTGCTCGCAGCGGGCGCGGCGACCCGCTTCGGGGCCCCCAAGCAGGCGCTCCTGCTGCCCGAGGTCCTGCGGCGGGTGCGGGCGAGCTGCGTCGACCAGCTCGTGGTCGTCGCCGGTGCCTATCCGCTCGAGGCCGACGCCCGCATCCTCGAGTGCGCCGACTGGGAGCGCGGGCCGGGCGCCTCGTTGCGCTGCGGCCTCGCCGCGCTTGGCCCGGAGGTCGAGGCCGCCGTGGTCGTGCTGGCCGACGGCCCCGACCTCGCGCCGGCCGCCGTCGACCGCGTCGTCGGCGCCTGGCGGGAGGGCGCAGGACCCGTCGTCGCCGCCTCCTACGGCGGCGACCGCGGGCACCCCGTCGTGCTCGCACGGACGGTTTGGGACGGGATCCCGGACGAGGGAGCGCGGGCCTTGGAGCCCGCGCTCGTTCCGTGCGACGACCTCGGGTCTCCAGGAGACGTCGATCGTGCCGATGAGATTCCCGGCAGGTTGCGAGAGAAGTCCGACGAATGAACGCGTTCATGGAAGCCGTCATGTCGGTGGCCCCGGAGGAGCCAACCGCACTCGCCCGTGCGCGGCTCCAGCGGCAGCTGACCAGAGAGGACGCGGCGCGGCGGGCCGGGCTGACGCCGGACGAGGTCGAGTGGCTCGAGGAGGGGCGCCTCTACCGCTTTCGCTCCAGCGAGCGCGCGACGCTCGCGCTCCTGCTCTACACGACCTCGCTCGACATCGACCGTCGCGAGGCGCGCCGCCTCGCCGGCCTCCCGGTCGGCCCGTTGTCGAGCAACAAACGGGGCCGCCTCGCCGTGTGCGCAGGGCTGCTCGCGACCACGCTTGCACTCGTCCTCGCGATCGCCCTCCCGCCGCGCCTCGGCAACCACTCCGGGAGCGCCTCGGCCGCTGCGTCGCTTCCGCCGCCCTGGCGAATCTCCGTCGACGTTCTGAACGGCGGCGGCGACATCAACTACACGCGCCGTGTCGCCGACCGGATCGGATCCTTCGCATACCAGATCAAGCGCGTCAGTCGCGCCGGCCGCTTCGACTACCCGGAGACCTCCGTGTATTTCCCGCCGGGCGGCGAGAAGATCGGCCGGCGGCTGGCGGATCAGCTCGGTGTCACGGCCCGGCCGCTGCCGGCGGGGAAGGACCCACGCCGCCTGGTCGTGATCGTCGGCCCGCCGCGCGCGCTGGGGTAGGCCTAGAGCGGCGTGCGGAGCGCCGCGAGCTTCGCCTTCAGCTCCGGCGGCATCGGCTCGGTCACCGCCAGACGCACGAACTGGCGAAACTCCTCCTCGAACCGGTAGCGCTTCCGGCAGTAGGCGCAGCCGTCGAGATGGGTCTCCGCCTCCCGCCGCTCCTCCTCCGTCAGCACACGGTCGAGGTAGGGCTGCATCATCTGCTCGCACTTCTCGCACGGGTCGAAGACGTAGGCGGACATCACGACTCCCTCGTCGCCGAGGCGGCGAGCGTGCCCTTCAGCATCCTGCGCCCCCGGTGCAGCCGCGACATGACGGTGCCGATCGGGATGTCGAGGATCTGCGCCGCGTCGCTATAGGTGAAGTCGGCCAGGTCGACGAGCAGCACCACGTCGCGGAAGTCGTGCGGGAGGTCCGCGAGCGCGGTCACGGCGTCATTTTGAGATAGGCGGTCGACGACGCGCCGCTCGTCGGTGCTCCCGTCGCCGCCGGTCTCCTCGAGCTTGTTGTAGAGGAAGTAGTCGCTCTCCTCCAGGGGCTGCTGGTCCGGCGTTCGCTGCGCCTTGCGACCGCGGTCGATGTTGAGATTCGTGAGGATGCGGAAGAGCCAGGCCCGAAGGTTGGTGCCGGGCCGGAAGGAGCGCCAGCTGCGAAACGCCCGCGCGTACGTCTCCTGCACGAGGTCCTCCGCCTCCTCGCGAGACCCCACGAGTCTCCGCGCAACGCCGTACACCTGGTCTGACAGGTCCAGAGCCTCCTCTTCGAAGCGGACGCGGTCCCTCGCGTCCGTTGCAAGCTGCCTGGCCGAGCTTTCTGAGGCCTCACTCATCCACTCGACCGTAGCAGGCTGTTTCCTCTTAGGAGAACGGTGATTGGCCCCGCGCTATTCCGGGTATGGACGACGCGATGGAAGGCTACGACCTGATCACGGCGGTGGACGACAAGCGCTGGGGCACGGTCGTCGGGGAGGACGGCGACTTCCTCATCGTCGAGCACGGGACGCTCCGCAAGCATCGCTACGCGGTCCCGAAGGCATCGGTGGAGACGTACCCGGACGAGCAGGAGGTTCGGACGACGCTCTCCGGCGAGCTGATCGGCGAGTCGCCGGCGGTGGACGACGGGTTCGACCGCGACGCGGTCGCCCGCCACTACGGCCTCGACGAGACGTCGGGGCTGGCCGGCGGCGAGACGGCAACCGCCGAGCGCGCCCGGATCCGCGAGGGCTCCGACGAGGAGACCGCCGGACTGCCGGACGAGTCGCCTGCGCTGCTCGGCGACCGCCTGTCGGACGTTCGCGAAGAGCGCTAGCCGGCGACGGGCTGCGGCTTGAAACCGGCCTGGGCCATGGCCTCGACGAGGGCATCCCGGCTCGTGCGCGCCTCGTCCCACTCGAGCCGGACCTGACCCATCAGGTTGGCGGTCGCGAACTCGAGGCCCTCGTGGCCGCGCAGCGCGGCGGCGAGCCGGTTGACGCAGCGCTCGCAGCGGATCCCGCTGACCTCGATCGTCTCCTTCACCACGGCCATGTGCGGGCCACGATATCCGAGGCCGCCGCGGCGGAATCGGGCTGGTCGAGCTGCAGCTCCGCCTCCGAGACCGAGGCATCGAGCGGGGAGGCGAAGGGAAGCTGGGCGTGGAGGTCGCGCGCCCGGACGAGGCGTCCTGCGTGCACCAGCTCGGCGTCGGGGCCGAAGCGCGCGGCCGCCCACCGGTTCTGCTGATAGACGCCGCGGTCCGCCGGCGCGGGAGCGGGGTCCTCGAGGGCCCATTCGCAGAGGTTCCGGAGCAGCTCGATGAAGGCTCCGGTCCGCTCGAGGTCGGTCGGCTGGTCGGGCACCCGGATCTCGATCGTCCCGAACTTCGGGTGCGGCCGGACGTCCCACCAGACCTGGGTGTACTCCCGCATCAACCCCGTGTCGACGAGGCGTGCGATCCAGCGCTCCCAGGCCGCGTAGCTGTCGAAGGTCGGCGGCGCTCCGCTGCGGGGAAGCTGGGCGAGCACCTCCGCCCGGTTCGACGCGAGGCCGGTCACCCGGCCGGCGAGGTAGGGCGAGTTGGCGGATAGCGCGAGCACCAGGGGAAGCCAGGGCAGGATCGTCTCGACCGTCCGCATGCACGCCTCAGCCGCCGGCATGCCGACGTGAACATGGAGGCCGTTCACGCCTTGACGCCGGGCCGTGATCCCGTGGTAGCCGACCATCTCCTCGTAGCGCTTCTCGTCGGTGATCGGCAGGTCTTCGGGCTCGGCGAACGGATGCGTGCCGGCAGCCGCCATACGCAGCCCGAGCCCCTCCAGCGCCTCGGCGGTCCGGCCGCGGAGCTCGCGGAGCGCCTCGACCGCCTCGTCGGGCGTCACGCAGACGCCCGTCGTGAGCTCGACGACGGAGGCGTGGAGCTCCGTCTTGAGCGTGCCCGGCATCTGGGCGCCGTCAGTCGCGGCGAGCAGCTCCCGGATCGCCCCCACCGGCGCGAGCGTCTCGCCGTCCAGAAGCATCACCTCCTCCTCGACGCCGATCGAGAGCGGCGGGCTCTCGCCGAAGTGCTGCTCGATCGCCACGGGCTAGATGGGTGATGCCATGAGATTGCACGTTCGGGGCGTGAGCTGGCCGTCTGGGGCGCGGCGCCGGCACGGCGGCGATGCTGGAAGCATCGGGGCCGGGGCGGCGACGCGAAGCGCACGCGCCGGCCCTGGCCCACGCTGTGGGCTAGGGCCGGGGCGGAAGCGGCCCAGACGCGCCAGATCGCGCAGCCGGACGCGCGAGATCGTGGCATCAACCATCTATCTACCTGCGTTCGGTCGCGAGCCGGATCCCGAGCGCAACGAGGACGGCGCCGAGGATCGCGTCGAAGACCCGCCGGACGACCGGGCGGCGGAGGACGTCGCCGACCCGAGCGACCGCCACGGCGTAGGCGCTCAGCCAGACGAGCGTCATGCAGCAGAAGGCGAGGCCCAGCGCGAGCAGGCCGCCGAACGACTCGGCCCCGAACTGCGGCAGCAGGCTCGTGAAGAAGACGGCCATCTTCGGGTTCCCGAGGTTGCTGACGACGCCTTGCCGGAACGCGACCGCCCCGCTCAGCGGCCCGTCCGCGCCCCGGCGGTCGACGTGCGTTCCGCGCAGCGCCGCGAGGAGGGCGTGCACCCCGAGGTAGACGAGGAACACGGCGCCGGCGAGCTTGAGCGCGACGAACGCCGGCTCGAAGGCGACGATCAGCGCTGCGAGACCGAGACTGGTCGCGAGCGCCCACACGGCCTGACCGGTGGAGACGCCCAGCGCCGTGAACGCGCCGGCCCGACGCCCACCGAGCAGCGTGTTGCGGATCGAGAGCGCCGTGTCCTGGCCGGGCGTAACGATCACGAGCGCCGCGATACCGAGGAACGCGAGGATGTCCACCCACCGAACCTACCCGCAGGAGGGATTTCATGAGCGAGCAGTTCGACCTGATCGTCCTCGGCTCCGGCTCCGGCGCCAGAGACGGCGCGAACAAGGCCGCGAACGAGCACGGGGCGCGGGTCGCGCTGATCGAGGACAGGCGCTGGGGCGGGAGCTGCCCGAACGTCGCCTGTAAGCCGACGAAGGCCTACCTCGTCGCCGCCGAGCTCACACACGACATCGCGACGCTGGCCGGCAAGCTCGGGATCGAGGTCGGACCGCCGCGCGTCGACCTCGCCGAGGTGCGCGCGCGCAAGGACTCGCTCATCGTCTCGCAGGAGACCTGGATGGAGCGGCTCCACGCGGCGGGACACACCCCCTACGACGGGACCGGATCGTTCCTCGATCCGCACACCGTCCAGGTGAACGGCACCCGCCTGACCGCCGAGAGGGTGCTGGTCGCCACCGGATCCCGCACGGCCGTGCCGCCGATCGAGGGTCTGGAGGAGGTCGGCTGGATCGACCACGTCACGGCGCTCGAGCTGACCGAGCTCCCGGAGGCTCTGCTCGTCGTCGGCGGCGGGCCGGTCGGCCTGGAGCTCGCGCAGATCTTCTCCCGATTCGGCTCGCGCGTGACGCTCGTCCAGACGGCCGACCGGATCTCGCCACGGTCGGACGCCGACGCGACCGGCGAGCTGACCGCGGCGCTCACGGACGAGGGCATCGACATCCGGACAGGCACGACCGTCTCGCGCGTCCGTCGCGAGGACGGCGTGATCGTCGCCACGCTTGGAGACGACGAGGTGCGCGTCGACCGGATCCTGCTGGCCTCCGGCCGGCTGCCGAACGTCGAGCGCCTCGAGCTCGAGCGGGCCGGCATCAAGCGGACACGCGGCGGGATCGTGGTCGACGACCGGCTCCGCACGTCGGCCGAGGGCGTCTGGGCCGCAGGGGACGTGACCGCCGCGCACCAGTTCACGCCGGTCGCCCAGTACGAGGCGCGCGTGGCCGTCGACGACATGTTCGGCGCGAACGACGCCCGGGCGGCCTACGACTGGCTCCCGACGGCCATCTTCACCGACCCCGAGCTCGCCGCGGTCGGCCTGACCGAGGCGGAGGCTCGAGAGCGCGGGCTCGACGTAGATACGGCCGTGCACCCGATCCGCTACGTCCAGCGCGCCTCCTACACGGACGTCAAGCACGGGCTGTACAAGCTCGTCTGGGAGCGGAAATCCCGCCGCGTCGTCGGCCTCCACGTCGTCACGCGGAACGCGAGCGACGTCGTCCAGGGGCTCGGCCTCGCGTTCAAGCTCGGTGCGACGGTGGACGACCTCGCCCGCATGCATCACGCGTTCCCGACCTGGGCCGAGGGTGTGAAAGCCGCGGCCGAGCAGGCGCTTTCGTAGACGCCCGCTTAGCCGGGCTGCGAGGAGGGCTGGCGCCCGAGCTCGAACTCGAACTCACGGCGCTCGCCGTCGCGGTAGGCCTCGACGGTGATCTTGTCGCCGACCTTCTTGCCCATGATCGCCTGCCGCAGATCCTGCGGCTCGGACACGGGCTTGCCGTCGATCTCGACGATGAAGTCTCCGCCGAGCAGGTAGCTCTGCCCGTCGATCACGACCTCCCGCGAGCCCGCACGTAGTCCGGCCTTGGCGGCACCGCTTTCCTGGTAGACGCGCACGACCAGCAAGCCGCGGTCGGCCGGAAGGTTGAAGAGCCGGGCGATCTCCTTGTCGACGGCTTGCGCCCCGATCCCGATGAACGGATGCTCGACCTTGCCCTTCTCGATCAGCTGCGAGACGACGTTCCGCACCGTGTTGATCGGCACCGCGAAGCCGATGCCGATGTTGCCGGTCGAGCCGGTGTTCCCCGTCGCGATCGCCGTGTTGACCCCGATGACGGCGCCGTTCGCGGCGATGAGCGGGCCGCCCGAGTTGCCGCTGTTGATCGACGCGTCCGTCTGGATCACGTCGTCGATCGTGAAGTCGTTCGGCGCCTGCAGCGGACGGTGGAGCGCCGACACGATGCCGGCGGTCACGCTGCGCTCGAGCCCCAGCGGGTTCCCGATCGCGACGACGGAGTCCCCCACGCGGACGCGATCGGAGTTGCCCAGTTGGAGCGGCCGGAGCGCGCGAGAGTCGACGTTCACCTTCAAGACCGCGATGTCGGTGGACGGATCGGTGCCGACGAGCCGTGCCTTCACGCTGTCGCGGTTCGAGAAGCTGACCTCGATCTGCTGCGCGCCCTCGACGACGTGGTAGTTCGTGACGATGCGGCCGGCCGTGTCCATTACGAAGCCCGAGCCGAGCGCCTGCTGCCGTTGCTCCTCCGGAAAGCCGAACGGGTTGAGAAAGGGGTCGGGTTGCACCTCCCGGACGCTCGTCGTCGTGATCTGCACGACTCCGGGGGCGCTCCGGCGGTAGATCTCGTTGATCGTCAGCCGGCGGTCCTTGGCGAAGTCCGCCGGGGCGGCCGACTCGAGCGCCGTGACGGGCACCTGCACCGTCTGCGTGTCGTCGAAGAGGCCGAAGAGCGCGGCACCCGCGAGCGCAACCCCGCCACCCATCGCTGCCGCGATGAGAAGCGGGGCCGCGCTGGAGAGAACGCGGGGAGGTCTCAGCACGACGAATTAGTACTCGGCTCTTCGTTGCGCATGGTTATCTCCGGTTAACCGGTCCTTGTGCCTCTGTTAAGCGGTCCTTAGGCGCGGAAGACGGGTCTCCTCGCGCTACCCCTCCGCGGCACGCACCCGCAGCCGGCGGCTCTCGAGGCTCCGACCGAGGAACGCCGCCGTTGCGATCCCCGCGGTGAGCACGGCGACGATCACCGCGCCGCCGGGGACCCGCGTCAGCACCTCCATGCCGGCGCCGACGACGGCGGCGGACGGCATCGTGAGCACCCAGGCGAGGAGGATGTTGCCCGCCACGCCCCACCGCACCGCTGAGAGACGGGTCGATGCGCCGGCGCCGAGGACCGAGCCGCTGATCACCTGGGTCGTCGAGACCGGGAAGCCCTGGTGCGCGGTCGTCCAGAGAATCGCGGCGCAGGCCGACTGCGCCGCGAAGCCCTGAGCCGGCTCCAGCCGGGCGATGCGGGTTCCGAGCGTCTTGATGATCCGCCAGCCCCCCGCGTAGGTTCCGAGCCCCATCGCGGTCGCGGAACAGACGATCACCCAGGTCGGCGGTTGCGTGAAGTCCGGCGAGAGATGTCCGGAAGCGACGAGCGCGAGCGCGATGATCCCCATCGTCTTCTGGGCGTCGTTCGTCCCGTGGGTGAACGCGACGAATCCGCCGGAGACCAGCTGGAGGCGCCGGAACACGCGGTTGACGAGGCCCGGGGCCCGCCGACGGACGAGCCAGAGGACGACGATCATCAGTGCGGCCGCGACGAGCACGCCGAGCACCGGAGCAGCGAGCGATGGGATCAGGACCTTGTCGACCAGGTTGCTCCACTGGACGACGCCGAAGCCGTCGGCGGCAACTGCCGACCCGATCATGCCGCCGACGAGCGCATGGCTCGAGCTGGACGGAAGCCCGACATACCAGGTGACCAGATTCCAGGTGATCGCGCCGACCAGCCCGGCGAGAACGATGTCCAGCGTGATCGCCTCCTGGTCGACGATTCCCTTCGCGATCGTCGCCGCCACCGCGAAGGAGACAAAAGCCCCGAGGAAGTTCAGGACCGCCGCGCTGAGGACGGCGGCCCGCGGCGAGAGCGCCTTGGTCGAGACGGATGTGGCGATCGCGTTTGCGGTGTCGTGGAAGCCGTTCGTGAAATCGAAGAAGAGCGCGACTGCGACAACGGCGAAGAGCGTGACCTCCATCGCCGGCTAGAGGTTCTTGACGACGATGTTTCCCACGACGTCGGCCGCGCTCTCACAGGAGTCGATCGCGTCCTCGAGTGCGTCGAAGATGTCCTTCCAGCGGATCACCTCCACCGGGTCCACGTGGTTCTCGAACAGTCCGGCGATTGCGCGTCGCAGTAGCTGATCCGCTTCGTCCTCGAGCTTCTTGACCTTCATCAGGTACGGCTCGGTGTTCCGAAGGCCGCGCAGCTCTGCCAGCGCCTTGGCGAGGTTCTCGGCGGCCGCGACGAGCAAGCTGCACTGCTCGAGTGACTCCTCCATCGGCCGGTCGACCTTGTAGAGCGTGAGCAGATCGGACGCGTTCTCCATGAAGTCGACGACGTCGTCGATCGCCTTCGCGAGCTCGTAGATGTCCTCGCGGTCGAACGGGGTGACGTACTGCGTGTTCAGGAGCTCGATGATCTGCCGAGTGAGCTCGTCGCCACGGTTCTCCAGCTCCTTGACCTGCGCCTGGCGCACCTCGCGCTCCGGAAAGCTGCGGAAGCGGGCGTCGACCTGGCGAGCCGTTTCCAGGGCGTTTTCCCCGGCCGCCGCGAACAGGTCGTAGAACTCGGTAGTCCGGGGCACGAACGAGAGCTTCATCCGCCGCGGAACCGTAACTGAGCTGGCGGATCTACGAGTCTTCGGGGTGCGAGGCGTCCGTGAACTCGCGGAACTCGCCGGTGACCAGGTAGGCGGTCTGCTCGCCGATGTCGACGGCGTGGTCGCCGACGCGCTCGAGGCAGCGGGAGACGACGATCATGCGGAGGCCCCACTCCCGGAGCGCCGGATCGTTGCCGAGCTCGAGCACGTGCCCGACGACGCGGCGGTTCGCCCGGTCGATCAGCTCGTCGAGGTCGACGAGGCTCTCGGCGGCTGCGGCGTCGCGCTCGGCGAACGAGCGCATCGCGACGCGAGTCATCTCCTCGGCCCGGGCGCCCATCTCCTCGAAGGCCTCGATGAGCGTCTCGTCGGGGGGCAGATCGGCGGTCAGCTTCGTCAGCTTTGCGATCGTGACGCACAGGTCGGCCATGCGCTCGAGCCCGAGGTTGATGTGCAGCACGGCGAGAACGAGCCGCAGGTCGACGGCGACCGGGGTCTGGCGCGCAAGCATCTGCTCGATCCCCTGGCTGATGTCGAGATAGCGCGCATCGACCTCGTCGTCGAACGCGATCACCTCGTCGGCCAGCTCCGCGTCCTGCTGCTCGAGGGCGACGAGCGCGCCACGAAGGGACCGGAGAACGAGCTCGCTCTCCTCCTGAAGGTTCGCTTCCAGGCGATCGAGCGCTTCCTGGAAGGACAGTCTCATCCGGTCAGGATAGTTCGCGCTTGCCGGCTCGCCCATGTGCGGTTAGTGCCCCTTCAAGTACTGCTGCCCCGCTCCTGGGTCGCGAGCACCAAGCCAGGGTTCGCACTCCGACGAGGCAAGGCTGGAAAGCCTTGGTGAGGAGGAGGGCGAGGGCTGGCGCCGTGTGATCGCGGGCCAGGAGTAGGCGTGTAGTGCTTGGAGGGGCACTTAGCCGAACCGACCGGTGACGTAGTCCTCCGTCCGGCTGTCGGAGGGCTGCGTGAAGATCTTCGACGTCGAGTCGTATTCGACGAGGATGCCGGTGCGCTGGCCCTCGTCTCCGCGCGTGACGCTGAAGAACGCCGTCATGTCCGCGACTCGGGCCGCCTGCTGCATGTTGTGCGTGACGACGACGATCGTGTACTCCTTCTTCAGCTCGTGCATCAGGTCCTCGATGCGCGTCGTCGCGATCGGGTCGAGCGCCGACGCCGGCTCGTCCATCAGGATCACCTCGGGCTCGACGGCAAGGCACCGCGCGATGCAGAGACGCTGCTGCTGCCCGCCGGAGAGGCTGAGCGCGCTCGCCTTGAGTCGGTCCTTGACCTCGTCCCAGAGCGCCGCCTGCTGGAGCGCCTTCTCGATCCGCTCGTCGAGGCCCTTGGTCATTCCCAGCACGCGCGGACCGAACGCGACGTTGTCATGGATCGACTTCGGGAACGGATTCGGCTTCTGGAACACCATGCCGATCCGCTTGCGCACCTCGACGGGATCGACCTGCGAGCCGTAGAGATCCTCGCCGTGGTACAGGATCGTCCCGTCGACAGCCGCGCTCGGGATGAGGTCGTTCATGCGGTTGAAGCAGCGGATGAACGTGCTCTTTCCGCACCCCGACGGGCCGATGAAGGCGGTGACGAAGTTCGCGTAGATCTCGAGCGAGACGCCGTCGAGCGCACGGTTCTCGTTGTACGAGACGCCGAGGTCGCGAACGTCGAACAGGATCGTTCGGTGCTCTTTCGCCGGCAGCTCGCGTCGCTGCTCCGCGATGTTGACGCTCACGTCGGCCATTGTGACGGACACTCTCGCCTCCTCACCATCGTCGTTCGTAGCGGTTGCGGATCCAGATCGCGAACCCGTTCAGCGCCAGGAGGATCGCGAGCAGCACGATGATCCCGGCGGCCGCGAGCGTGCGGAACTCCTCCTGCGGACGCGCCACCCACTGGTAGATCTGCACCGGCAGCGCGGTGAAGTCTCCGAGGAGCGTCGGGTTGAAGGAGACGTACGTCAGCGCTCCGACGAGGAGCAGCGGCGCCGTCTCGCCGAGCCCGCGGGACAGTCCGAGGATCGAGCCGGTCGCGATTCCGGGCGTGGCCGCCGGGAGCACCTGCCGCCAGACGACCTGCCACTTCGTCGAGCCGAGCGCGTAGGCGCCCTGCCGGATCGAGTCCGGGACCGCGCGGATCGCTTCCCGAGCCGCGATGATCACCGTCGGAAGCACGAGCAGCGTCAGGATCATCGCGCCCGAGAGGAGCACCCGGCCCAGCCCGAGCCCGCGGACGAGGAACGCCAGGCCGAGGATCCCGTAGACGATCGACGGGACTGCGGCGAGGTTCTGGATGTTGAGCTCGAGCAGGCGGTTGTACCAGCGGTTGCGGTTCGCGTACTCCTCGAGGTAGATCGCGGTGCCGACGCCGAGGGGGACCGTGAAGGCGAGCAGCAGGATGCCGAGGTAGATCGTCGCCAGGATGGCGGGCTCGGCGCCGGCGATGAGGGGGTCGGCCGAGGGCGGTTCGAAGAAGAGCACCGCGTCGACCCATCGGTAGCCGTCGAAGAAGACCTGCCCGAGCAGCGCGCCGAGGGTGAGGAACCCGATGAGCAGGGAGAGGACGAGGAAGCTTCCGAACAGCCGTCCCGCCCACCGGCCGCGGGGGCGGCTGGGCCGGAGCGGCGACGCAGCCTGCGCGCTCACTCGTAGACCTCCCGGAACCGGCGGACGAGCCGGATGGAGAGGACGTTCATGACGAACGTCATGACGAACAGCGTCGCTCCCACCGCGAAGATCGTCTTGTACTCGACGGATCCGGTCGGGACGTCGCCCTGTCCGGTCGCGGCGACGAACGCCGTCATCGTCTGCACCGCCTGGAGCGGGTTCCAGGTCCAGTTCGGCTGACCGCCGGCGGCGATCAGCACGATCATCGTCTCTCCGACTGCGCGCGAGATCGCCAGCACGAACGAGGCGATGATCCCGGAGATCGCCGCGGGCACGACGATCCTCGTCGCCACTTGAACGCGCGTCGAGCCCAGGGCATAGGCGCCGTCCCGGAGGTCGCGCGGAACAGCCGCCATCGAGTCCTCGGAGATCGAGGCCACGGTCGGCAGAAGCATCACGCCCATCACGAGCCCGGCGGCGAGCGCGCTGAAGACACCGACCGGAAGACCGATGTCCTGGAGCAGCGGCGCCACGAAGGTGAGCGCGAAGTAGCCGTAGACGACGGTCGGGATTCCGGCGAGGACCTCCAGGGCGGGCTTGAGGATCCTTCTCGTGCGCGCCCGGGCGTACTCGCTGAGATAGATGGCCGAGCCGAGCCCGAACGGGATGCAGACGAGGGAGGCGCAGGCGGTAACGAGCAGCGTCCCGGCGATCAGGGGGAGGACCCCGAAGGACGGCGGCTCGAAGAGCGGTGCCCAGTTGCGGCCGGTGAGGAACTCGCGGACCGAGACCTGGCCGAAGAACTCGAAGGCGGGCAGGAAGAGCGCGACGACGATGCCGACCGTCGTCGCGACAGAGACGAGGGCGCAAAGGGCGAGGACGACCTTGACGACGTCCTCGCCCCAGCGGCGGCGAGTGGCGCGGAGCCGGAGCGGCTGCGGTGCTGCTGCTTCGCGCGTCGCCACTCCCCCCGACTCCTCCTAGTAGTTCTTCCGGTTCTTGAGGGCGGTGTTGTACTGCCGCTGCGCCTTTCGGAGCTGCGGCTTTGTCAGCGGGACGAACTTCGCCTTCCGCGAGATCGCCCGCTCGTTGACGATCAGGTGGCGGATGAATGCGGCGACCACGTCGCGCTTGAAGGACTTCTTCTTCGCGTAGACGAACAGACCGCGGGAGAGCGGCTTGTAACGGCGGGCCTGCACCGAGGCGACGCTCGGCTTGACGCAGCCTCCACCCGAGTTGACCGCGACGAGGTTCAGGCGCTTGGCGTTCTCCTCGTAGTACGAGAAGCCGAAGTAGCCCATGGCGCCGCGGTCACCCTCGACCCCGCGAACGAGCACGTTGTCGTCCTCGCTCGCCGAGTAGTCCGAGCGGCTTCGGCGGGCGGTGCCGTTGATCTTCTCCGTGAAGAAGTCGAACGTGCCCGAGTCCGTGCCCGGTCCGTAGAGCTTCAGGGGAACGTTCGGGAACCCGGGCCGGACGTCACGCCAGTTGTCGACGTTGGAGCCGCGATCCCAGATCTTCTTCAGCTCGGCCGTGGTCAGGCACTTGGCCCAGGTGTTGCTCTTGTTGACGACGACGGAGATCCCGTCGTTTGCGACGAGGAACTGGATGTAGCCGATGCCGGCGTCGTGACACTTCGCCGCCTCGGACAGCCTGATCGGCCGCGAGGCATCGGAGAGGTCGGTCTCGTTCTTGCAGAAGCGTTCGAAGCCGCCGCCGGTGCCCGAGATGCCGACAACGACGCGAGCCCCTGGATACTTGCGCTCGAAGCTCTCGGCCCCCGCCTGCGCGAAGGGCCCGACCGTGCTCGAGCCGTCTGCCTGGATGGTTCCCTTGATCGCATGCGCGCCGGCAACGGCTGCCGCAACGGACGCGAGTGCGAGCAGGGTGATACCGCTCCCGACGAGCAGGAGCTTCCGTATCCCTCTCATGCCGATGGTCCCCTTTCGAGTCGTGCCAGGTCGACGCGATTGTTCGTGGGGGCCACCCAGAGGTGGGTATGGGGGATGTGAAGCTCTGGGAGCGATCTGGTGAAGGCGGTCAATCGACGCCGACTCCCCCAGACTCCAGCGCGGTGCGGGCCTGGTCGACCTGCGCGGGCGTCATGGGAACGAACTTCGCGTCGCGCGCGAGCCGAACGGCCCGGTCGAGCACGAACGTGAGGAACGGCTCCAGCGCGGCCTTCTCGGCGAGCGAATCCTCGTTCACATAGGTGAAGAGCGGGCGCGACAGAGGCGTATACGTGCCGTCCTGGACCGTCTGGGCGCTCGGCTCGACGCACCCGTCGCCGCCGTCGACGGCGACGCCCTTCACGCGCTCCGGGTTCTCGAGCAGGTACGACAGGCCGAAGTAGCCGAGCGCACCCTTCTCGCCGGACACGCCGCGGACGGTGACGTTGTCGTCCTCGCTCGGCGTGTAGTCGCTGCGGCTCGCGTCCTCCTTCCCGACGATCGCCTCCGTGAAGTAGTCGAACGTGCCCGAATCCGTGCCGGCGCCGTAGAGGCTCAGGCGCTCGTCCGGGAACGTCGGATCGACATCGCGCCAGGTCTTCACTGTGGAGCGCGGCTCCCAGATCGCCTTCAGCTGGTCGACGGTCAGGCACCTCGCCCAGTCGTTCTTCGGGTTGACGACGACCGAGATGCCGTCGTTCGCCACCTGCAGCGGGAAGAAGTTGATGCCGTTCTTCTCGCAGAGCTTCCGCTCGTCGTCCTCGATCGGCCGGGAGGCGTCCGAGAGGTCGGTCTCTCCGCGGCAGAAGCGCTCGAAGCCGCCGCCGGTGCCGGACGTTCCCACCGTGACGTGCACACCGGGTTCCTGCCTCCGGAAGCGCTCAGCGGCGAGGCTCATCAGCGGCGCCACCGTGCTCGAGCCGTCGGCGCGCAGCTGGCCGGTGAGCGCTTCCTCCTCGAAGGCGCCGAGAGGATTGTCGCCCGTCGTGTCCGCGGCCGCCGGCGCATGAGAGGGGCGCTGGCGCCCGCAGCCGGTCGTGAAGAGGAGCACGAGTAGACAGGCGACTGCAACCGCGCGCACCGGGTCCGATTGTCGGCGGCCCGCTCGTCTGCATGCGGTGAAGCTGTGGTAACGAAGTGGTGAATGCGCCTAGACGGCAGGGAACCTGGCGGTAATGGTCAACCCGTGGCCCGGCGCGCCCTCCGCGTCCACCGTGCCGCCTGCTGCGGTGACGATGTGCTTCACGACCGCGAGACCGAGCCCGGTCCCACGAGAGCCGCGGACGCGATCGGCCCGGTAGAAGCGCTCGAAGAGACGCGGAAGATCCTCCTCGGAGACGCCGGCGCCGTCGTCGGAAACCTGGAGCTCGCCCGGCCGGACGGCGACGGTGAGCGTCGCCTCCGGACCGGCGTAACGCATCGCGTTCTGGGCGAGATTCTCGATCACGACGCGAAGCATCCGCGGTCGCAGCGGGAGCTCGGCCTCGGGGTCGCCGGCCGCACGCAGGTCGATCCCCGCACGGTCGGCCTGCTCGCGGAGCTCCTCGAGCTGTTCCTCTACGAGCGGGAGCGCCCGGACGGATCCGAGCGCGACGACCGCCCGCCCCGACTCGAGCTCGCTCAGGAAGAGGACGTCGTCGATCAGCTCGCGGATGTACTCGACCTCGGCTCTGGCCTGGTCCACGAGTGCCGCCGGCTCCTCGCCCGGGAGCGCCGCCGTCTCGAGCAGGGCGAGCAGGCGAGCAAGGGGCGTTCGTAGCTCGTGCGAGACGGCGGCCGTGAAACCCGCCCGAAGCTCCTCGTAGGCCGCAAGCTCCCCCGGCGGGCTCAGGTAGACGATCGACTCGTGTCGCCCGCCGGCCACGTACGGGACGCGGATCGGCTCGTGCCGACCCGCTCCGGCGAGCAGCTCCGGGGGTACGGGCCGGCCCTCGGCGATGCCGTCGAGCCCCTGGCGCGCCGCCCTGCTCGCAGCCACGACCCGGTCTTCGGCATCGAGTACGAGGAGCATCTCGCGGCTTTCCTCGACGAGAGCCCTGGCTCGCTCGGCCTGAAGCCGCAGCTCCTCGATATCCTCGCCGCGCTCCTCGCGGGCTCTCGCGAAGGGCCACCTCACCGGTCACGAGTATGGCGAAGGTTCTGATCGTCGAAGACGACGCCGTCATCGCCGACGGCATGGCCCGTCACCTCGCGGCGGCAGGCTTCGACCCGATCCGCGTCGAGAACGGGACCGCCGGCCTCGCGCGACTGCGCTACGAGCATCCCGACGTCTGCGTCGTCGATCTCATGCTCCCGGGCACCGACGGCTGGAAGCTGATCGAGAGCGCCCGCAGCGAGGGGATCGGCACGCCGATCGTCGTCGTCTCCGCCCGCGGGACCGAGCACGACCGGGTGCACGCGCTCGAGATCGGCGCCGACGACTACCTCGTGAAGCCGTTCTCGATGAACGAGCTGGTCGCGCGTGTCCGGGCGACCGCCCGACGTGGCACGCGTGCCGAGCAGGAGCAGCGCGGCGAGCCGATCGAGATCGAGGAGCTGCGGATCGATCCCGCGGACGTCCAGGCCTACGTGCACGGCGCGAGCGCGGAGCTGACGCCGACGGAGTTCCGGCTGCTCTACGCGCTCGCGCTCGAGTCGGGGCGGGTCGTCACCAGAGACGAGCTGCTCCAGCGCATCTGGGGACGCCGGGAGACGCACCGTGACCGCACGGTCGACGTCTTCGTGCGGAAGCTCCGGGAGAAGATCGACAGGCGGGCACGCGACCACACCTTCATCCAGACTCGGTACGGCGTCGGTTACAAGCTCGAGCCGCAGCCGAAATGAGCCGCGTCCTCTTCGTCTGCGTCCAGAACGCGGGGCGCTCCCAGATGGCGCAGACGCTCTTCCAGCGCGCCGCGGGAGGCCGCCACGAGTCGCGCTCCGCCGGCAGCCGGCCCGCCGATCACGTTCACCCGGAGGTGGTGGAAGCGCTGCTCGAGGTCGGCATCGACGTCTCGCGCAACCTGCCGCGGAAGCTCGAGCGGTCCGATCTCGTGTGGGCGGACAACGTGATCACGATGGGCTGCGGGGACGAATGCCCGGTCGTCCCCGGAAAGCGCTACGCGGACTGGGACCTCGAGGATCCCGCCGGGCGACCGCTGGCCGAGGTTCGCGCGATCAGGGACGACATCGGTCGTCGCGTGACCGAGCTGCTGCAGACGCTCGCGTAGAAAGCATTCATGCTGTGAACGGGTGTCGAAGATGCAGCCGACTGGAGAAGACCTGGTGAGCGCCGAGCAGGAGGTGACCGCCCATGCGGACAATAGGGCCGGCATGCGATTTGCCATCGTCGCGCATCACCGGACTCCCACCAATGTCGCGTTGACGCGCACTGGAACCGACGTGCAGCTGCTCCCGCCCGCGGAAGCCCTTCGGACGCTGGAAGCGGGCGATGTCGCACTCGGCCGCCTGGACGTCTCTGAGCGCCTGGACGGGATCGAGATCGGGCTCTGGGAGCTCGCACGGCTCGAGGGCGCAGGCGTCCGCGTGCTCAACCGGCCGCGAACGCTCGTCGCCGCGCACGACAAGCTGGCCACGAGCCGGGCACTCGCCGAGGTCGGGCTGCCGCACCCCCGGACCGCCCACGTGGCCTCGGTCTCCGACCGGATTCCGTTCGACCCGCCGGTCGTTGTCAAGCCGCGCTTCGGCAGCTGGGGCAAGGCCGTCAGCCTGTGCGACGACCACTCGGCGTTCCGGCACCACATGGAGGACATCGCCGACCGCCCCTGGTTCCGGAACCACGGCGCGCTCGTCCAGGAGCTTGTCACACCGATGGGCTACGACCTGCGCCTCGTCGTCGCCGGCGGCTCGATCGTCGGGGTCGTTCGCCGGGTGGCGGCCCCCGGTGAGTGGCGGACGAACATCGCGCTGGGCGGCCATCGCGAGCCTGCGGAGCCGACACCGGAGCTCGTCGAGCTCGCGATCCGCGGCGCCGCCTCGATCGAGGCCGACCTCGTCGGCGTCGACGTCCTCCCGACCACTGACGGCGGCTACGTGATCATCGAGCTGAACGGCGCAGTCGAGTACACGGACGAATACGCGTTCGACGGCCGCGACGTCTTCGAGAGCACGATCGAAGCGCTGCATCCGGACGCGGTCGCCGCCGTCGCCTGACGGCGACCTATCCCCGTTCACCAGTCCGTTACCGGTGCTTCACCGTTCTGGCACCCCTCGGCCAGGGCGCCGACTGCAAGATCAGGTTGATGGCGAAGATCCTGATCGTGGAAGACGACGAGGTGATCGCCAAGGGAATGGCGAGCCACCTCACGGCAGCCGGCTTCGATCCGAGCTGGGTCTCGAACGGCGTCGCAGGGCTCGCGCGGCTTCGCTACGAGCAGCCAGAGGTCTGCGTCGTCGACCTCATGCTGCCGGCCCTCGACGGCTGGAAGCTGATCGAGTCGGCGAGGGCGGCCGGGATCGGGACGCCGATCGTCGTGGTCAGCGCCCGAGGCAGCGAGGACGACCGTGTACACACGCTCGAGCTGGGCGCCGACGACTACCTCGTGAAGCCGTTCTCGATGCGCGAGCTCGTCGCGCGCGTCCGCGTCGCCGCCCGCCGGGGGCCACGACCCCAGCCGACCGAGCGCGGGCAGGCAATCGAGCTCGAGGAGCTCCGGGTCGACCCCGAGAGCGTCCAGGCGTATCTCGACGGACGGAGCACCGGCCTGACGCCGACGGAGTTCAGGCTGCTCTACGCCCTCGCCCAGGAGAGCCCGCGCGTCGTGACGAGAGACGAGCTCCTCCAACAGATCTGGGGACGCCGGCTCACGCGCCGCGACCGCACGGTCGACGTGTTCGTCCGCAAGCTTCGAGAGAAGATCGACGCGAAGGCCCCGCGCCACGCGTTCGTGCACACGCGCTACGGCGTGGGGTACAAGCTCGAAGCCCAGGTTAAATAGACCCGTGGTACAGACTGCCGCCAAGGGCGGCGACCGTCTTCTCAACCGCGAGCTCTCGTGGCTCGACTTCAACGCGCGGGTGCTCGAGCTCGCCGAGGACTCGTCGGTCCCGCTGCTCGAGCGCGTGAAGTTCTGCTCGATCTTCTCGTCCAACCTCGACGAGTTCTTCATGGTGCGCGTCGCCGGCCTGCTGGGACAGCTCGCCGCGGGCCTGAGCGTGCCCTCTGTCGACGGGATGTCGCCCCGGGCCGCGCTCGCGGAGATCCGGACGACGGTCGCCGAGCTGACCGCGCGCCAGTCGAAACTCTGGCGCCGCGAGCTGAAGCCCGGACTCGCGGATGCCGGGATCGTCGTCGGCCGGGTCGACGACCTCCGCTCGAAGGACCTCGACGACCTCCGCGAGGCGTTCGAGCAGCAGGTCTTCCCCGTGCTCACGCCGCTCGCCGTCGGGCCGGGGCAGCCGTTCCCGTACATCTCGGGCCTGTCTCTGAGCCTGGGCGTGTTCGTGCGCGACCTCGAGACGCAGGAGGAGCGCCTCGCGCGCGTGAAGGTGCCGGAGCTGCTCCAGCGGTTCCTCCAGGTCGGCTCGGACGGGATCTACCTGCCGCTCGAGCATGTGATCTCTCACTTCCTCGACCACCTCTTCCCGAAGATGGAGATCGTCGAGTGCGCCGCCTTCCGGGTCACGCGGGACGCCGACTTCTCGGTCTCCGACGAAGCGGACGACCTGCTCGAGGCGGTCGAGCTGGAGCTGCGCAGGCGCCGCTTCGGCGACGCGGTTCGCGTGGAGGTCGCCGAGTCGATGTCCGAGGAGATGCGGAGCCGCCTCATGTCGGGCCTCGGCGCCGACGCGGATCAGCTCTATCCCGTGTCGGGCCTACTCGACCTGGCGGACCTGATGCAGCTGGCGAGGCTCGACCGGCCGGAGCTGCAGGACGAGGCGTGGGCGCCCGTGACACAGGCGCGCGTCGCCGAGCTCGAGTCGGGCGAGGAGTTCTTCGACGAGATCAAGCGCAGCGACATCCTCGTCCATCACCCGTACGAGTCCTTCGCGACGAGCTTCGAGTCGTTCGTGCGCAGCGCGGCCGTCGACCCGCAGGTCGTGGCGCTGAAGACGACCGTGTACCGGACGAGCGACGAGACACCGCTCGTCCCGGCGCTCATCGAGGCTTCGGAGGAGGGCAAGCAGTCCGTGTGCCTCGTGGAGCTGAAGGCGCGCTTCGATGAGCACCGCAACATCGAGTGGTCGCGCGCGCTCGAGCGCGCGGGCGTCCATGTCGTCTACGGGTTCCCGAACATGAAGATCCACGCGAAGGCGACGCTCGTCGTGCGCCGCGAGGGCACTGTCCTGCGCCGCTACGTCCACGTCGGCACCGGCAACTACCACACGATCAACGCCCGGACCTACGAGGACTTCGGGCTCTTCACGGCCGACCCCGAGATCGCCGCCGACGTCGCCGACCTCTTCAACTACGTCACGGGCTTCGGGCGGCCACAGCGGTTCCGAAAGCTGCTCGTGGCCCCGTGGACGCTCCGGCCCCGGCTGATCGACGAGATCCGCGCCGTCGCCGAGGCGGCCTCCGCGGGAAAGAAGGCGCGCATCCGGATGAAGGCGAATGCGATCACCGACCAGGCGATCATCGAGGAGCTCTACGAGGCGTCCCAGGCGGGGGCGGAGATCGACCTCGTGATCCGGAACATCTCCGCCCTGCGTCCGGGGATCCCCGGCCTGAGCGAGAACATCCGCGTTCGCAGCATCCTGGGCCGCTTCCTTGAGCACAGCCGCTTCTTCATCTTCGAAGCGGGAAAGCAGACGTCGTACCTGCTCGGGAGCGCCGATTTGATGCCGCGCAACCTCGACCATCGCGTCGAGGTCGTGACGCCGGTCGAGGACACGCGCAGCCAGCAGCGGCTCGTGGCGGTTTTCGATGCGCTCCTCGCGGATAGCACGCAGGCATGGACGCTCGGGCCCGAAGGCGAGTGGACCCGGCTGCAGCCGGGGAAGAACGCGCGCCCGCGGGGGGCCCAGGAGACGCTCATGCGGAGCGCGCGCGCCCGGGGGCGACGGTCGGCGGCCGCCGCAAGACGCGCCCGCTGACAGCCGAACCTCCTTTCAAGATGGAGTCGCGTGCGGGCAGCCATCCTTGATGTCGGCTCGAACACCGTTCGGCTGCTCGTCGCCGAGCAGTCGAACCCCGGGCTGAAGACGATCGCCGCCGAGGGCGTGCACCTCGGGCTCGCACGTGACGTCGAGCGCGACGGCTGGATCTCGGGCGGGAAGCTCGAGCGCACGCGCGACCTCGCCCGCCGCTACGCGAGCCTCGCGCGGGACCGCGGGGCCCTGAGCGTCGAGGTCGTCGTCACGGCGCCCGGCAGGCAGGCCGCGAACGCCGAGGCCCTCGTCGAGGCGCTCGCAGAGGGAGCCGCGGCACCCGTGCGCGTCCTCTCGGCCGAGGAGGAGGGCAGCCTCGCCTACGCAGGAGCGGTGAGCTCGCTGAGCTCGCCCCCGAAGAGCGTCGCGGTCTGTGACGTCGGCGGCGGCTCGACGCAGCTCCTCGCCGGCACTGCCGGAGGGCCTGCGTGGATGCGGCCGCTCGATCTCGGCTCGCTCCGCCTGACCACCCGCCGTCTCCACTCGGACCCACCGAGAGTGCACGAGATCCAGGCGGCACGGGAGGAGGTCGCGGTCGCCTTCGAGGCGGTGACCCCTCCCCTCGTGCGGACGGTGCTCGCGACCGGCGGAAGCGCCCGAGCCCTCCGGCGCCTGGCCGGCAGGAAGCTCGAGCCCGAGGATCTCGACCGCTGCCTCGATCTCGCCGTCTCGATGCCGTCGGAGGAGCTCGCCGAGCGGCACGGGCTCCGGCCGCAGCGCGCGCGAACCCTGGCCGCCGGCACCCTGATCCTGATCGAGGCCCAGCGGCGGTTCGTCGTCCCGCTCGAGGTTGCGCGCGAGGGCGTCCGCGAGGGAGCAATCCTGTCTCTGCTCTCCCGCGCGCGGCTGGCGGCCTAGGCGAGCAGGAGCTCGACCGGGCGCAGCTCCGCGTCGAGCACGCGGGTCGCGGCCTTCTTCGTCTTCCCGAAGAGCGCCTCGATCTCCCCACCGTGGCCGCAGAGGACTGCCGCCGTGCCCCGCAGGTGCTCCATCAGGTTCCGGAAACGCTCGACCCCTGCGCCGTCGGCGAGGTCGCCGGAGATCTCGACCTCGAGCCCGCGCGCGGCCGCGAGCGGCTCGACCGTCTGCACGCAGCGGACGTGCGGGCTGGAGACGATCCGGTCGATCGGATACGGGGCGAGCCGCTCCACCAGCTCCCGGGCCTGACGCCGGCCCTTGCCGTCGAGCGGCCGCATGGCGTCGTCGACGTCCCAGTCCTCCCGGCCGCCGGCCGATGCATGCCGGACGACGATCAGCGAGGGCGCCGCCAGCGAGTCGAGCACCTCGGCGTCGTGCTCGTAGCTCAGGAGGGACGCCGCCTGGTCGACGCTGAGCCACCTGATCTCGTCGACCTCGCGCGTCGGCGTGAACGCTCCGCCGAGCGGCGTCATCTCCCAGTAGCGCACGACCTTCGGGCCGGCGAGCGCGCGATAGCTCGCCGTCGCGAGCTCGCGCCCGAGCGCGCAGCGGAGGCCCGTCTCCTCCTCCACCTCACGCAGCGCGCAGTCCTCGTCGCTCTCGCCGTCCTTCGCCTTCCCTTTGGGAAACGTCCAGTCCCCGTACTTCGGCCGGTGGACGAGCAGGACCTCGTCCCCGCGCCGGACGACCCCGCCCGCAGCCCTGATCGGCTCGCTCAAAAGATCCGCTTGCCGGCCTTCTCCAGGCGGCGCCAAGCCCCCGGCCATGCCTTGCGCGCCGCGACACGCCGGGCCCGCTGCCGCTCGACGAGCCGGCCGGCCGCGAAGGCCGTCCGGCCGGTTCCGTGCACCCGGTCGAGTAGCTCGCGGATCCGCTGCTCGGCGACGACGGCGTCCTGATGCTCCCCGAGGACGTCCTGGAGATCCTTCGCCCGGCCGACGAACCGTGCGTCGAGATCTGCGGCCTCCACGGCGTAGCGTGCGCGCTTGACGCGGATTCGCGCCCTGTGAAGCCCTTCGCTCGCCGAGCCCTCGTCCAGGCCCCGCATCGTCCGCCGCAGCCGTCGGTAGTCGCCCTCGGCGGCATCGAAGAGCGTCTTTCCTTCCCGGAGCGCAGGGGGAGACTTCAGCCTCGCCGTAATCGTCCGGTAGCGGGGCGAATCGAGGCCCTCGACGAGCGCGCGCCGCGCCCGCTCACGCTCCGCGTCGATCGACTCGAGGATGGCGCCGAGCGGTGCGCCTTCGAGCGTCTCGAGCTCGCCGAGGAGGTAGGCGATCAGGACGTCGCGGTCGCGCACCTCGCCGAGCAGGGTCGCCAGCCACTTCAGCTCGTCGCGGAGCCCCTCGGCCTCGTCCCGGTCCTCGACGAGCGAGCGTGTCGAGCGCAGGAGCGAGCGAATGCGGCGCGTGGCGACGCGGAACTTGTGGAGATCCTCCGGATCGGAGCCGAGCCTCGTGCCGTCCTCGTGGGCCGCGAGCTCCTCGGCGTTGCGGCGGATAAACGCCTGCAGGTCGTCGTCCGGCCGCTCCACCGGCTCGAGACCTGCGAGCGGCCGCAGCGCAGGTACCCGCTCGGCGTCCACTCTCGCATGGTAGTGGTGTGCTTCGTGCGGGGCCGCGTCGGCGTCTACGTGGTGGCCGGCGCGGCGATGGGGCTCGCGCTGCTGCTTGCGGTCCTCGGCGTCGGCGAGGAGGCCGGCGCGCTGACCGACTGGCAGGCGCTCGTCCTCGGCGTCGTCCAGGGCCTCACCGAGTTGCTGCCGATCAGCTCCTCCGGCCATCTGATTCTCGTTCCCTGGCTGGCCGACTGGACGTACCTCGAGGAGCACGACGAGTTCAACCAGACCTTCGACGTCGCCCTCCACCTCGGCACACTCGTCGCGGTCGTCGCCTATTTCTGGCGGGACGTGCTGCGGCTGCTCGCGGCGTGGTTCGGCTCGGTCGTCCGTCGCGCGGTCGCGACGCAGGACGAACGCCTCGCCTGGGCGGTGTTCGTGGCCACGATCCCGGCGGCGCTCGCCGGCGCGCTCGGCGAGGACTTCATCGTCAACCACCTCGGCGAACCCTGGCAGATCGCGCTGTTCCTGCCGTTCTTCGGCATCGTCCTGCTCGTCGTCGACCGGCGGCGGCCGCAGACGCGCGACCTCGAGACGGTCGGGATCAAGGAGGGGCTCGCGATCGGCGTGGCGCAAAGCCTCGCGCTCGCGCCGGGCGTCTCGCGGTCCGGGATCACGATCACGGCCGGCCGCTTCATCGGCCTCGACCGCGACAGCGCCGCCAGGCTCTCGTTCCTGCTCCTCATCCCGACCACGCTCGGCGCCGTCATCTGGAAGGGCCTGAACGACCTGGTCCTCGGCGACCTCCCGCCTGGATGGCAGGGGCCGTTCGTCGTCGGCATGCTCGGCGCGCTGGCCAGCGGCCTCGTCGCGATCGTCTTCCTCCTCGGCTTCGTCCGCCGCCACAGCTACGCGCCGTTCGTGGTCTACCGGATCGCCGTCGCCGTGCTCGTGCTGGGTCTGATCGCGAGTGGCGTGCGGGACGCGGGGTTCTGAGAGCTAACCGGAGAGGGGCACGATCCTCGCCCCGGTCGCCTTGAACGAGGCGACGACGGGCAACCCGGTCTCGAGCCCGAGCTCGTGTGCCGCCGCCGCGGTGATCTCGGCGGTCAACGGGCCGACCCGTACCCGCACCCGGTCGCCGTCGGGCACGAGCGCCGCGACCGGGGCCCGAAGGTGGTTCCGCGCCGAGTCGGCCGGGATCGAGCGAGAGAGCGTGATCTCCCACGGATGGAGGACGACGCCCACGCGGCCCGAGCCGGGCTCGAGCGCGTAGACGACGGCGCCGTCATCGAGCGCGACCTCGGTCAGACCGTCCGGACCGGGCCGCGCCCACCCCGGAAGCAGGATGCTGCCGGTCAGGCTCGCGACGAACGGGCTCGCAGGCTCGAGGACGAGGTCCGAGGCCGTGCCCGTTTGCAGCAGCGTCCCGTCCAGGACGACGGCGATCCGGTCGGCAAGCGCCGCAGCGTCCTCGAAGTCGTGGGTCACGAGCACGGTCGGAAGGCGAAGCTCGGCGAGCAGCTGGCGGAGCTCGGCCCGGACCGCGGCCCTCGTGTGGGCGTCGAGCGCGGACAGCGGCTCGTCGAGGAGCAGAACCGCCGGCTCGCGCGCGAGGGCGCGGGCGAGCGCCACCCGCTGCCGCTCGCCACCCGAGATCTCCCACGGCCTGGCCTTCGCCAGCCCGTCGATCCGGAACCGCTCGAGGAGCTCGTCGACCCGCCTCCCGCCGCCGTAGGCCACATTCCGGCGCACCGAGAGATGCGGAAACAGCGCGAAGTCCTGGAAGACGTAGCCGACGGACCGCCCCTCCGGCGGCCGGTCGATGCGCCGAGCCGTGTCGAGCCAGACCGTCTGGCCGAAGGCGATCCTGCCGCGCTGCGGCCGGACCAGCCCGGCGATCGTCCGGAGCACGGTCGTCTTCCCGGCTCCAGATGGGCCGACGAGCGCGACCGTCTCGCGGCCGACGCCGAGCGCTAGCTCGACGCGGAGCGCGCGAAGAGCGACCGAGATGTCGAGCGCGAGCTTGTCCACGACGGAAGCGCCTTGACGGCCAGGAGCAGGGCGCCGCTCGCCACGACGAGCACCGCGCTGATCGCGAGCGCCGTGTCGAGGTTGACGTCGAACTCCTGGTAGATCGCGAGCGAGACGGTCTGCGTCACGCCCTGCAGGCTGCCGGCGAACATGATCGTGGCGCCGAACTCGCCGAGCCCGCGCGCGAGCGCGACGGCCGCGCCGGCACTGAGCCCGCCGCCGGCGAGCGGGAGGGCGACGCGCCAGAACGTCTTCGCCGGGCCGGCGCCCAGTGTGCGCGATGCGTC
>DASTCG010000103.1:0-25425 GCA_035711385.1 Gaiellaceae bacterium
CGTGCCTCCCGTCGCGTCGGTGGCGATCCCCAGGTCGGCCGGAGTCACACCCTGACCCTGGCTGAGATAGGGGATTTCGAGACCCGACGGCGCGGCCGGGTCGGTCCGTGGAACCGCCCTGTCGTCCGGGGAGACGCTGGCGCCGGCGATCCCGAGGTCGGCCGGGGTCACACCCTGACCCTGGCTGAGATAGGGGATCTCCAGACCGGTCTGCCCGGCCGGGTCGGCCCGTGAAACCGCCCGATCGTCAGGGGAGACCGCCGGTGTCGAAGCCGCCTCACCTCGTGCCACGGCCTCAGTTCGTGCCACGGCTCGATCGTCGGGGGAGACGCTGGCGTCGGCGATCCCCAGGTCGGCCGGGGTCACACCCTGACCCTGGCTGAGATAGGGGATCTCGAGACCCGACGGCGCGGCCGCGTCGGCCCGTGGAACCGCCCGGTCATCAGGAGCGACGCCGGAGTCGGCGATCCCGAGGTCGGCCGGGGTCACACCCTGACCCTGACTCAGATAGGGGATCTCCAAACCCGACGGCGCGGCCGCGTCGGCCCGTGAAACCGCCCGATCGTCAGGGGAGGTCGACTGGACGATCGGTGCCGCCTGACCGAGCTGCGGGCCCGGCTCCGCTGCTGCGCCCGCGGCCGTGCCGGCCGCTGCCGCTGCGGCGACGGTCAGGAGAAGCGCCGTCTCGCGGAGCCCGTGTCCCTCGACGTCGTCCTCCATTGCCTGACGCAGCGTCTCTCGATCGAACGTCAGCACGATTTCGTCGCCCTGCGCAGCCGTCAGCAGCTGCTCCAAGTCCGACCGCTCCCATGCGACTGCGATCTTGCGGGTCTCGGTCGGCTCGCCGTCGGAGAAGCGCGTGAGGTCGAGCGCGAGCTCGATCGGTGCTTCGTCCGCAGCGAGAGCGTCCTGGATCTCCGACCGGGCGATGGTCGTCGACAGACCCTCGTCCAGGCCCGACGCAGGCGCGAGCGCTGCTCGTGCGCGTACTTGCTCCATATGCCGCTCCCTTCGTCTCTGCAGGCGCCTGGACAGCGCCTGTCCTCTTCTCTGGACGCGAAACCTGCCAACGATCTTCCCACACCCTTGTGTCTTCTTCAACGAGCCGGCCGAGTGGCGACCGCCTTCTACAATCCGTTCCGTGGATGCCTCCGAGCGGCACCTTCGGCTGCTCACGGAGACCATCGCGGCCGTCAATTCGACGCTCGACCTCGAGGAGGTGCTCGCGCTCGTCGCGCGAAAGGTGGCCGAGGCGCTCAGCACCGAGGCGTGCTTCGTCTACCTCTACGACGAGGGCGCCGACGAGCTCGTCCTCCGGGCGACCCACGGGACGGCGGTCGAGGCCATGACGCGCCGGCCGCGCATGCGCCCGGGCGAGGGCATCACCGGCAACGCGGCCGCCGAGCGGGCGCCGATCATGATCGCGGCGAACGCCCATCTCGACCCGCGGTTCAAAGCGTTTCCGAACCTCCCCGAAGACCAGTACGAGTCGATCCTCGCCGTGCCGATCCTCGCACGGGAGAAGCTTGCCGGAGCGCTCAACGTCCGCACCGTCGCGCCTCGGGAGTTCAGGGCCGACGAGATCGACCTCCTGCTCGCGATCGCGGCCCAGGTCGCGCAGACGATCGAGCACGCGAAGCTCTACAGCGAGGCGCAGCAGCGGGTCGACGAGCTCGAGGCGCTCGCGCGGATCTCCGAGGCCGTGTCCGAGTCCCTCTACCTCGAGGAGTCGCTGGAGGCGATCGTGGAGACGACGGTCGACGCCGTCGGTGCAACGGGGGCGGCGCTCGTGCTCGAGGACGGCAAGGTCGCCTGGCCCGAGGGGCGCTCCGGCTCGCATGCGGTGCGCTTGCCGCTCAGGTGGAAGGGCCGCCAGATCGGCGAGCTCGTCTGCGACCGGGACACGCCCTTCACCGACCAGGAGCGCGCGCTTCTCGCCTCGATCGCCAACCACGCGGCGGTCGCGCTCGAGCACGGGCGCGCAGTCATGCGCGGCGTCCTCGCCCAGGAGATCCACCACCGCGTCAAGAACAACCTCCAGACCGTCGCGTCGCTGCTGCGGTTGCAGGCGCGGGCGAGCGACCGTGGCGATCCCCGCAAGGCGCTCGACGACTCCGCGAACCGGATCCTCGCGATCGCCGCCGTCCACGAGGTGCTGACGGAGAGCCGTCACGACGACGTCGAGCTCGACGAGCTGCTCGACCGGCTGCGCGCGATGCTCGTCCAGGGTCTCGGCTCGGGGAAGCGGGTGGAGACGACGCTCGAGCCGGTGTCCCTCGCCGGGCAGCAGGCGACGGCGCTGGCGCTCGTCTTCAGCGAGCTGCTCCAGAACGCGCTCGAGCACGGCGGCGACCGCGTGCGGATCGAGCTCGGCCGGAGGAACGGCAGCGTCGTGCTCGCGATCGTGGACGACGGCGGCGGGATCGAGGGCGACCCGGCCGGGACCGGGCTGTCGATCGTGCGGGCACTCGTCCGTGAGGAGCTTCGCGGAACGCTCGACCTCAGCTCCGACGGCGGCCTCCGAGCGGAGGTGAGGTTTCCGGCGTGAGGATCCTGATCGCCGAGGACGAGACGATCATCCGGCTCGATCTCCGCAACCTCCTCGAGGAGTCGGGCCACGAGGTCTGCGCGGAGGCCCGTGACGGCGCCGAGGCGGTCGAGCTCGCACGGGAGCACCGTCCGGAGCTCGCGATCCTCGACGTCAAGATGGCCCGGCTCGACGGCATCGAAGCGGCCAAGAAGATCCTCGAGGAGCGGCCGATCCCGATCGTGATGCTCACGGCGTACGGGCAGGACGAGCTCGTCTCTCGAGCGGTGGAAGCCGGCGTCTTCGGGTATCTCGTCAAGCCGTTTCGCGAGGCCGACCTCCTCCCGGCGATCGCGACGGCACGGGCCAGGCACCAGGAGCTTGCCGAGCTGCGCGAGGAGGCGGACTCGCTCTCGGAGGCGCTCGCGGCGCGGAAGGCGATCGAGCGTGCGAAAGGCCTCCTGATGCAGCGGGACGGGTTGAGCGAAGACGAGGCGTTCACTCGACTCCGAAAGGCGAGCCAGCTCTCCGGCAAGCCTTTGAAGGTCGTGGCCGAAGCGCTCATCGCCACCCTGGACGCCCCGTAACCTCGTGGGGTCAGACCCCGCCCGCAAGCCAGCATCTGGACTGGCGTGCCGGAGCGGTTGGGGTCAGACCCCGACCCGAGGGCGTCGCCGAAGTGTGGCGAGAGTGTGTCTGGTTCTCCCGCCGGCCTAGACGCCTGAGGACTCGAAGAGGCGTTCCCAGCGGGCGAGCTGCGCCCGGAGCTCGTCGCGCGCGGCGCGGTGCCGCCGCAGGAGGTCGGCGTTGCCCCAGTCGTCCGCCAGCTCGCGCTCGAGCTGGGCGACACGCTCCTCCTGCCGCTGGATGTCCGCCTCGAGGAGCTCGAGCGCGGTCGGGCCCTTGGGCTTCGCCTGAGCCGGAGCCGGCCGCGGCTTCCGATCGTCCTTCGGCGCCGCCTCCGCAGCCTTCGCGACCTCTTCGCGCCGGCGCACGAGCTCCGCCCAGCCGCCCTCGTACGAACGCAGGGCATGGCCCTCGATCGCGAGCGTCCGGTGCGCCACGGCGTCGAGCAGCGCGCGGTCGTGCGAGACGAGGAGGATGGTTCCGGGAAACGCTTCGAGCGCGGCCTCGAGCGCCTCGCGGCTCTCCAGGTCGAGATGGTTCGTCGGCTCGTCGAGCACGAGGAAGTTGGCCCCGGAAGCGACGACGATCGCAAGCGCGAGTCGCCGCCGCTCGCCGCCCGAGAGCACGGCCACCGGCTTCGACTGCTCGTCCCAGCCGGAGAAGAGAAACCTGCCGAGCAGGTTCTGGGCCGACTGCCGGGGCAGGCCGGTCCCTCCCTGGACGCAGTCGAGCACGGTCCCCCGCTCGTCGAGCTCGACCTCGTGCTGCGAGAAGTACGCGGCCTCGACGCCGTGGCCGAGCCGCACCGACCCGTCGGCGCCGTTCCGCCGGCCGAGCATCGTCTCGAGCAGGGTCGTCTTCCCTGAGCCGTTCGGGCCGACGAGCGCGACGTGCTCGCCGCGCTCGAGCGCGAAGTCGACACCCTGCAGCAGCTCCTTGCTGCCCGCCGTGACCTCGAGACCGGACGCCTCCACGACGGTCCGACCGCTCCGCGCAGGCTTGAGGAAGTCGAAGCCCAGCGACCGCTTGCCCGTGGTCAGCCGGTCGAGCGTGTCGGCCTGGCCGCTGCGCTCCTCCTCCAGCCGGCCGATATGGGTCAGCTTCGCTTGGGCCTGCTTCGCCTTCGTCTTCTTGTACCGGAACCGCGCCACGAAGCGCTCGAGCCGCGCGATGTCCTCGTCCAGCCGGTCGAGCGCCTTCTGGGCGTGGAGCGCCCGCGCCGCCTTCTCGCGGCGCCACTCGTGCCACGGCCCCTTGAAGTACAGCGAGCGGCCGCCCGCGAGCTCGAGCACGCCGTTCGTCACCGCCTCGAGGAACCAGCGGTCGTGGGCGACGAGGATGACCGCGGCGTCGAGCGCCTGGAGCTCCCGCTCGAGCCACTCGATGCTCTCGACGTCGAGGTGGTTCGTCGGCTCGTCCAGCAGCAGCAGGTCGGGATCCCCTGCCAGCGCGCGGGCGAGCGAAGCGCGCGTCAGCTCGCCGCCCGAGAACGTCTCGAGCGCGCGGTCGAGGTCCGCGTCCGCGAAGCCGAGCCCCCGCACGACCCCGGCGGTGCGGTCGCGCCAGGCGTAGCCGCCGGCGTGCTCGAGGAGCGCCTGCGCATCGGCGTACCGGGCGAGCGTCGCCTGGTCGTGATCTCCCCCGGCCATTGCGTCCTCGAGGCGGCGCAGCTCCTCCTCGAGCGCGATCAGGTCGGCCGCCCCCGAGAGGACGTACTCGCGGAGCGAGAGGCCGCGCTCGAGCGGCGGGCGCTGGTCGTGCAGCGCGACGCGCGTGCCCTTCGCGAGCACGAGCTCGCCGCCGTCGACCGGCAGCTCGCCGGCCAGCATCCGGAGCAGCGTGGTCTTGCCGGCACCGTTCGGGCCGGCGAGCGAGAGCCGGTCCCGGCGCTCGACCTTGAAGGAGACGCCCTCGAAGAGCAGGTCTCCGGCGAGCTCCTTCCGGAGCTGGTTTGCGATCACGACTGCCATCTCGTTCCGAGAAAAAAGAATGGGGCCGCTGTCTCCAGCGGCCCCAGTTCCGGTTACCAGCGGTGGATTTCGGTAGAGGCGCTTACCTGCTCGGCCATCGGCCGGCGGCGCGTAGCGCGACGTCCCCCACGCTGGCTAGGCGGTTCCCGTCAGGTCACGGGGACACGCCCCTACCCGCTGGCACCTCCACTGCCCGTACATGAATCTGTCACTCTCGGACCACCTCCTTTCCGCGGTAGGCGAAATGTAGCTGAGGGGACGGCCGCCGGTCAGCCCCCCAACGGAGGGGTCTGGCGCAGCACGACCGAGAGCTCGAGACCGCGATCGAGAGGCACCGTCACCGACTCGAGCGTCGGATCGGCCTGTCGCGCGCGGACATAGGCGCCGAGGGTGTCGGCGTGGGAGATGACGTTGTCGGCGACGAAGAGTCCCCCGGGCTCCACTTTCGGGCGAGCGAGATCGAACAGCGGCTCGTACTGGTCCTTCTCCGCGTCGACGAAGGCGATGTCGAAGACGTCGTCGATCGCACGCAGCGTCTCGAACGCGTCGCCCTCGAGCAGGTCGGCGGTGTCCTCGAGACCCGCCTCGGCGATGTTCGCGCGCCACGCCTCGCACTTCACGGGGTCGGCCTCGAGCGAGAGCACCCGGCCGCCGAGGTGGCGGACGCCGGCCGCGAGCCAGATCGTGGAGTAGCCCCGCGACCCGCCGATCTCGAGCACTTCGCAGTCGGTCTGGGGCGCCACGAGCGCGAAGAGGAACTGACCCGTCGTGCGGGCCACCTGCCGCGAGCGGAGCTCGCGCGCGACGCCCTGCTCTCGCTCAGCGGCGTCCTCGGCCTCGAGCCGGCTGAGCACCGCCCGCACGCGGTCGTCGAGCATTACGTGACGTCCACCTTCACGATCCCATCCTCTACGACCACGGGAAACGTCTCCACGGGCTGATAGGCGGGAAGGGAGAGCGGGCGGCCGGAGCAGATGTCGAACTCGGACCCGTGCCGAGGGCAGATCACGACGCCGCGCTCGGGTACCCAGTCGCCCTCGGCCAACGGCCCGTCGTCGTGCGAGCAGCGGTCCTCGATCGCGCACAACCTTCCGTCGAGGTTGTAGACGCCGACGGCCACCTGGCCGGCATGAACGATCTTGACGCTGCCCGGGGGGAACTCGTCCAGCGGCGCGACGTCGATCAGCGCCAAGGCGGTTCTAGGTGATGGAGAAGTGGTCGTCCAGCCCGGCCCACTCGTCCGGAAGCGGCGTCCCCTTCGACCGGTGGAGCGCGACCTTCAGGACGCCGAGGCCGAGCAGCGCGCACTTGAGCCGGATCGGCGTGAGCGGGATCCCGATCTCCTCGAGCAGCTCGTCCTTGGAGAGCTCGCCCACCTCCTTGGCGGTGCGGCCCTGCACCATCTCCATGAGCATGGACGTGGCCGCCTGGCTGATCGCGCAACCGCGGCCGGAGAACTTGACCTCTTCGATCGTCTCGCCGTCGTCCTCGAACGCGACGTAGATCGCGACCTCGTCGCCGCAGAGCGGGTTCATCCCCTCCGCCTGGGCGTCGGCGTCCTCGATCACCCCGTGCCCGCGCGGGTTCTTGTAGTGGTCGAGAATGACTTCTCTGTACAGGTCGTCCATAGGACTGAGGCTAGCCGAAGACTTTTCGCGCGCGGAGGAGCCCCTGGTGGAGCCGGTCGACTTCCTCCTGCACGGTGTAGAGGTAGAAGCTCGCCCGATTCGTGGCCGCGACGCCCAGCCGGGCCATCAGCGGCTGGCAGCAGTGGTGGCCCGCGCGGATGGCGACACCCTCCCAATCGAGCACCTGCGCCACGTCGTGCGGATGGATCCCGTCCATGTTGAAGGAGACGATCCCGGCCCGCCTCTCCGGCGGCGGCCCGTAGAGCTGGATCCCCGGCACTTCGCGCAGGCGCTCGAGGGCGTAGGCCGCCAGATCCTGCTCGTGCTGCTCGATCGCCTCGAGCCCGACGTCGTTCAGGTAGTCGACGGCTGCCCCGAAGCCGACGGCCTCGGCGATCGGCGCCGTGCCCGCCTCGAACTTGTGCGGAAGGTCACCCCATGTCGTCTCCTCGAACTGCACCCGGCGGATCATGTGCCCGCCGAGGTTGAAGGGCTCCATCTCCTCGAGCAGCTCGCGGCGGCCCCAGAGCGCACCCACACCGCTCGGGCCGCAGAGCTTGTGCGCCGAGAACGCGAGGAAGTCGCAGTCGAGGGCCTGGACGTCGATCGGACGGTGGGGCGCGGCCTGGGCCGCGTCGACGACCATGACCGCCCCCTGCTCGTGCGCCCACGCGCTCAGCCGCTCGACGGGGTTGACCGTCCCGAGCGCGTTCGAGACGAGATTGGCCGCGACGATCTTCATCGAGCCCGACCTGGCGATCTCGTCGAGCCCGTCGAGGTCGAGCTCTCCGCTGTCGGTCAGGCGCACCATCGCGAACGCGGCGCCGGTGCGCTTGGCGACGTACTGCCAGGGGACGAAGTTGGAGTGGTGCTCGAGCTCGGTCACGACGACGACGTCGCCCGGCGCCAGGCGGGCGAGCCCATACGCGTAGGCCACGAGGTTCAGGCCCTCGGTTGCGTTCCGCGTGAAGATCAGCTCGCGCGCCGAGGGTGCGTTCACGAACTTCGCGATCCGGTCCCTGGAGCCCTCGAACGCCTCGGTCGCCCGTTCGGCCAGCGCGTAGACGCCCCGGTGGACGTTGCCGTACGACGTCTCGTAGAACTCCCGCATCGCGTCGAGCACCTGGCGGGGTTTCTGGGCCGTCACGGCGGAGTCGAGATACGCGAGCGGCTTGCCGTTGATCTCCTGCTGGAGGATTGGGAAGTCCCCGCGCAGCCGCTGCGCGTCGAGCTGCGGACGGGCTTCGACGGCCATACGGCCATCGTATCCCCGAGGGCTGTCGCTCAGGCGACCCGCGCGAACCCGGCGACGCGCCAGATCGTGGCCTCGCTCTCGTCCTCCAGGCGAAGCCCCTCGTCCTCGGCGGCGGCGAGCAGCTGCCCGGGGGAGTGGACGAAGCCGCGGAAGTCCGTCTTCCGGAGCCGCAGGACGGCGTTGCCCAGGCGAACACCGAGGCGCGTCCACCAGGTTCGCCGCGGAAAGCTGAAGGCGAGCAGCCTGCGCGCGCGCGAGCCCGCGGCCTCGACGAGCCCGACGCCGTCCGGGTAGCAGCACACGACCCGGTGCATGACCACGACGTCGGCTTCCGGGAGAGAGTCGGCGGCCTGCGCGAAGTCGACGACCAGCCGCTCGACCCGGTCCTCGACGCCGGCTTCGCGCGCGAGCTGCAGCGCCGTCTCGTCGTACGACGACGAGAGCTCGACCGTGACGGCGCGCGCGGCTCCGGCCTTGAGGAGCTCGAGGCCGAGCGTCCCGTTCCCGCCGCCCACGTCGAGCACGGTCGCGCCCTCGACACCCTGCCTGACGACGAAGCCGACGAGCCGCCTCGCGTTCGCGTCGAGACCGCGCCGCCGGTACCGCCGAGCGTCACGGCTTGCCATCTTCTCCGTGAAGAAAGCGTCGTATCCCTGCCCCGAGCAGCAGCCGGCCATCGGCTCCGTCAGGGTATCCCCACTACTCTTCGACGGTGCGCGCCAGGTTCGTCGTCCTCGCCGTCCTCGCCTCCACCGGGCTGCTCGCAGGCTGCGGCGGCGGCGATTCCCAGCCGACGTCGACGAGCCCGGGCGCGAAGGTCTTCGCCGACGCCGGCTGCGGCGGCTGTCACACGCTGAAGGCCGCAGGCTCGAACGGGAGCCTCGGGCCGAACCTCGACGACCTCAATCCGTCGTTCGACCAGGTCGTCCGCAAAGTCAAGAGCGGCGGCGGCGGCATGCCCTCGTTCGACGGGAAGCTGACGGAGACCGAGATCCGCGACGTGGCGTCGTTCGTCTCCGGCCAGTCGCCCGGCCAGTCCGCACAGGGGATCGCGGTCACGAAGCCGAAGCCGTTCAAGCCGGACACCGAGCGTCTGGAGGGGTGTCTCGACACCGAGTGCCGCCGGCAGGCCTTCGGGAACATCGCCTACCGCGACGGCCCGAAGGCCGCGCTCGAGCTCTTCCGGAAGAAGCTCAGCGATTCCGCCGTCAAGGCGGACTGCCACCGCATCGCCCACACGATCGGCGCCGGATCGCTCCAGCACTACGACGGCGACGTCGGCAAGGCGCTCGCCGAGGGCAACGCGATCTGCGCGTCGGGCTACTACCACGGGCTCCTCGAGTGGAAGCTCGCCGGCGTGCCGAAGGAAAAGGTCGCGTCGGTTGCGCGCACCGTCTGCGACCAGACGAAGAGCACGGCCAGCTCGTTCGTCTACTACCAGTGCGTTCACGGCCTCGGCCACGGGCTGATGCTCTACACGCTCTACGACCTGCCAGCCGCTCTCAGGCTCTGCCACAAGCTCGTCACGAACTTCGACCGGGTCTCCTGCAGCGGCGGCGTCTTCATGGAGAACCAGCAGTCCTCCTACGGGATCAAATCGCCGTGGCTGCGGGAGGACGACCTGCTCTACCCCTGCGGGATCGTCTCCCGGTCGGACAAGACCTACTGCTACCTGCTCGTGACCTCGCAGATCCTGCCCCGGGTCGGCTGGGACTGGAAGAAGACCGCCGACTGGTGCCGCAAGAGCGAAAAGGACTTCGTCGACCTCTGCTTCCAGTCGTACGGCCGGGATGCCTCCGGGAGCTCGCTGCAGGATCCAGAGAAGACGCGAGACATCTGCGCCAGAGCCGGCAGCGGCGAGCAGGAATGCATCTTCGGCGCGGTCCGCGACATCCTCAACACGGACCCGTCCGACCTCGGCGCGGCGAAGCTCTGCGAGCTCGCAAGGCCGGCCGACCGTCCCCACTGTGCGTACGGGATCGGCTCGATCGTCGCCGTCACGCACACGGATGCCGCCGCGAAGCGGTCAGACTGCCGCCGCTTCCTGCCGGGCCGCCTCTACGGGGAGTGCCTCCGCGGGGCGAACGCCTAGCGATGCGCTCCGGCTCGAGCTGAGGAAGGGGCGCTCGAGCCAGCGGTAAGACACCGCACCGACGAGTGTGGACGCCGCGGCGCCGAGAGGGTGCAGGACGGCGGGCAGGTAGCCGCAGATCGTGAGCGGCTGCTGCCAGAGGTAGATCGAGTAGGTTCGCCGCCCGAGCCAGGTCAGCGCCCCACCGGCCGGTCCCGGCACGGAGCGGCCGGTGAGGAAGCCGGAGAAGCACGCGACGATCGCGAGCGAGCCGCCCGCGATCACGAGCTGCTTCGCCTGGATCCCGAGCGGCATCAGCGCGAGGGCTCCGGCGGCGACGCCCACCGACGCCCAGCCGACGAAGCCGCGGGAGAGCCAGCCCAGCGAGGCCCTCCAGCGTTCGCAGCAGAAGCCGAGCATCATCGGCCAGACGGCGAACTCGAAGTGGTACTTGTCGAGGCCGGCCGGGTCGAGGACGGGCGCGGCCACGCCGAGCGAGACGATCGTGACGAGCAGCGCGAGCCGAATCCTGCCGCCGAGCAGGAGCAGCACCGGCGCGAGAGCGTAGAACTGCATCTCGCAGGAGACGCTCCACAGGTGCCCGAGCGACACAGGGGGCACGGGCGGCCGGTAGTTGATCGCGAAGAGGAGCGCCCACGGAGCGCCTGCCCGGTAGCCGCCGACATCGTGGAACGCGAGCGTGACCGGCAGCATGACCGCGACGAACCCGACGAGCGCCGGAACGAGCCGCCGCAGGCGTCTCCAGAGGAAGGCCGGCGCGGACGGGTTGCGAGCCAGAGAACGGGAGACCAGCAGGCCCGAGATGAAGAAGAACAGGTTGACCCCGACCCGCCCCGCGCCGTGCACCCGATCGGTGAAGTACAGGCCGTGGGAGACGAGCACGAGCAGCAGCGCGACGCCTCGCCACTGGTCGAGTGCGACGGAGCCTTCCATCGGGCCGACCGTAGGACCGGCCGCTTGCGGGCCGCTTGCACGGCGATAACGGCCGCGAGCCTTCTAGCCGAAGGTGAATGCGTACGCGGAGATGCCCGGCGTGAAGCGCAGCTCCAGCAGGCCGTCGGAGTGCCGAGACATCCGGAGGAGGTTGTAGAGCCGGGGCTCTCCGCGCACGGCGACCGTCCTACGCCGGCGACCGTCCAGACGCACCTCGAGGATGCCTTGCCCGCCGAGGACGAGGTTCACCTCGCGCGCCTGGAAGCGGAGTCGTAGGCGCGCGCCGGTCTCCGCGACGATCCGCTCGTTCTCGACCCGGATCCTTCCGGCGTACGCGAGCTGGCCCTGCGCGAGTGAGAGCGGAAAGCGATAGGACGCTTCTCGGTTCGGGACGACGCCGGTTCCGGCGAAGCGGTCGAGCTTCGCGAAGCCGAGGTAGGTCTCGGGCGTGCTCGGCGCCGCCGGCGTCGTGTCGGAGACCAGCTTGGCCGGCCTGCCCGCCCCGGCTCCAAGAAAGCGGCGGATCATCCGTTCGGTCTCGTCGTAGTCGCCCTCTCCGAAGTGGACGTAGCGGACACGGCCGGTCCGGTCGATCAGGTATTTCGCGGGCCAGTACTCATTCGCGTAGGCCGTCCACGTGACGAAGTCGTTGTCGAGCGCGACGGGGTAGCGAATGCGCTGTTTCCTCACCGCCTTCTTCACGTTCTCCAGCTCTCGCTCGAACGCGAACTCCGGTGCGTGGACGCCGACGATGCGCAGCCCGTCGCCCCGATACGCCTGATCCCAGGCCCGCAGGTGGGGCAGCGTCCGCAGGCAGTTCACGCACGAGTAAGTCCAGAAGTCGATCAGGACGACCTTGCCGCGCAACCCGGCGAGCGTCAGCGGCCCGCTGTTGATCCATTCGGAGATCCCGTCGAACTCGGGAGCGACCGGTGCGTCTTCCTGCGAGCCGAGCGGAGGCCGGTCGCCGCTGCGGCGCAGGCGAGCGAGCTCTCGGTCGGCGGTCGCGCTTCCCTCCACTCGCTCCTGAAGCGACTGCGTGTAGCCCGGCACCGTCGTTGCGAGGCTCTGGTCGGCGCCGAGCGCGATCGCGATCGCGGTGGCACCGACGAGAACGCCGGCGACGCGCCTGGTCGCCTCGGCATGACGCCGAAGGAGCGACATGCCCTGCGTCATCCGGCGGCCGCCGACCGCAATTGCCAGCATCGGCAGGGCGGCGCCGAGAGCGTAGGCGAGCGCCACGAGAAAGGTCTCGAAGCCTCCGTCCCCGCTCGCCGACACCGCAGTGACCGCGCCGAGAACGGGCCCGGCGCAGGGGACGAAGACGAGCCCGAGGCTGGCCCCGAGCAGGATGCCGTTGCTCTCAGTGCGCGGCCGGCCGCGGGTGAGGAAGAGCAGGGGACGCTCGGCAAGCGCCGCCGCCTTCGGAAAGAGGAGCGTCGCCGCAAGGAGGAACAGGAGGGCGATCGCCAGGTTTCGGAGGAAGTCCTGCGGCAGGCCGAGCGCGTCCAGGAGCGAGGCGCCCACGACCGTGAAGATGCTGAAGGCGCCGACGAGCCCGAGGATGATCCCAAGAGGCCGGCGGCCCGAGGCCCCGCCGGCCAGCAGGATCGGCAGCACGGGGAGGATGCACGGCGAGAGCGCCGTAATCAGGCCGGCCAGGAACGCGATGCCGAGCAGCACTGCTCCTATGGTGGCGACCGGCGATCAGGCCGTTACACGGACGAGCACGCCGTCGACGAGCGCGATCGCCGCAAATGCGAGCGCCAGGCCGACGCCCTACGCCTGCGGGATGCGGGCTTCGAGCGCCTCGCCGAGCGCCTCGCGGACGGGCTCGAGCTCGACGCGGTCGAGCACGTCCGTGAAGAAGCCGCGGACGATCAGGCGCTCGGCCTCACCGCGCGGGAGCCCGCGTGCCATCAGGTAGAAGAGCTGATCTCGGTCGACCTGACCCACGGTCGCCCCGTGCGTGCAGCGGACATCGTTCGCCAGGATCTCGAGACCCGGAATCGGGACCGCGTGCGTCGTCGGCGACAGCATCAGGTTCCGGTTCTCCTGGTAGGCGTTCGTCCGTTGCGCGTCCTTCTCGACACGGATCATTCCGCGCCAGACCGCCGTCGCCCGGTCGCGCAGGGCGCCCTTGAATGCGAAGTCGGAGGTCGTGTTCGGCGCCTTGTGGAGCTGGTACGTGTCGTAGTCGAGGTGCTGGTCGCCGTCCGCGAAGTACGCGCCGGTGACGCGGGAGGTGGCGCCGGGCCCGGCGAGGTCGTTCTGGATCCAGACCTTGCCCCGCCGGGAGCCGAACCCGCCCGCGACCCAGTCGAGCTCCGCGTCGCGCTCCACGCGCGCGTGGTGGGAGGCGAAGTGCCAGGTGTCCCGCGAGAGGTTCTGGATCGAGACGTACTCGAGCTTCGACGCCTGCTCGACGAAGATCTCCGTGACCGTGTTCGTGTAGCCCTCGATGTCGGGCGAGGAGGACGCGTACTCCTCGACCAGCGAGAAGCGACTCTCCGGCTCGGCGATGACGAGCAGCCGGAAGAAGAGCGCTCCGCCGTCGACCGAGTTCACGATCCGGACGGCCAGCGGCTGCTCGAGCTCGACGCCCTTCGGCACGACGACGAGCAGCCCGTGCTCCCACACCGCGGCGTTGTGGGCCGCGAACTTCTCCTCGGCCCCGACCAACTGTCCGAGCCGGTCGTGCTCGGTGAAGGGAACGAACGTGACGCGCTCGTCGGGCGAGCGGACGATCGAGATCCCGGTCTCGCGGACGACTGCGAGGCCCGCGACGTCGACGTCCAGCATCGTCTCCGGCAGCCCGGGCTCGGTGCCAGGCATCGGGACGTGGCCGTTGCGGACGAAGGCCTCCGGGTCGAAGCCGCGCAGGTCGGTGAAGCGCCAGTGCTCGTCCGTCGTCGACGGCATCGGCAGCTCGGCGTACCGGGTGGCCGCGGCGGCCCTATCCACGCGGCGCGTACCTCCGGTGGAGGATCAGCACGTTGCCGTCCGGATCCTTGACGAAACCCATGTGACAGACGCCGCTGTCCTCGATCCCGATCACCTCGGCACCCTGTGCGCGAACCTCCTCGACCGCGGCCTCGACGTCCTCGACGCGCAGCGCGATCCCGGCGGTGTTCGCCTGGAACGTCTCGCCGTCCGCCTCGGGATTCCAGAACGCAAGCGTCACGTTCGGCGTCTCGACCTCGCCCTCGGTGAACGTGCTCGCCGGCAACCCGAGGACGTCGCGGTACCACGTGACGGCCCGCGAGGTGTCGCGCGTCGGCACCGAGACGAAGTCGACCTGCTCCACGCGCATCAGGGAGGAGACCCGTCGCTGTACGGCGCGTACCGGTGGTGCAGGATCAACGAGTTGCCGTCGGGGTCGGTGAAGAACGCCATGTGGCAGACGCCCGAATCGTAGGGCTCGGGAAACTCGAACTCGACCCCGTCGCGCTGAAGCCGCTCCATCGTCCCCGCGACGTCGGCCACGCGAAGCGCAACGGCGTAGTCGGGCCGGTACTCGCCGCCGCCCTTCTGCTCGGGCGTGCTGAGGACGAGGCCCACGTTCGCCGCCTCGTACTCCGGCCACCCGGGGCTCGCGAGCTCGTTTCGGCGCAGCCCCAGCGTCCGGCCGTAGAACTCGGACGCCTGTTCCCGATCGGTCACGTTGACCCCGACGAAGTCCGTGCGCAGGACCTCCGTCTCCGGCGGCTCGAAGCGCTCGAGCGGTGCGTAGCGATGATGGAGCTGGAGGGGGTTTCCGTCCGGATCGCCGAACGGCGCGCCGTTGCAGACGCCCGTGTCGAACGGCTCGCGGCGAAAGTCGACGCCCTCGGCCGCGAGCTCTTCCCGCGCCTCCGCGACGTCGGCCACGCCGAGCGCGACGACGCCGCCGAACGTGGAGAGCGCGATCGTGAGGTTGCCCGTCTCGTACTCGACCCATCGCTCGTCGGAGTTGTGGGGGTTGCGCGCGAGGCCCAGCGTCTCGCCGTAGAACGCGTCCGCGCGCGCCAGGTCTTCCACCGGCACGGCGATGAAGTCGAGCCGCTCGACGCGCATCAAGGTGCGTAGCGGCGGTGCAGCATCAGCGCGTTGCCCTCGGAGTCCCGGAGGAACGCCATGTGGCACACGCCGGTATCGAGGATCTCGCCCTCGAAGGGTACGCCGGCCTCCTCGAGGCGCTTGCGCGCTGCGGCCACGTCGGGAACGCGGAGCGCGATATGGCTCACGTTCGGGCTGAACTCGGCGCCGATCCGCGTCGGATCGACCAGGTAGAGGCTGACGTTGCCGCTCTCGACCTCCGGCCAGTCCTCGCCCCAGTCGGGACTGCTCAGGCCGAGCGTGTCCCGGTAGAACGCCTTCGCCCGCTCCATGTTCTGGACCGGGACCGAGACGAAGTCCGTGCGCTCGACGTCGATCACTCGTGAGGACTAGCCGACGGAGCCTTCCATCTGGAGCTGGATCAGCCGGTTCATCTCGACTGCGTACTCCAGTGGAAGCTCCTTCGTGATCGGCTCGACGAAGCCGCTGACGATCATTGCCGACGCCTCCGCCTCCGAGAGCCCGCGGCTCATCAGATAGAAGAGCTGCTCCTCGCCGATCTTCGAGACCGTGGCCTCATGGCCGATGTCGACGTTGTCCTCGTCGATCCTCATGTACGGATAGGTGTCCGAGCGCGAGGCCTCGTCGAGGATCAACGCGTCGCACACCACCTTCGACTTTGCGCCCGTCGCGCCCTTGGCGACCTCCAGAAGGCCGCGATAGCCGGCCCGTCCGCCGTTCTTGGAAATCGACTTCGAGGTGATGACCGACGAGGTGTGCGGCGCGACGTGGACGGCCTTGCCGCCCGCGTCCTGGTGCTGCCCCTCGCCGGCGAAGGCGATCGACAGCACCTCGCCGTGAGCGCCCTCGCCCATGAGCCAGATCGCCGGGTACTTCATCGTCAGCTTCGAGCCGAGGTTCCCGTCGACCCACTCCATCGTCGCGTTCTCGTACGCGACCGCCCGCTTGGTGACGAGGTTGTAGACGTTGGTCGACCAGTTCTGGATCGTCGTGTAGCGGCAACGCCCACCCGGCTTGACGATGATCTCGACGACCGCCGAGTGGAGCGAGTCGCTCGAGTAGATCGGCGCCGTACAGCCCTCGACGTAGTGCACGAACGCGCCCTCGTCGACGATGATCAGCGTGCGCTCGAACTGGCCCATGTTCTCCGCGTTGATCCGGAAGTAGGCCTGGAGCGGCATCTCGATGTGCACACCCGGCGGGACGTAGATGAAGGATCCGCCCGACCAGACGGCCGAGTTCAGCGCGGCGAACTTGTTGTCGTTGGCGGGGATGATCGTCCCGAAGTACTGCTTGACGATGTCCTCGTGGTCCCGGAGGCCGGAGTCCATGTCGAGGAACAGCACGCCCTGCTTCTCGAGATCCTCCTTGAGCTTGTGGTAGACGACCTCGCTCTCGTACTGGGCGCCGACGCCGGCGAGGAACTTGCGCTCGGCCTCGGGGATCCCGAGCCGGTCCCACGTGTTCTTGATGTCCGGCGGAAGGTCTTCCCAGGACGTGGCCTGCTTCTCGGTCGGCCGGATGTAATAGAAGATGTTGTCGAAGTCGATCTCGGAGACGTCGCCGCCCCAGTCCGGCAGCGGGCGCGCCAGGAAGTACTCGAGTGACTTGAGCCGGTAGTCCCGCATCCACTGCGGCTCGTTCTTGTGCTCCGAGATCGCCGCGACGAGCTCGCGCGAGAGGCCCCGGCCGGACTTGAAGAAGTAGTCCTCGGGATCGTGGAAGCCGTACTTGTAGTCGCTGCCGATCTCGGCGACGACCTGGGTCTCTTGCTCGGTGACTGCCATCTAGCTCTCCACCTTCTCGGGCATGAATGCTTCGTACCCTTCCGCTTCCAGTGTATGCGCCAGCTCGGGGCCGCCCTCGGCGACGATACGTCCGTCCACGAAGACGTGCACGAAATCGGGGTCGATGTAGCTGAGGATCCGCTGGTAGTGCGTGATGACGAGCGCGCCCATCTCGGGGCCGACGAGCTCACGTACGCCGCCGGCGACGATGCGCAGGGCATCGATGTCGAGCCCTGAGTCGGTCTCGTCGAGGACCGCGATCCGCGGCTTCAGCATCGCCATCTGCAGGATCTCGACCCGCTTCTTCTCGCCGCCGGAGAAGCCGTCGTTGATGTAGCGCTGGGCGAGCTCGCGCGGGATGCGGAGCCGCTCCATCACGTCCATCATCTCCTTGCGGAACTCGGGGATCGGAATCGGGTCGTCTTCACCCTTGCGCGCCTTGCGGATCGCGTTGATCGCAGAGCGGAGGAAGCTCGTGACGGTGACGCCCGGGATCGCCTGCGGGTACTGGAACGCGAGGAAGAGGCCTCGTTGCGCGCGCTCGTCCGCCGCCAGCTCGGTGACGTCCTCGCCGTCGAAGAGGATCCGCCCCTCGGTGATCTCGTAGGCGGGGTGCCCCATCAGCGCGTATGCAAGCGTCGACTTTCCCGAGCCGTTCGGGCCCATGACCGCATGGATCTCGTCGGTCGAGACCTGGAGGTCGACCCCCTTGACGATCTCCGTCCCGTCCTCCAGCGCGACGTGCAGGTTGTTCAGCTCCAGTAGCGCCACTCGTCCCTTTCGCAAATCTGGCGGGCCACCAGCCCGCCTCGAACCCTCATGGTACCAACCCCCTGTCGCCCATGAGCGGCGCCGAAACCGCTGCTATCGTGGACACATGCCCTTCGGCATCGGGCTTCCCGAGCTTCTGATCTTCCTGCTCGTCGTGCTGCTCCTCTTCGGCGCCAAGCGTGTGCCGGAGATCGGGCGGTCGGTGGGCAAGGGCATGCGGGAGTTCAAGGATGCGGTCAGCGGCAAGGACGAGGAGCCGCCCCGGCTGCCGCAGCCTCCCGAGGACGAGGAGCGCGTCGCCTCGCCCCCGCGCGAGCGCGACTCCGTCTCCTAGAGATCCTTGCGCCGGCTGCCCCGCCGCCTCTCCTACGGCGAGGAGGCCACGCTCGTCGAGCACCTCGAGGAGCTCCGCTCCCGGCTGATCGTCTGCATCGTCGCGCTCGTGGTCGCCTTCCCGGTCGCCTACGTCTTCCACGACCAGCTGATCGAAGCACTGAAGCGGCTCGCGCCCGAGGGCACGGTCATCGTCACGCTCGGCGTCGCAGAGCCCTTCACGACGGCGCTCAAGGTGAGCTTCTACGCGGCGCTCGCTCTCGCCTTTCCGATCATCGTCTGGCAGGCGTGGAGCTTCTTCGCCCCGGCTGTCCAGGAGCGGAGCCAGCGCATCGTCGCGCGCTTCGTCGCCCTCTCCACGGCGCTCTTTGCGGGCGGGATGGCGTTTGCGTACTTCATCCTCCTGCCCCGCGCCCTGGACTTCCTGACGAACTACGACGAGCAGCTGTACGAGACGCAGATCCGCGCGAGCTACTTCCTGTCGTTCTGCGCGCTGATGATCTTCGCGACCGGCCTCGTCTTCCAGCTTCCGATCTTCGTGCTCGCGCTCGTCCGTCTCGGCGTGCTGACCTCGGCGCAGCTCCGCGCTAACCGGCGGATCGGGATCGTGATCCTGCTCGGACTCGCCATCCTGCTCCCCACCGTCGACCCGGTCTCGCTCGCCTTCGAGTTCGTGCCGCTGCTCGTGCTCTTCGAGCTTTCGATCTGGCTCTCGGTGCTCATGGAACGCCGGTGGCAGGCCGGACAGGCCCGGCTCGCGCCCGAGTGAGCTAAGAAGCTCATCCCTGGCAGAAGTCTTGTGCCGCCGCAAGCCGCGCGGCGGCGCGAGGCCGTGTCCTCAGTCGCATCCGTATCCTCCGGATACGCACGCTCCCTGCGTCCTTGCCTCGCATCCCCCGCGCGTCTCCCGGCGACGAAGCGTCTACCAGGAATGAGCTTCCCGAAGATCGAGCTGCACGTCCACCTCGAGGGAACGGTCCGGCCCGAGACCCTGCTCGAGATCGCACGGCGCAACGACTACGCCCTTCCCGCCGACACCGTGGAGGGGCTCTCCGCGCTCTACGAGTACCGCGACTTCCCGCACTTCATCGAGGTCTGGATCCTGACCACGAACGCGCTCCGGACCCGGGACGACTTCCGGCAGGTCGTCGTCGACTACGCGGAGGAGGCCGCAGGACACGGCGCCGTCTACCTCGAGGCGATCTTTTCGCCGGCAGAGCGCGCGAGACGCGGGGTGGAGTGGGACGAGATCTTCGAGGGCTACTGCGAGGGCGTGGAGGAGGCGGGTCGGCTGCACCGCGTCGAGGTGCGGCTGACCCCCGACATCTTCCGAGGTGCCACCGCCGAGGAGGCGGAGCTCGTCGTCCGCCACTCGGCGAAGTACCGGGACCGCGGCGTGGTCGCCGTCGGCCTCGGCGGGCTGGAGGCCGAGTTCCCGCCGGAGGAGTACGCCCCGGCGTTCGAGCTCGCCCGCGCGGAGGGCCTCGGATCGGTGCCGCACGCCGGCGAGGTCGCAGGCCCGGCGTCGATCCGCGGAGCGCTCGACGCGCTCGGCGCGAACCGGATCCGGCACGGGATCCGAGCGGTCGAGGATCCGGCGCTCGTCGACGAGCTGCGCGACCGCGGAATCGTCCTGGACGTCTGCCCCGTGTCGAACGTGAGAACCGGCGCCGTCGCCTCGCTCGAGGAGCATCCGCTCCGCGAGCTCGCCGCCCTCGGCGTCCGCTGCTCGGTGAACACGGACGACCCGGCGATGTTCGACACCGACCTCACGCGCGAGCACGACGCCGCGGGGCTCCTCGGACTCGACGGGCGCAGCGCGTACGAGAACGGCGTCGCAGGTGCGCTCTGCGACGAGGCGACCAGGGAACGGCTACGTACGACCGGCGAGGCATTCGCCTGGGGGTCGGTACCCTAGAGGCCTCCATGGCACGTTCCGCACAGCGACGCAACCGGCGGCGGCGCGACGACCGTTCGCGGCCTCGCAACCCCGCGCCGATCGCGCGGCCGGCGCCGTCCTACGAGGACACGATGTTCTTCCCTCGCCTGCGGCGTCAGGCGAAGTGGATGTTCGTGTTCCTCGCCGTGATCTTCGGGCTGGGCTACGTGATCTTCAACGTGGGGGGCTCGATCCCGGGAACCGGCCTGGGTGATGTCCTCCAGGGGCTCGCCCAGCAGGGCGACTCGGGGCCGAGCGTCGGTGACGCGCAGGACAAGATCAAGAAGAACGCGAACGACGCGGCTGCCTACAAGGAGCTCGCCACCGCGCTCCAGCGCGAGAACCGCAACGCCGAGGCGATCCAGCCGCTCGAGCGCTACGTCCAGCTGCGACCGACTGACAGGGAGGCGCTCCGGCAGCTCGGCGCCCTCCACATGGCGCAGGCCCGGCAGTACGAGGAGCAGGGCGCGATCGCCCAGGCGCACCTCACCGAGCTGACGGGCGGCGACGTCCTCTCCCCGGGGACGCAGACCCCGTTCGGACAGGCGTTCGCCAATCCGAGGCTCACGAGCATCGAGTCGCAGAAGTGGAACCAGCAGCTCAGCCAGGCCTACGCCGGCCTGCAGCAGGAGTACAAGGACGCCACGCGCGTCTTCCAGAAGCTCGTGGCGGTCACGCCCGACAATCAGGAGGCGGACGAGCCCCTCATCTTCCTCCAGCTGGGCCAGGCGGCCCAGTCGGCCGGCGACCTGAAGTCCGCGGTGAAGGCATACGAGCGCTACCTGCAAGTCGCGCCGGATTCGGCCAGCGCTCCCGCCGTTCGCGCCCAGCTTCCGGCCCTGAAGCAGGCTGCGAAGCAGCGGGCGGGCCAAGGGAACCAGTAGCCCAGCGAGCAATTAGACTCTCCGCGGCTCTACGAACCGAGGAGGCCTGTGAACTTCGACATCAGCACCGAGCAGCTTGGTGATTCCGCGTATCTGATCTCGCTGTCCGGCGAGGTCGATCTGTACACGGCGCCCGAGTTCAAGCAGCAGCTCCTCGAGGTCATCGGCAAGGGGGCCATGGAGGTCGTCGTCGACTTCTCGCACACGACGTTCATCGACTCGACGACGCTCGGCGTCCTCGTCGGCGGTGTGAAGCGCCTCCGGACGAACGACGGCCAGCTCTCGCTCGTCTCGAGCGACCGCAACATCACGAAGATCTTCGAGATCACGGGCCTCGACCGGGTCTTCACGATCTACGGCAGCAGAGACGAGGCGATCGCCGCGCTCGGCTCGACGACCCAGCCCTCCGCGTAGTGCTGAGAGGCCTACGCGGCGTCCTCGTCCTCGCCGCCACGCTCGCGGTCACCGGCTGCGGCACGGAGGGCCCGGTCGAGAGCACCGCCGACCCGGCGCAGGGCAAGCAGCTCTTCGTGCAGACCTGCGGCGGCTGCCACACCCTCCGCGAGGCGGGCACGACCGGCTCGAACCCCGTCCAGAACCCGTCGAGCGGCCCCAATCTCGACCACGCGTTCTCGGCGCCGCGCCGGGAGGGCTTCGACGACTCCGTGATCGCGGAGACCGTCCGCCAGCAGATCGCCTACCCCGTGCCGCCCATGCCGAAGGATCTGCTCGACGGCTCCGACGCGGACGACGTCGCCCAGTACGTCGCCCTCGTCGCCGGGAATCCGAAGGCAGAGGTCAGGGGAGCCGGCCCCGCCGGCGGCGGCAACGATCCGAAGTCGCTCTTCACGACGAACTGCGGCTCCTGCCACACGTTCAAGGAGGCAGGCACGAGCGGCCAGGTCGGGCCGAACCTCGACCAGGTGCATCCGACCTACCAGAGGGCGCTGACGCAGATCACGAACGGCGGCCGCGTCATGCCCGCCTTCGGCGAGCGCCTGACAAAGCAGCAGATCCAGGCGCTCGCCCGCTACGTCTCGAAGTCCGGCGGCCGCTGACCCTGTCCCAACCGGACGTGGCCTGGTGCCTGGCACCGGGACCCGCCGCGGCGAGACGGTTCGGCCCTCCGGCAGCTACACGCGCGCCTCGGCCTCGAGGTCGACGACCACGTGCGTGATCGGGACGTCGAACCGCTCCCGCGCCGAGCGGACGACGCCGCGCTCCAGCCACAGCGACCGGCCCTCCGGATGCGTGGAGATGATCACCTCGTCGGCGCCGAAGATCCGGAGCGCATCGTCGATCGCCTGGAGCGGATCCGCGTCGCCCACCTCCCCGTCGGCGGCGACCCCGAGCTCGCGGAGCCGCGTGAGGCTGCGATCGAGCCGCTCGTTCGCAGCGGCGCGCGGCCCGTCCTCGTCCGAGGCGAAGTAGCGCACGGGAGACATCAGCGCCGGACAGACGACGAGCACCCGCTCCTCGACCCCCTCCGAGCGCCGGTGGATCAGGTCGCGGAGCGACTCTCCGCCGACGGTCTCGTTCGCGATCACGAGGATCCGCCGCTCGCCGGGACCGCTGGCCCGGATCTCCGCCTGGAGCGGGGGCTCCGACCGGGACCGCGCCCGGAGCACGAAGACGATGGCGATCAACGACAGCACGACGAACGTCACGACCCCGAGCCACGTGTTGATCGACGCGGCAATGACGATGAGCCCGAAGTAGCCGAGCGAGAGCAGCACGACCCGGAACGCATCGCCCTCATTCCGGAACGGGTTGCTCATCTGCCTACAAGATGTAGACGGTCGTGTACACCACGATCCACATTACGTCCACGAAGTGCCAGTAGATGCCCGGGATCTCGACGCCGTGGTGGTGCGTGGGCGAGAAGTGGCCGCGGAAGGCGCGGATCGTCGCGAATGAGAGCAGCGTCAGCCCGACGAAGACGTGCGCCCCGTGAAGCCCCGTCAGCCCGTAGAAGATCGTCCCGAAAGCGCCGTCGTGCGGCGCGAAGCCGACCCGGCTGTACTCGAGGATCTGCGTGAGCAGGAACGTCCACCCGAGCGCGACGGTGAGGACGAGCCCGGCCTGGAGCCCCGCGCGGTTCCCGCGCTTGATCGACTGCAGCGCCCAGTGGATCGTGAAGCTCGATGTGACGAGGATGGCGGTGTTGACGCCGGCGACGAACTTCGGCAGGTGGAACGGCGGGAGCGGCCACTCAGCGTTGCCGCCGACACGGAGGAAGAAGTACGCCGTGAAGAACGCCCCGAAGAGCATGATCTCCGAGGCGATGAAGAGGAGCATCCCGAGGGTCGGCGCGTCGACCCGGGAGCTCCTGTGCGCCTCGGGCGGATGCGCTGCGTGGTGAAGGGCCTCTGCGTGAGCGCTCATTCGGGCATCACCGGCTCGGCGCCGACCTCCTCCGGCGTGATCACGACGTGCTCGACCGGCAGCTTCGAGTCGGCGTGCAGCCGCTGGACCAGGTTCTTGCGCATCCAGGGCGAGCGCGAAGGCTCGAATGTCGAGACGATCACCTCGTCCGTCCGCTCGTCCTCGATCGCGTGCATCGCCGCCGTGTAGGGATCCGGGTGCGCGACCTGGCCGTGGGCGTCGATTCCGGTCGCGCGCAGCTCGGAGAGGACGCGGCGCAGGCGCCGCTCGGCCTCCGGGTGGGCGGACTGCGTCGGGTCGCTCTGCGGCGAGATGATCAGGAAGCTCGCGGGGCCGCGCTCGGCCCGTTGCCGGATGCGGTCGATCAGCGCCTGGCCGACCACCGTCTCGTTCGCCACGACGAGGACGTTGCGCGGGCCTGCCTCCGCCTCCACGTCGACGACGACGTGCTCGACAGGGACGTCTCCGGCCACCTTCTTGATCCGGTCGACGACGTTCTTGCGCAGCCAGCCCGACTTCTGGAGCGGGTGCGTCGAGACGATGATCTCCGTGGGCGGCGGGTCGAGCATCCCGAACGCGTCGCGGACCGCCGACTCGGGATCGGCCTCGAGCACGAGCCCGTGCGCGGGGATCCCGGCCTCGCGAAGCTGCGCCAGGGTCCGGTCGAGCCGACGCCCCGCGGCGGCGCGGCGCGTGTCCTCGTAGACGACGTAGCCGGTGCTCGGCGTCGAAACCGGAGCCAGGACGGTGACGAGCTCGAGGTCCCCCTCGGCGGCCCTCCGTTTGACGGCCTCCAGCAGCTCGCTACCGGTCACCGTCTCGTTGGCGACGACGAGCAGGTGCTTCAACGCCGGACCTCCTCGGTGGCCGCCTCGCGGTCCGCGTGCAGGATCGCGTGCTTCGCGCCGGGGACGCCGTACTCGTACGGGTTGCCGACGACCTGGGGCACCTCGTCGAAATTGAAGATCGGCGGTGGAGAGGAGACCTGCCACTCCAGCGTCTTCGCCCCCCACGGATTCGCCGGCGCCTGCTCGCCGCGGGCCCAGCTCACGATCATGTTGTAGAGGAAGATGATGAACGAGGCCCCGAGGACGAACGACGAGATCGAGATGAAGAGGTTCCAGTCGCCGAACCGGTCTTCGTACGTGTAGACGCGCCTCGGCTGACCCTGGACGCCGATGATGTGCATCGGGAAGAACGTCGCGTTGAAGGCGACGAAGGTCAACCAGAAGTGGAGCTTCCCGAGCCGCTCGTTGTACATCTTCCCGGTCATCTTCGGGAACCAGTAGTAGAAGCCGGCGAAGATCGTGAAGAGCGAGCCGCCGAGCAGCACGTAGTGGATGTGCGCGACCACGAAGTACGTGTCCGAGACGTCGATGTCGATCGGCACCGCCCCGAGGTAGATCCCCGAGAGACCTCCGATCACGAACATGGACACGAACCCGAGGGCCCATAACATCGGCGTCGCGAATCTGATCTTCCCCTCCCAGGTCGTCGCGAGCCACGAGAAGACCTTGATCCCGGTCGGGACGGCGATGAGCAGCGTCGTGATCATCATCGGGATCCGCAGCCACGTCGCCATGCCCGCGACGAACATGTGGTGCGCCCACACGGAGAAGCCGAGGATCAGGATCGCGACGAGCGAGAGCGCCATCAGCCGGTAGCCGAAGATCGGCTTCCTCGACATCGCCGAGATCACCTCGGAGGCGATCCCGAAGCCGGGCAGCATCATGATGTAGACGGCCGGGTGCGAGTAGAACCAGAAGATGTGCTGGTACCCCAGCACGTAGCCGCCGGTACCGACCTCGAAGTAGTTGGTGTGCATGACCTTGTCGAACATCACGAAGAACTGCGAGCCGGCGATGAACGGCGTCGCGATCACGACGAGCAGCGACGTCGTGAAGTTCGCCCAGACGAGCAGCGGCATGCGCCAGAAGGTCATCCCGGGGGCGCGCATCGTGATGATCGTGACCAGGAAGTTGAGCGCCGTCAGGATGGAGGAGGCGCCGGCCCACTGGACACCCATGTTGAAGAACATGCTCCCCACGGGTGAGTCGGTCGACAGCGGCGCGTACCCCGTCCAGCCGGCTGCGAACGGCCCGCCGGGCGCAATGAAGCTCGAGAGGAACATGGCTCCGGCGATCGGCAGCAGCCAGTACGACAGCGCGTTCAGCCGCGGGAAGGCCATGTCCGGCGCGCCGAGCATCAGCGGCACGACGAAGTTCGCGAGCCCGG
>DASTCG010000104.1:0-7145 GCA_035711385.1 Gaiellaceae bacterium
GACACGCATGTCGAGTACGTCCTCGACACGGAGACATGGCTCGGGCCCTACGGGGACACGCCGTACGAGCTGGTCGAGGAGATCGCCGCGCTGCTCCTCGAGTCGACGCTGAAGGCGCGGGCGTTCGAGGACTTGCGCCCCGCGCAGTGGTCGAAGCTGATCTTCAACTCGACCGTCAACACCGTCGCGGCGCTGACGGGCCTCCGGCACGATCCGCACTTCGCCGAGCGCGACCGCCTCGAGGACCTCGGTCACCTCGTCTACGACCTGATGGAGGAGGGGAAGCGGGTTGCGGCCGCAGCCGGGATCGAGCTCCACGAGGACCCGTGGGAGATGAACGTCCTCGCCACGCGGCGCGGCAGCCGCCACTACCCGTCGATGCTCGAGGACGTCCAGGCGCACCGGCCGACGGAGGTCGACCAGATCACAGGCGCGCTCGTGCGCGAGGCCGAGCGAGTCGGCGTGCCCGTACCGCTGCAGACCGCGATGTACCGTCTCGTGAAAGCGCGCGAGGCCTCGTGGGCATCCGATTGACCCGTGTTCGTCGTAGGTTCAATATCTCCGTCGATCTAGTCAAATCGGTCGCAAACTGACCGTGAGAGGAGCAAGCATGCGCAAGACGAGGTGGGGGGTCGCTGCGGCGCTCCTCGTTGGCACGGCTGTGACGCTCGCGGCGCTCGCAGGCGCGAGCACCAACGGCTCGGCTGCGACCCGCGCGCCGATCGTGATCGGCTGGGCGCACGACAGCACGGGCCAGATGGCGCCGTTCGACGGACCGGCGCTCGCGGCAGCGCGCCTCCATGTGAGGCAGATCAACGCGAAGGGCGGCGTGCGAGGACGGCCGCTTCGCATCGACACCTGCGACACGAACGGCAACGACCCGGCACGTGCAAAGTCCTGCGCGAGGACGCTCCTCGGTCGGGGCGCGCACATCATCTTCGTGACGTGCGACGTCGACTTCGCGACGCCGGTCGTCCAGGAATCGATCAACCGCGGCAAGCTCACGATCGCGCCCTGCATCGGGACGGATCAGATGGGCCCGAAGCGCTTCGGGCGCGCCAAGGGCAAGCTCGCGTTCAGCTTCGGAAACGTCGCGCAGGACGAGGGCTCAGCGATGGCCGAGTACGCGATCCGGCGTGGCTGGCGGACCGCGGGTCTCGCGACGAACACGCTGCTCGTCTACTTCAAGAACGTCGTGCAGGCGTTCGAGAAGCGGTATACGCAGCTCGGCGGGCGGGTCGTGGCGCGTGAGACCTACGCGACGCGCGCGAACAACGTCCAGATCGCGGTCAATCGGCTGAACCAGCGCCGCGCTGCCGTCTACGTCACCTCGACGGCGTTCGGCGAGCTGCCCGCGTTCGTCTCGGGGTTCCGCTCGCTCGGAAACCGGACGCCGATCCTCAACTCCTGGGCCGGGGACGGCACGTACTGGGTCACCCAGAACCCCCAGGTTACGAACTACTACGCCGTCACGTACGCGTCTGTCTTCGGTGACGACCCGAACCTGGCCGTGCGGCGGCTCGCCGTCCAGGTGAAGGCGGCGACCGGAGGCTTCGTCGCCGGCCCGGCGGCGATCGACGGCGTGGTCACTGCGATCAGGCGGGCGGGCGGCTCGACGAACGGCGCCCGGCTCGCGGCGCAGATGGAGCGGTTCAAGAAGGTGCGGACGATCTCGGGGAACGTCAGCTTCTCCCGGTCGCTCCATACCGTCTTCGGCCGCACGTACCGCGTGATCCAGGTGCAGGACAACCGTGGCAAGCGCGTCGGGATGGTGACCGCGAAGGTCGTCCCGAAGCTGTAGGCGGTTGGGCGACCGACCCACCGCCGGACAGGCGGAGCGGAGGCCCGGAGACACGCTCCGGGCCTCCGCCGTCTCGCGGTCCTTCGAAGGGGTTCGTGCACTCCAGGACGTGACGCTGGAGCTCCATCGTCACGAGGTCGTCGGGCTGATCGGCCCGAACGGGGCGGGAAAGTCGACGCTCGTGAACGTGGTGACCGGGTTCGACTTTCCGACGGCGGGGTCGGTCGAGCTCGGCGATCGCCGCATCACGCGCTGGAGCGCCCACCGGCGCGCTCGTGCTGGCCTCACGAGGACGTTCCAGCACAACCGGTCGTTCCGCGACTTGACGGTTCGCGAGAACGTCGAGGTCGCCGCGCTCGGCGTCGGCGCCCGGCCGCGCCGCGCGCGGCGGAGGGCCGACGAGCTCCTCGACCTCCTCGCGCTGAGCGAGCGGCAGAACGCGCCTGCGGGCGTCCTCCCGCACGGCGACGAGCGGCGGCTCGGCGTCGCGCGGGCGCTCGCCACGGAGCCGCGGTTCGTGCTGATGGACGAGCCCGCCGCCGGGCTTCCGGAAGCCGAGGTTCCCGACTTCGCCTCGGTCGTGCGGTCGGTGCGGGACGACCACAACGCCGGCGTGCTGCTGATCGACCACAACATGGCGCTCGTGATGAGCGTCTGCGACCGGATCGTCGTGCTGGATCAGGGCAGGACCCTCGCCGAGGGGACGCCGGCCGAGATCCGGGGGAACCTCGACGTGGCCGCCGCCTACCTCGGGGAGTCGGCCCTGGTGGAGGATGACTGACGCGCCTGCGCTCTCGGTTCGCAACCTCGAGGTTCGCTACGGCGCGGTCCCGGCGGTCCGAAACGTCTCGCTCGACGTCGCGCGGGGCGAGATCGTCGGTCTGATCGGGCCGAACGGCGCCGGCAAGTCCACGACGCTGCACGCGATCATGGGTCTCGTCCCGGCGCGCGAAGGCGACGTGACCGTCGCGGGCGCCTCGGTGCTGGGCAAGGCGCCGGAGTGGATCGCGCGCCGAGGCGTCGCGCTCGTCCCCGAGGGTCGGCGGATCTATCCGGACTTCACGGTCGAGGAGAACCTGCGGCTGGGGCTGGCCGGGCTGCGGACCACAAGAAGTAACCGCTCCCTGACCGGGGCGTACGAGCTCTTCCCGGTGCTCCACGATTTCCGCCGGCGCCACGCGGGACTCCTCTCGGGCGGGCAGCAGCAGCAGCTCGCGATCGCCCGGGCGCTCGTCGCGCAGCCGGACGTCCTGTTGCTCGACGAGCCCTCGCTCGGGCTCGCCCCGTCTCTCGTCGACTCGGTCTTCGAGACGCTCGCGAAGATCCGGGACGGGGGGTTCGCGGTGCTGCTCGTCGAGCAGCGTGCCCAGCGGACGGTTGCGCTCGCGAACCGCACGCACGTCCTCTCGAACGGCGAGCTCCGGCTGACGCTCGGCCCGGAGGACGCCGGCGACACGGAGAAGATGGTGTCGGCGTACCTCGGCGGATGATCTACGCGGTCGTCGACGCTCAGACGCTCGCCGACGCCGTCGGCCTCGGCGCCGTCTACGCGCTGATGGCAGTCGGCATCGGGCTCGTCTTCGGCGTCCTCCGCCTGGTCAACTTCGCGTACGGCCAGCTGATCATGGCCGGTGCGTACACCCTCGCCTTCACCTCCCACTGGCGGGTGGGGTGGAGCATCGCGGCGTGTGTGGTGGTCGTGGTGGCCCTCTCGCTCGTGATGGACCGCGTGGTCTTTCGCCCGCTCCGCGGCTCCTCGCCCGCGGTGATGCTGGTCGCCACCTTCGCGATCGCGTTCATGCTGCAGGCGATCGCGCTGCTCGTCGACATCCGCGACAACACGATCGGCGAGATCGCGACCTCGATCGCGCCGCTCAACCAACCGACGACCGTCCACGGCGTCGAGGTCCGCAAGATCACGATCGTGGCCGTGATCGTGGCGGCCGTGGCGCTCGCGCTGCTCGCCCTGTTGCTGACACGGACGACGATCGGGCTGCACATGCGCGCGGCCGCGACCGACTTCGGCACCGCCCGCCTGCTCGGCGTCCAGGCGAACCGGGTGATCGGCTTCGCCGTCGTGCTGTCGGGGATCCTCGCAGCGATCGTGTCCGTGATCCTCACCGTGCAGTTCCCGTTCGTCGGTCCCGACTTCGCGCTCCGCGACACGATCGTCGTCCTCGTCGGCGTCGTCGTCGGCGGGATCGACCGTCTCTGGACGGCGACGCTCGGCGGCTTCTCGATCGGGTTCGCGACAGGCGTGATCAACGGGGCGCTTCCGACCGAGCAGACCGTCTTCCTGCCGTCGGCCGTCTTCGCGCTCGTCATCCTCGTCCTCCTCCTGCGGCCGGCCGGGCTCTTCGCCTGGGGGCGTGGGCCGGTCGAACGCGTATGAGGCGCTACCTCGACCCGCTCGTCCAGGTGCTCGCTCCGGCGGTGCTGGTCGTCGCCGTCGGGATCTGGTCGACGCTCGTGTCGAGCTCGAACGAGATCTACTTCCTGAACGCGCTCGTCTCGGTGGCGATCGTCGTCGCCATCTACGTCTTCATCGGCAACTCGGGCGTGCTCTCCTTCGGCCAGATCAGCTTCGTCGCCGTCGGCGCGTTCGTGGCCGGGATCATGACCATCCCGCTCGAGTCGAAGACGGGCGTCCTGCCCCAGCTCTTCCCGGTGCTTCGCGACCACACCGTCGGGAATCTCGTCTCACTGCTGCTCGCGGCCGGCGCCGGCGGGCTCTTCGCGTTCGCCGTCGGCCTGCCTCTGATGCGGCTGTCGGGCCTCGCCGCGGGCATCGCGACCTTCGCGGTGCTCGAGGTCACGCACAACATCCTCCGCGAGTGGACGAAGATCGGGCCCGGAGCGACGACGCTCTCGCTCGTCCCCGAGACGACCGACGCGCTCCAGGCGACGCTCGGCGCCCTCGTCGTGATCGGGCTCGCGTTTCTCTACCAGCGGAGCCGCCTCGGCCGGCGGCTGCGGGCCTCGCGGGAGGATCCGGCGGCGGCGCGCGGCGTCGGCGTCAACGTGCACCGCGAGCGGCTGTGGGCGTTCACCGCCTCGGGCGCCCTCGCCGGCTTCGCCGGCGGCCTTCTCGTCCACCTCCTCGGCTCGATCACGACCGAGCAGGTCTACCTCGAGCTCACGTTCGTGACTCTCGCCATGCTCGTGATCGGCGGCCTGACGAGCCTCTGGGGCGCCGTCGTCGGCGCACTCGTGGTCAGCGGTCTGGACTCGTTCCTCACCGAGGCGGAGCAGGGCGTCCACGTCGGGTTCTCCATCGACCTCCCGCAGGGGACGCGGCTGATCTTCCTGGGCGCGATCATGGCGGTCGTCGTGATCGTGCGCCCGAGCGGGCTCACCGGCGGGCGGGAGTTCCGCCTCGTCCGATGAGGCTCTGCGTCGTCGGGTGCGGCGCCGTGGGCTCGCTCTTCGCGGCGAACCTCGCGCAGCTGGACGACGTCGACGTCTGGGCGTTCGACGTCTGGGACGAGCACGTCCGGGCGATCAACGACGGCGGACTGCGGCTGAGTGGCGCCGGCGAGGTTGTCGGCCGCCTGCGGGCGACGAGCGACCCCGCCGAGGTGCCGGCGTGCGACTTCGGCATCGTCGCGACGAAGAGCATGCACACCGGCGACGCAGTCGCATCCGTCGCTCACGCGTTCGCCGAGGGCAGCGTCTGCTCGGTCCAGAACGGCGTCGGCAACGAGGAGGCGATCGCGGAGCACGTCGAGCGCGTGATCCGCGGGACGACCTTTCCGGCGGGCAAGATCGTCGAGCCGGGCCACGTCCAGTGGGACGTCAAGGGCGACACGACGATCGGCCCCTTCGAGCCGCGGCCCGCCGCGATGGCCGAGGTGGAACGCCTCGCCGACGCCTGTACCCGGGCCGGAATGCCGACGACCGCGGTCGCCGACGCCCGAGGGCCCCAGTGGCGGAAGCTGATCTTCAACGCGGCGACGAACCCCATCGGCGCCCTCACGGGGCTCACGCACGGGCAGGTCTGCGAGGACCACGCGCTGCGCGCGCTCGTCAGCTCGCTGGTGGATGAAGGGAAGGCGGTTGCCGACGCACAGGGAATCGCGCTCGACGAGGATCCCGAGGTGTTGATCGACTACGCGGCCAGGCGCGAGGTTGCCTACGACCACAAGGCGAGCATGCTCCAGGACGTCGAGGCCCGGCGCCAAACGGAGATCGACTTCCTCAACGGCGGCGTCGTCCGCTTCGGACGGGAGCACGGCGTCCCGACGCCGCTGAACGAGACGGTCACCGCGCTGATCAAGGGAAAGGAGCGCTCGTGGGCCGCGTGAGCCCGGCGGACGTCGAGCGCCGGTACGCGCTCGTCCGCGACGCGCTGGCACGCGACGGCCTCGACGCCGCGCTCGTCTGCGGCACGGAGTACACGGGCTTCGAGGGTCAGGTCACCTACCTGTCCGGCTTTCAGATCGTCCATCGCTACGCGTACGTGCTCCTGCCGCTCGCGGGAGAGCCGACGATCGTGTTCCCGGCCGAGGCGCGCTACGTCGGCGAGCACGAGACGAGCTGGATCGAGGACCAGGTCTTCGCGGACCTGCCGGGCGAGTGGCTGGCCGGGCGGCTGGCCGGCAGGCGCGTGGGCGTGTACGGGCTCGACTACGTGATGACCGTCCGCGACTTCGCCGCGATGCGGGACCGCGTCGTGCTCGTCCCCTGGGACCTCGAGTTCGACCACGCTCGTGCCGTCAAGAGCGACGAGGAGCTCGAGTCGGTGCGCGACAGCGTCCGGATCAACACGGCCGGGTTCCACGCCTTTCGCGAGGCGTACGCGCCGGGCAAGTCGGCCGCGGAGGTGCTCGCACCGGTGGAGCGGCTCTTCGTCGACGAGGGCTGCGGGCGTCTGACGATGAACATGGTCCTCGTCGGCCCCGAGTTCGCAATCGCGCGAGACGACATCGTGCTGGACGAGTTCTGCATTCCCTCGCTCGAGATCGCCGGCCCCGGCGGCCACTGGGTCGAGGTGTCAAGGGCGCTCGGCACGCCGAGCGCCGAGGTGGCGCGGATGTTCGAGGCCTACGAGGAGTACTTCGAGGCGGGGAAGACCTCCCTTCGCCCCGGCGTGACCGCGCACGACGTACACCGGGCCGTCTCGAAGGGCTTCATCGACCGCGGTTACCACCTCGGCCACGTCACCGGTCACTCGATCGGGATGACGATGATCGAGTTCCCGAAGATCGGCGAGGGCGTGGAGACCGAGCTCGAGGTGAACATGGTTTTCTCGATGCACCCGCACGTGATCTCCGGGGATGGGCGCGAGTGCCTCTACATGCAGGACACGTGGCTCGTAACCGAGGACGGCGGCGAGCCGCTCGCC
>DASTCG010000105.1:0-9039 GCA_035711385.1 Gaiellaceae bacterium
CCTCAGTGCTGCTCGCAATGCTCGCAATCGCCACGCTGGTCGCCATGACCGTGTTCAAGCCAAGAGAGGAGACGCGCTAGCAATGGCCATCGAAGCCCGCTCGGTCACGAAGCGCTTCGGTGACTTCGTCGCTGTCGACGAGGTCTCGGTGACGGTCCCGACGGGATCGTTGACCGCGCTGCTCGGCCCCAGCGGAAGCGGCAAATCAACGCTGCTCCGGGTGATCGCGGGGCTCGAGCAGCCGCAATCCGGCCGTGTGGTCATCGAGGGCAGCGACATCACGGGCCAGCCGCCGCAGCGCCGCGGGATCGGCTTCGTCTTCCAGCACTATGCCGCGTTCAAGCACATGACCGTGTGGAAGAACGTCGCCTTCGGTCTCGAGATTCGCCGCCGTCCACGTGCTGAGATCAAGCAGCGGGTGCACGAGTTGCTCGACCTCGTTCAGCTCTCGGGCCTGGCCAAGCGATACCCGGCGCAGCTCTCAGGCGGCCAGCGGCAGCGGATGGCACTCGCTCGTGCGCTTGCCGTCGAGCCGAAGGTCCTCCTGCTGGACGAGCCGTTCGGGGCCCTCGATGCCCGGGTCAGGAAGGAGCTTCGGACGTGGCTTCGACGCCTCCACGAGGACGTGCACGTCACGACGATCTTCGTGACGCACGACCAGGAGGAGGCGATGGAGATCGCCGACCAGATCGTGCTCATGAACCAGGGACGAGTCGAGCAGACCGGCGATGCTCGAAACCTGTACGAGGAGCCGGCAAACGACTTCGTGATGTCGTTCATCGGCCCGGTGAGCCACTTCGGCGAGGACCTCGTCCGGCCGCACGACATCGACGTTCGGCGCGAGGCGAACGGCTCGGCGGAGCGCGCGACCGTGGAGCGGATCGTCCACCTCGGCTTCGAGGTCCGCGCTGACCTGGCGCTCGACGACGGCCGCGAGGTCTGGGTGCAGATGACGAAGTCCGAGGCCGAGAAGCTCGCCCTCGAGCAGGGCTCGCGGGTCTTCGTCGCGACGAAGTCCTAGAGCGTGAGGAACGGCAGGAACGTCGTCATGTCGACGACGGCGACCGCAGGGAGCTGGTCGTCGGCGCAGCGGAGGTCCTTGAGCCGGTCGTTCAGCGGCCTCGTGAACCAGCGCTCGAACAGCTGGCGGCGTGAGATCTCCTGCAGCCCGGCGACGACGGAGGTCCGGGCGACGCCGATCGGGAAGGCGCCGAGCGGCAGCGTCTCGTCCCGCGCCGTCACCTCGTAGATCCCGTCGGCGGTCCGGATCCTCGTCTTCTTGCCGGCAGGGAGGTCGAAGACCTGCGGCGGCGCCAGCGGCCCGACCGCGAGGCCCCGTCGGCGGTTGCCGAGCCACCACGCGCGCGGCTTCACCTCGACCATCCGGGCCGGCTGCTCGGCGTAGGTCTCCTGGTAGGCGGCGATCTGCTCGCCGCTCGGGCTCGGCGCCCGGAAGCGGCGACCCATGCGCTGCTGGCGGAGCTCGTCCGCGATGATCTGCCGCCCGACCGCCTGGTTCGCGCCGCCCCGCGCGAGCGCCCGGCGGTAGGCCGCGCGGCTGCCCCGGAAGCGCGAGCGGATGATCGCCCGCTCGGCGGCCAGGACGTCGGCCTGCTGGACGTTCACGAGCCCGGCGAGCACCGCCTGCGAGTAGGCCGCGGAGAAGGCGACGCCGCCGTCCCCGATCACGTGCGCGAGTCGGCGGACGCTCCCGTAGGCGATCGACTGCTCGCCGATCTGGCAGCGAATCCCCCGCGGCAGCGTGATCTGCCCCTGCGTCAGCGTCGCGTCGAAGTCCGGGCCGGCCGCGCCGGGCCCGTCGCAGAGGCGGGGGTTGCGCGTCCAGAGCCAGACGCACGCACCGACCTCCTTGTCGGGATCCGCCTGCGCCGTGTTCCGCGCCTGCCAGCCCCACGACCACACGCTGCCGATCCGCGCCTCGCGCGCGACCTGCTTGACGGCGAGCGCCTGCAGCTTGACGTGCTCGAACCAGGCGATCGGCCCCATCGTCCCGCGGTTCGAGGCCTGGAAGCCGAGCATCAGGCCGATCCGGCGCGACGGGATGCCGATGTCCGTGAACGCCCGCACCGCCTCGCGGAAGCGGTTGCGAAGCATGCGGCTGCCCGCGGCAGGCCCCTGCCGGTGGATCAGCTTCCCGGTGAAGTAGACCTCCTGCACGAGGTCGGCGTAGACGGACGCCTCCCGCCACCAGTTGCCCGCGTCGCCCTGGGTGTACGGCGTGCTGGAGATGAGGATGAACGGGCGGGCGCCGAGCGCGCGCAGCGTCTTCGCGAAGACGAGCACGTTGTTTCTGTACTGCGCGTTGTTGGAGGTCCAGGGAGTCGTCGTCGAGGCGCCGAAGAGCTCGTTGAGCGCCATCCAGGGGCGGGCGCAATCGGACGAGGCCACGGCCCGGTAGAAGATCCGCTGCGCCCAGTCGACGGTCTCCTGCTCGGTCGTCGGCTTCGCCGGCGTCCCGGTCCGGCTGTTCATGTACAGGTCGAAGTAGACCGTCTTGGCGCCCGCCGCGCGAAGCTTCGGGGGGTAGATGAAGTTCGAGGCCGCGGCGATGACGCCCGGCCGCGCGAAGCGGTACCAGAAGGGGACGGAGCCGTCCGCGAAGTCGACCCACGCCGTCGACGCCCCGCGCTCCGGGAGACCGCAGGCGCCGGCGGCCCGCGCCTCGCGCGCGGTTCCCGCAAAGAGGGCAAGCGCCACGACCCCGGCGAGGAGCAGCCGCCTCACGGCCGCCATGCTAGCCCCCGGTTGTAAGCGCGATTTGGCGATCCCATCGGCGCGGCTCTCCAGGGCCATCCCTACACTCGGCGAGCGTGGCCCGGCACCTCCGGACGATCATCGTTCTCCTTCTGCTAGCCGCGACCGCGGCCGCGTTCGTCGTGACCGAGCAGCTCAAGCTCGAGCCGGATCCGATTGCGCGCCCGCGGATCACGCGCACCTTCTCGCCCACGTGCCGCTGTGAGACGCAGACCGCGCAGATCGCGTTTCGGCTGCGCCAGCCGGACCGACTGACCCTGACGGTCGAGAACGGGAACGGAGAGGTCGTGCGCACGCTGCTTCGCGACGTCAGCTTTCCCCGCGGGAACCACTCGTTCGGGTGGGACGGGAGGGACGACAAGGGCGAAATCGTCCCCGAAGGTGCCTACCGGCCGCGGATCGAGCTCGACAAGCTCGATCGCGCGATCGAGTTCCCGCGCGTGATCCACGTCGACACGACGCCTGCGACCGTCGAGGTCACGCGGTTGCGGCCGCGGGTCGTGTCGCCGGACGGCGACGGCCGCGCCGACACGATCACGATCCGCTACACGGCGTCCGAGCCGGTCCAGGCACTGTTGCTGGTCAACGGTCGGCGTGAGGGCAAGACGGCGCTTCGGCGCACCGGCGCGATCGTCTGGTCCCCGGAGGGCCGCCGTCGAGGCCCGTATCACCTCTCGGTCGCGGCGGTCGACGAGGCCGGCAACCGCACAGGGCCGACCGGCCGCTACGACGTCCGGATCCGCTACGTCGACATCGCCGCCGAGGTGATCCGCGCGCGGCCGCGCGCCGGCTTCTCCGTGCGCGTCTCGACCGACGCACGGCGCTACGCCTGGCGCCTGGGCCGGCGGCGCGGATCCGCTCGCGTCCGGATCCTCAAGCTCCGCGCGCCGGCGGCCCCCGGCCGCTATCCGCTCGTCGTCGAGGTCTCGGGGCGGCGCGACACCGCTCTCGTAGTGGTGCGGCGGCGATGACCCGCAACCGTCTCTTCGCGCTCGGCGGCATCGCGGCGGCGACGTTCGTCCCCGGGTTCCTGGCCGGCGTCTGGCTGCACGAGGAGGGCACGGTCGAGTACAAGCGCGGATCGCCGACGGTGGAGTTCGTGACGACGCAGACCGCGAAGGCGCCGGACGCGCCGCGCCCCCGACGCGTCGTGCTGCGACTTCCGTGGCCGACGTACGGGCTCCGCGTGCAGCGGACGCACACGGCTGCGGACTTCAAGCTCCGCCCGCCCTACCGGCTCCGCTGGACGTTCAAGGCGGGCCACGTCCTCGAGTTCCCGCCCTCGATCGCGTACGGGCGGCTCTACGTCGCCCAGCAGCGCGGACGCTTCTTCGCGATCCACCACCGGACGGGGAAGATCGTCTGGCAGCGGCGCTTCGACCACTGCTCGGCCTCGTCGCCGACCGTCGCCTACCGGGTCGTCTACCACGCGTGGATGCAACCGCTTCCGTGCAACCGCTACCCGCGCAGCCAGCCCGGGATGATCACGGCGATGGCCGCCCGTACCGGCAAGATCGTCTGGCGCTACCGGGCTGGCGCGTTCGAGTCCTCGCCGCTCGTGGTCGGTAAGACGCTGTACGCGGGCTCGTGGGATCACAAGCTCCACGCGGTCAACATCTACACCGGGAAAGCGCGCTGGACGTTCACCGCCGACAGCGAGGTGAACAGCTCGGCCGCATTCGCGAACGGGTGGATCTACTTCGGCACCGACGGCGGCAGCCTCTACGCTCTCGACGCCCGGACCGGAAGGCTCCGCTGGCGGGCGCGGGCGTTCGCGCGGTTCGGGCGGCGCGAGTACTTCTACGCGACGCCGACGATCGCGTACGGCCGGGTCTTCATCGGGAACACGGACGGCACGCTCTACGCCTTCGGCGCCCGGAGCGGGCGCCTCCTCTGGGCTCAGCGGGCCGGCACGTACATCTACACGGCGGCGGCGGTGTGGAGGCGCAAGGTCTATGTCGGCACCTACGACGGCTGGTTCATCGCCTTCGACGCCGCGACGGGCGACCGGATCTGGCGGTTCGAGGCGCCGTCCGCGATCCACGGCGCTCCGAGCGTGATCGACGGCCTCGTCTACTTCGCAGCGTGTCCGCGATGTGCACGACGGGCGTCGCGCTCCGCCAAGCAGGGGGCCCGCGGAACGTTCGCGCTCGACGCCCGGAACGGAAAGCTCGTGTGGCGGTGGCCCGACGGCGTCTTCAGCCCCGCCGTCGCCGACAGCCAGCACCTCTACATCGTCGGCCGTTCGCGGATCTTCAGCTTCGCGCCGAAACGTCGTCTCGCTCGCTCAAAGCAAGCACAAAGGCGACGAGCACGGCGCTCAAAGGCCAGATCAGGTACGAGTTCTGGAAGACGCGGGCGAGGTAGAGCAGCCCGAAGATCGACACCGCGAAGCTCGCCGCCCCGATCCACAACCGCTGCGACCTCCACTGGTTCCACAACAACCACGCCGTGACCGGCAGCCAGAGGAGGACGGCGAGCGGGAGGAACGGGTACGGGCCGAAGCGGTCGTCCAGCACGCCGATCTCGAGCAGGACGCCCGCGAGCCCGTAGCCGATGATCCGGTAGGTCTGGGCGCCGTAGGCGATCGTGTCGTCCCAGAGCGCCCCGGGATCCCAGATCGCGAACGGCAGGATCCCGATGGCGACGATGCCCGCGAAGAGCGCCGCGGCGCGCCAGAGTGCCGGCCGCGGAGCGCGCGTCAGCATCGCCACGGCCAGGAACGGGACTGCGACGAGAGCGAACTGCTTCAGGAGCACGGCGCCGGCGATGCAGGCAGCCGCCGCGAGGAAGCGCGAGCGGGTGACGAAGACGAACGCGAGGACGGTGAGGAGCAGGCTCGGCGCGTCGGCGGTCCCGAACCAGGCCGCGGTGACCGCGAGCGGGTTCGCCGCCAGCGCGGCAGCTGCCGCGAGCCGCCAGTGGAGCGGCGCGTCGAACAACAGGACGGCTCCGAAGAGCGCGAGCGTGCAGAGCAGCACGAGCATCCGGTAGTCGTCGAACGGCGCCGGCAGCAGCCGCCAGGCCGCCGCGCTCAGCGCCGTGCCGGGGAAGTAGGCGAAGTGGTCGAGCGCAACCTGTGGAATCGTCGCGTCCGGCTGCGCGGCGGAGTACCACTTCTCGAGCCCGCTCGTCCGGTAGTCGTGACCGTACGGATTCTCCCCGTCCAGGAGCAGGTCGCCCGCAATTTCGATCTGGTAGGTGGAGTCGTTGACGTGGTACCAGGGCTCGGAGGACTGTCTCAGACCGACCTGGAGGAAGGTCGCGGGGAGGATGAGGAGCCCGACGACGGCGAGGCAGGCCGTGACGACGAGTGCCGGCCGCACGGTGCGGCGGGCCAGGAGCACCGCCGCTCCGAGCGCGACCACGAGCCCGCCCACGAGGGCCGCGGACCGCAGGAGGGCGATGTCGAACTCGCGGTCGGCCGCCCTGACGAGCAGGCGGAAAGGGCCCTGGGGATCCAGCTGGCCCGACGGAACGTGGAAGGGCCACGCCTCGTGGCCGAGCTCGGGGATCGTGATCGCGACGAGGATCCCGAGGACGCCGAGGACCGCCGCGGCCTCGCGCCGGGTCACTTCGTCGGCACTGGTTGCGGCCCTCCGATGTGCGGGCTCTCGGATGCCGCCGGCTCGGGCTCATGCGCCGGCGCCGGCACGGCGAGATACGCCGCGCCGATCCCGAGCGCGAGCCAGGTGATCGGATCCTCGAAGAACCCGCTGTACGCGAGCGCGTGGGTGAAGAGCGCGAGGAGCACGGCGCCGAGCGAGAGCGCGAGCACCGGCCTGGCCTGCCGGAGGAGGAGCAGCATGCGAACCGTGGCCAGGAGCAACACCGTGTACAGCGCGAAGCCGATCAGCCCCAGCTCGGCGGCGACAGTGAGCGGCGTCGTGTGCGAGACGAACCGCGCCTCGCGCGCGCTGCGCCCGGCGCCGATCTCGCGGCTCACCTTCGGCTGGGCCCCCAGCCCGACGCCGACCAGCGGCTGCTCACGGACGACGTCGATCGTCAGCTCGGCGCGCTGCCAGCGACCGCTGGTCAGCTCCCGGATCGACTTGTCACGCGCGTCGACGGCGACGAAGCCCGCGGCGACGAGGACGGCCACGGCGCTCGCGACGAGCATGATCCGCCGGGCGGCCGAGTCGCCGGCGACGATGGTCACGGCGGCCGCGACGACGAAGAGCGAGGCCATGCTCGACTGCGAGTAGGAGAAGTAGAGCCCGGCGAAGAGCAGGATCATCAGCGGCACGGCGAGCGCGAGCGAGATCCGCCGCGCCCAGAACAGCACGAGGAGCACGGCGAAGCCGAGCACGACGTGGCGTCCGTAGAGGCTCGGGTCGGTGAAGAGCGAGGTGACGCGGAAGAACGGCGAGTACGCGTTCGCGACCTCGAGCCTGGGGGAGTAGAAGAGAAGATCCTTGGTCGCCTGTTGCCAGAGGCCGACGACTGCGAACACCGACGCGAGCCCGATCGCGATTACCGCGAGGGCCTTCGGGAGCCAGGGCGCGAGATCCGCGCGCGTGACGACCGCGACCATCGCCGCGAAGGGGAGGAGGAAGAACGCGAGCAGGTTCGCGCCGGCGTCGAGGTCCCGCGTCCACAGGAGCGAGAGCGAGGCGTAGGCGAGGAAGGCGGCGGCGGGCACCGCGATCAGCCGGGGCGGCGCCGCGACGTCCTCCCGCCGAAGCGCGCGGTAGAGGAAGGCAAGCGCGGCCGCCGTGAGGACGCCGTAGAGCGGGATCAGCCGGCCCAGCTTCCCTCCTTCGGCGACCGCGAAGAAGAAGCGGTAGTGCCGGTCGAAGTCGAGCGGCGGTCGAAACGGGGCCGCGAGCACGAGCGCAGGGATCGTCAGGAGCGGGTAGCGGACGAAGACCGCCGCCGCCGCCACCACGAAGACGAGCCCGCCGACCCCGGCCGCGGCGGCCGTGGGCGACGCTGCCCGGTCGAGCGCGCCCGTTCCGGCCATCGAGACCGCGAGCAGCGCCTCGGCGACGGCCAGCAGGGCGAATCCCGCAAGCAGCGTCGCTCTCCGACCGGCGAGGATCGCGAGCGCGGCGCCGCCGGCGCCGACGATCCCCGCGAGCTCCGCCAGTCCGGCCTCGTCCATCCCCGGGGCCGGATACTACGTCCCTCCGTCGAAATGGCTACCTAGGGGCCCCATCCAGCAATACATGCCGGCCCCTGGCCCGCGATCACGCGGCGCCAGAGCCCACCCTCCTCCTCACAAAGGTCTCATGACCGTTGCTCGTCGGAGTGCGGCCTCTGGCTTGGTGCTCGCGACCCAGAAGCTCGGCGGCATTACTGGACGGGGCACGAGTGATCACTGCCTGGAAGCGCGTGCTCGTACTCGCGCCGCACACGGACGACGGAGAGTTCGGCTGCGGCGCGACCCTCGCGCGGCTCGTCGACGACGGGACCGAGGTTCGGTACGTCGCCTTCTCGATCGCGACCCGGTCGCTGCCGGACGGCTTCCCGCCGGACACGCTCGCGCGCGAAGTGCGCGAGGCGACGGCCGAGCTCGGCATTCCCGAGCCGCTGCTCGACGTGCACGACTTCGAGGTGCGCACCTTCCCCGAGCACCGGCAGGAGATCCTCGAGCTCCTGATCGGGCTCTGGGAGGAGTGGAAGCCCGATGCGGTGCTCCAGCCCAGCCTGCGCGACATCCACCAGGATCACCAGGTCGTGGCCGCGGAGGGGCTCCGCGCCTTCAAGCGGACGACGATCCTCGGCTACGAGATCCCCTGGAACAACTTCAATTTCGACTACCAGGCGTACGTGGCGCTCGAGCGCGAGCACGTCGAGCGCAAGGTGCGCGCGCTTGCGAGGTACGAGTCGCAGCAGCACCGCCGGTACTCCGACCCCGAGTACATCTGGAACCTGGCCCGGACGCACGGGGTGAACGTCAACCGCGAGTATGCGGAGGTGTTCGAGGTCTATCGCGTCGTCGCGTAGGGGGCACAGCCGGCTCGGCGGAGACCCCTGCCGTTCGGAGTCGGCCAGCTCTGCTCAGCCGCGGACGAGTGCCTCCGCCTCCCGCTCGTACTCCGGCCCCAGCTGGCGAAGCGGGCGGAGCAGTCCGCCTCGCCGCCGGCGAGGTGCGCTTCCAGCGAGTCGAGGTGCGAGTGCCACCCCGCTCCGTAGCCCGCGATTGCGCCCGGCGGGAGACCGCGGTGGTCGAGTCGGTTCGTCCAGAAGCGGCTGATCCAGGCGTCGAGCTCGGCGAGGCCGGCGTCGTCGACCGAGTAGAGCCGGCGCGTGCCTTCGGTG
>DASTCG010000106.1:0-7344 GCA_035711385.1 Gaiellaceae bacterium
CGGATCGAACCGCGCTGGCACACTGGGGACATGACGAAGATCCAGAAGACCGACGCCGAGTGGCGCGCCGAGCTCTCCCCGGAGCAGTACCGGATCCTCCGCGAGAAGGGCACCGAGGCGCCGTACACCGGCGAGTACGACCACTCGTTCGACCCCGGCACGTATCGCTGCGCCGGGTGCGGCGCGGAGCTCTTCGACTCGGAGACGAAGTACGACTCGGGCTGCGGCTGGCCGGCGTTCTTCGCACCCGCGGACGAGGAGGCGATCGAGGAGGAGCGGGACGCGAGCTACGGGATGATCCGCACCGAAGTCATGTGCGCGAGCTGCGGCGGCCACCTCGGACACGTGTTCCCGGACGGGCCGCACCCGACCGGCCTCCGCTACTGCATCAACTCCGCGGCGCTGAAGCTGGAAGCGGATTAGCCTCTCCCGCATGCCGACCTACCGGCGCCGCGACATGGCGGTCGACCTCGGGACGGCGAACACCGTCGTCCACGTGCGTCACGAAGGGATCATCCTCTTCGAGCCCTCGGTGATCGCGATCGACGAGCGGACCGGCCAGGTACACGCAGTCGGTGACGAGGCAAGGCGGATGATCGGCCGGACCCCGGCGACGATTCGCGCGACGCGGCCGCTTCGCCACGGGGTTATCGCCGACTTCGACATGACGGAGCAGATGCTCCGTCGCTTCCTCGCCAAGGCGAACGGGAACCGCCGCAGTCACAGGCGCGTCGTCCTCTGTGTCCCGAGTGGCATCACGGACGTCGAGGAACGCGCCGTCAAGGAGGCCACGCTCACGGCCGGGGCGCGTTACGCCGACGTCATCGAGGAGCCGATGGCTGCGGCAATCGGAGCCGGACTGCCGGTCGCCGAGCCGAACGGCAACATGGTTGTTGACATCGGGGGAGGGACCACCGAGGTCGCGGTCATCTCACTCGGCGGCATCGTCGTCTCGCGGTCGCTCCGGGTAGGCGGCTACGAGATGGACGAGGCGATCGTCCGCTACGTGAGAGATCACCACAAGCTCCTGATCGGGCAGGAGCGGGCCGAGGCCGTCAAAATCGAAGTCGGCTCGGCGGTTCCGTTCGACGGGCTCGCCGACACGGAAGTCAGCGGCCGAGACCTCGTCACAGGAGGCTTGCGGCGGGTGGGTTTCACCGCCGAGGAGGCGCGCGAAGCCCTCCAGCGGCCTGTCGGCCAGATCATCGAGACCGTCAAGGAGACGCTCGAAGAGACGCCGCCCGAGCTGGCCGCCGACATCACGAACCGCGGGATCGTCCTCGTCGGGGGCGGCGCGCTGTTGCGCGGCCTCGACCAGCTCATGCGGGTAGAGACTCAGCTCCCCGTCTACGTCGCCGACTCGGCGCTCACCTGCGTGGCAACCGGCGCTGGTGAGAGCCTCGAGGAGCTGCCGGTGATCCAGCGCGTCGGACGGATGCGTCGGATACCCCGGCGCCGCCGGCACTGGCTCCGCTGAGCGCTCGCTAGCCGCGCGGGATCGTGTACTCGATGTCGCCGACGTCGAGGCCGAGCGAGGAGGCGATCTTGATCCCGTCCTCGATCTCGGCCCGCAGGCGCGCGACGTCGTGCGTCCGCATCGCGCTCGTGATGAACGCGCGCTCCTTCGGCCGCCAGAGGACGTGCTCGGCGAAGATCGGGAGCATCCGGCTTGCCTCCTCGATCATCTGATCCTTCGTCTTCTTGGAGGCGGTCCGGAGCAGCACCCGCTCGTAGGCCATCCCGGAGCTGTGGTGGATCCCGTCGTCGATCGTCAGACGCTTGCAGAGGTCGGCGAGGATGGTCCCCGGCGCGGAGCGGGCGATCAGCCGGAAGCGGGGGATGATCATCCGCTCGAAGAAGACCTGCATGAGGAAGACCTTGACCTCGAGCTCGTCGAGGCCGAGGAAGATCGTCGCGAGCTTGTCCAGATGCGGGTCGCGCTCCGTCGGGCCGCCTGCCTCGGCGACGAGCCTCAACCACGCCTCGACGTGGCGAGCCTCGTCCTGCGCCATCGTCGAGTAGTAGAGCTTCGCGTCGTGGTGCCGAGCGCCCTCGAGGAGCTGCGCCGCCATCTCGACCGCCAGCGAGTCGGCTTGGAGCTGCTGGGTGATGACCGAGCGCCAGATGCCGCGCCGCTTCTCCACCCGCTTGGGCGCGCCAGTGGTCTCCGGGATCGGCGGCAGGTCTTGCCAGGGCATGTCGCGCATCTGCCACTCCTGCTTCTTCGCGAGCTCGTAGTAGCGGTAGACCTCGGGCTCGGTCCCGGCCGGAGCAGGCGCGTCTGGCGGCGTCTGGACTTGCTGTGCGGTTGCCATCGGCCGGGATCCTAGAGGCTCTCAGCCGTCGGGCTGCTGCTCTGCGAGGACCTCAGCCTCGGTCCGGCGCTCGGCGGCCGGAGCAGCCTCTTCCTCACCCAGCATGAAGACGTGCACTTTCTCGCCGCGGAAGAGCCGCCGCTCGGGATCCCACGGGAAGAAGATGACGACGCCGAACTCCACGGCCTCGCCGCCCGCCTCGTAGTCGAGCCAGTCGCGCTCGTGCGTCCCGGTCACCCGGGCCTCCTCGCACACCCCTTGCGGGCCGACGACGATGTCCGTCAGCTGGAAGTCGATGTCCGGAAAGGCCGTCAGCAGAGCTGTGTAGAACTGCGTCGCCCCCTCGTGCCCCTCCCAGCGATGGCTCGTTCCGGCCAGCTCGTACACGCAGTCGTCGGTGAGGGTCGCCAGGAGGCCGGCGATGTCCCGGTTGTCCTCGGCGATCGAATGCTGCTTCCAGAGCTCCCGGATCGCCTCGATCTCGTGGGGATCGATCGGGCGCTTGAGCAGGTCGCGGACGTCCATCACCGTCAATACTCTCATCAGGTGCACGACCTCGACTCAGTTCGAGCCGAAAACCGGCGCAGGCTCCTCGTCGTTCTGGCGATCACGGCGTCGTTCACGGCGGTGGAGATCGTCGGAGGCGTTTTCACCGGCAGCCTCGCGGTGCTGGCGGATGCCGGGCACATGCTCTCCGACAACGTGGCGGTCGCCGTGGCGCTCGTCGCCGTCTGGCTCGCCCGCAGGCCGAACACGCCCGAGCGGAGCTTCGGCTACCAGCGTGCCGAAGTGCTCGCCGCGTTCCTGAACGGCCTCATGCTGGTCGCGATCGCCGCCTGGATCTTCGTCCACGCGCTCGGCCGCCTGAGCGACCCGCCGGACGTGCCGGGCGGCTGGCTGCTCGCGATCGCGCTCCTCGGCCTGGCGGCGAACCTCGTCTCGGCGGCGATCCTCGAGCGCGGCGCCCACGGCAACCTCAACATGAGCGGGGCGCTCCGCCACGTCGTCGCCGACGCGCTCGGCTCGGTGGGCGTGCTCGTCGCCGGCCTCGTCCTCGTCACAACGGGCTGGCCCTACGCCGACCCAGTGGCCGGGATGCTGATCGGGGTGCTCGTGCTCTGGAGCTCGTGGGGCCTCCTCCGCGAGTCGGGGCACATCCTCCTCGAGGGAACGCCGCGCGGAATCGACGCGAGAGCCCTCCATGAACGGCTCGAGCAGATGCCCGGTGTCATCGACGTGCACGACCTCCACGTCTGGACGATCACCTCGGGCTTCCTGGCCCTCTCGGCGCACGTGCTCGTGGCGCCGGGCGACGACGGCCATAGCCGGCGGCGTGAGCTCGAGCGACTGCTGTCCGAGGAGTACGGCATCGAGCACACGACGCTCCAGGTCGACCATGTGCGCCTGGCCAGCACGGTCGTCTCGATCACGCGATCCGGTACGTGAGCAGCCGCGGCAGCGAGGCCGAGCGTCGCGACCGCGAGCTGATCGAGCTCCTGAACGAGCTCCGGGTGATCCTGCCCGGCGTCCAGGTGCTGTTCGCCTTCCTGCTCACGGTGCCGTTCACGAATCGGTTCGAGAAGATCACGAACACTCAGCGCGAAATCTTCTTCGCGACCTTCATCTTGACCACGATCGCGACAGCCCTGCTGATCGCGCCGTCCTCTTACCACCGGATGCGGTGGCGGCAGCACGACAAGGAGCGGATGCTTCGGGCCTCGAACCGCCTGGCGCTCGCGGGTCTGGCCTTTCTCGCCGCGGCGATCTGCGGTGCCGTCTACCTCGTGACCGACATCCTCTACGACGACGTCGCGGTGATCGCACTCGTGACCACCGCGGCCGCCGTCTGCTACCTCTGGTTCTGGTACGGCCTGCCCCTCCTCCGGCGGATCCAGGATCCGGAGGACTGGCCGGCCAGGAAGACCTAGCCTCAGCCCTGATGCATCGGGGCCTTCGCCCCGGGCAGGTGCAAGAGATTCTCGACGTCGTGGACGCCGTGGACGCTTCGGGCGCGCTCCTCGAGGTCCCTGATCATCTCCGGCTTCTCCACTTCGCCGCGGAGGACGATCTTGCCGTTCTCGGCGTTGATGTTGATCTGGCCCTTCGGGACATGCTCGTCCCGGAACAGCTCGCTCTCGACCATGTGCGCGAGCGTCACGTCGTCGGGCTGCGGCTTCGGCCCTTCCTCGACGCGCGACAGCAGGCCGTCGATCCGCCCGCGCACCATCGCTCGACGTCTCGCACCGTGCGAGGGATGGAAGAAGTACGTCAGCGCGGCCGCGATCCCGGCCAGTCCCAGTAGCTTTCTCATGGCGGCTCCCCTTCCTCGTTCTGTTTAGGTTCGGCTGAGCCTACCCCGTGGCGAGGCGGGACTAAACCGGATGCGACGAGCGGCTAGTCGCCCCAGTCGAAGTCGCGGGACCGGCCCCAAAGGCCGTCCTCGTCCTGCGCAGCGGGCGCCTCGTCGACGAGTGCGACGGCGTGCTCGGAGCCGACTCCGGGGTGGCCGTCGAGGGTGTCCTCGATGCGCGCCTGCTCCTCGGTCTTGAAGAGCGGGTGGTTCTCGAACGGGTCCTCGACGCGGTAGCTGTCGATGGGCATGTCGGTCTCGAGCTCGGCGTTCTTGCGCTTCAGCTCGAGGTGGTCCTGAATAACGTTGGCGAACAATGACGGTGTCTCTACGGGCATCGATCCTCCGGTTCTTCCATGCAAGTTGCCGCTCGGCGGGGGATTGTAACGGGGACGAAACCTGGCTGTAGCCTACGAGCCGGTGGGGACGGCAGAAGGCTCACAGACGACGACGCAGTCCTTTCCGGCCCGTTTCGCCTCGTAGAGTGCGGCGTCCGCCGCGGCGACGAGCTGCCGGCCTGGCACGTGCGGGAAGGAGGCGACGCCGAAGCTCGACGAGACCTCGATCCGCTCGCCGTCGGGCGCGACGAGCTCCTGGGCGGAGAGCTGCTCGCGAATCCGCTCGGCCAGCTGCCGCCCACCCTCGAGATCGGTGGCCGGGAGGAGGAGCGCGAACTCCTCGCCGCCCCACCGGCCGGCGAGGTCGATCTCACGGACGCTGTCGCGCAGGCGCTGGGCGAACGCCTTCAGCACCTCGTCGCCGGTCGGATGCCCCCAGCGGTCGTTGATCCGCTTGAAGTCGTCGATGTCGGTCAGCACGAGCGTCAGCGGCTCGTCGAAGCGCTCCGCCCGCGCGAGCTCCTTCTCCAGGGCGGCGGTGCACAGACGGCGGTTCGCGAGCCCTGTCAGGCTGTCGACGAGCGCCTGTTGCTCCACGGTCCGGTGCTGACGCGCATTGCTGAGCGCGATGACGGCATGCCCGACGAGCCAGCCCGCGCTCTCGCGCTGGTCGGGCGTGAAGTGCTCGCCGTAGAGGACGAGCGTCCCGAAGCTCTCCCGCCCGGCCGACAGCGGGAACTCCAGCCTCTCCGGCGCACGCTCGTCGCCGAGCGCGACGAGGACGACCCCGCCGTCGGTCAGCTCGCCGCGCACAGCGCCGGTCGCCTGGACGGCGGTCTCGACGATCACCCGGAGGAGCTGGTCGACGTCGTGCGTGGCTGCGAGGGCCTCGCCGAAGCGCAGCGTCGTCTCCCGAAGGCGCCGGCGCTCCTCCTCCAGCTCCCGCATTCGCGCTTCGAGCTGGTCGGCCATCTGGTTGAACGCACGTGCCAGCGAGGCGAACTCGTCCCGGCCCCGAACGTGCACTCGGTCCCCGAGCCGGCCCTTCGCGATCGCTCTCGCCGCCTCGGCGAGGCGGCCGAGCGTCGCGACGATCGAGCGTCCTTGGATGTAGGCGACGGCGGCGATGAGGATCAGCGCGGAGAGCATGGCCAGGAAGAGCCGCGAGCGAACCCAACCCACGGACTCGTCGATCCGCGACTGCGGTGCCATGACGACCACGGCCGTGTTCCGGGGCTCGGCGAGGCTGTGCGACGCGAGCGCGCGGAAATGATGGCCTGCGATCTCGATCTCCTCGGGCTCGGCAGGGGCGCGGATCGCGCCTCTCAGCGGTGTCGAGGCGGTCAGGATGCGCCCGTTCTCGACGAACGCGACCTCCCCGCCTGCGGTGAGGCCTGCGCGGCGCTTGAGCGTCGCCGCGAGCTGATGGTCGATCGGGACGTCGGCGACGACCCGCCCGAGCCGGCCCTTCCGGCCGACGACCGCGATCGAGCGGACGACTGCTGGGCGGTGGACGGCCCCGATGGGGCGTGCTCCGCGGGGCTCGATCCGGACCGAGTAGCGCGACGCGAGCTTGCCGAGCCTCGCGCGGTTCTTCGTGGCGAGGGCGCGCTGGAAGACCGGGTCGCGGGCGAGCTGGGTGGCGTCGCGCTCGGTCTGGGCGACCTCGTCGACGAACGCCGCCTGGGCCGCGCGGACACCCGTCTCGAGCCCGCCGTCTGCATGCACGGTCGCGTTCCGGTCGGTGACCGCCTCGAGCCCGCTCAGCGCTGCCGCGAAGGGCAGCAGCGCGATCAGCGAGAAGTAGGCGACAAGCTTGAGTTTGAAGCTCCCCATGCGATTCCCCTCAAGGCACCCCTCTTTGCAACCGATACGTGTTCTGCAGTAGTCGGCAGTGAGGGGACTGAACATGAGGGGAACCTTGATTCACGTAGCGACCGGCCTCCTGCTGGGGCTGGCGCTCGCGGGCCTGCTCCACGCTCCCTCCCAGGTCGTGGCGCAGGAGGAGGCCCGCGCGCCAGTGGCGCGGCCGAAGGCTGACGCGGCCGGCCCGTGGATCCAGGAGCGGACGATTCGACTCTCACCGACCCTCGAGCGGGCACTCGAGCAGAAGAAACACGACCGGCAGCAGCCTGCGCGGAAGCTCACGCCGCCGACACCGGCGCCCCCCGCCGAGCCGACCCCGGCGCCCGTGCCGCCGACCCAGACCGTCGCGGAAGCGTCGCAGCCCGCCGCGCCCCCGGCCCGAACGCCGATCTCCGAGGCGCCCGAGCCGGAGGCCGATCGGACGGTGAAGCCCACCCCGACGCCGGCCGTTCCCGCCCCGCCGCCTGCTCCCCCG
>DASTCG010000107.1:0-22838 GCA_035711385.1 Gaiellaceae bacterium
GCGTCCCAGTCGATCCGCTCGCGGAGCGAGCGAGCGAACTCGAGCGGGCGCTCGTAGTCGAGCGCGTGCTCGTCGAGGGCGAGGAGCTTCGTGACCATGACGTCCTCCAGGGACATGACCTTCATGGGCACCGCGTTGACCTCGAGCTGTTCGGCCCGCGCGAACATCCCCTCGTCGACGTCGTCGCCGACCGCCCGGAAGATCACGTCGACGAGGACGTCGCCGTCCCAGGCCTTGTAGAGCCAGCCCTCGGGCGGCTTCTCGGTCCGCATCCCCGCGTCCGCCAGCGCCTGCAGCGCCCGCTCGGCGTCGTCGGCCCGCACCATCACGTCGAGGTCGTGCTCCGTTCCGGGCCCGCCGTACGCCCACGCGGCGAGCCCGCCGCCGAGCAGGAAGTCGACGTCGGCCTCGCGGAGCGCGGCCGCCACGTTCTTGATGCTCTCCTTGATCTCGCCGAAGGGCTGCTCACTTGCCACGGATGAGTCGTTACCCGTCGGCGGGTTCCGGGAACCACGAGGACATGCCGATCCGGGTCGCAGCAGCCGGCGACATCCACTGCTCGGAGGAGGAGCGGGGCCGGCTCGAGACGGCGTTCATGGACGCGGAGCGCGAAAGCGACCTCATCCTCCTCGCCGGCGACCTGACGACGTACGGGGAGCCCGAGCAGGGAGCCGTGCTGGCCGACGTCGCCCGCGGGATCGGCGTTCCCGTCTACGCCGTGCTGGGGAACCACGACTGGCATGCGGACCGGCACGACGAGCTCGTGTCGGCGCTCCGCGGAGGCGGCATCCACGTGCTCGAGCGGGCCGCCGAGGCGCTGACGGTCAAGGGCGTCGAGGTTGGGATCGTAGGTACGAAGGGCTTCATCGGGGGCTTCACCGACTCGCTCCTGCCGGACTTCGGCGAGCCGCTCCTCCGCCGTCTCTACGCGGAGACCGGCGCAGAGGTCTCAGCGCTCGACCGCGGGCTGCGGCGGGTCTGTGACTGCGCGGTGCAGATCGTGCTGCTCCACTACGCGCCCACGAAGGAGACGATCGAGGGCGAGCCGGAGACGATCTGGACGTATCTCGGCAGCGAGCGCCTCGCGGAGCCGATCGCGGAGCACACGCCGGACCTCGTCCTTCACGGCCACGGGCACCGAGGATCCTTCGCCGGCCGGATCGACGACGTGCCGGTCTTCAACGTCGGCGTGCCCGTGATCGGGCGGGACTTCTGGGTCTTCGAGCTGGACGAGAGCGGGCTCGTGTCGGAGCCCGCGGAGGCTCCTTCGGCCGAGCGCTCCTAGCTGCCGACGACCTGGACGAGCCAGCGGCGGTCGCGCTCGCGGTCGAGCTCGAGGAAAAGCACGCGCTGCCAGGTGCCGAGGCAGAGCTCCCTGTCCCGGACCGGGATCGACTCGCCGGCGCTCCCGAGGAGCATCGACATGCAGTGGGAGTGTCCGTTGCCGAGCTCCATGTCCTCCTCGCAGATGTTCTCCGTCCGGCGGTCCCAGTCGTCGTGCGCGTAGTACCGCTCGCTCGGGACGAGCCGGCGGAGCAGCGACGCGAAGTCCTCGAGGAAGCCGTTCTCGAACTCGTTCACCCGCACACAGCAGGTCGTGTGGGGCGAGTAGACGCACGCGATCCCATCGCGGACGCCGCTCTCGCGAACCGCCTCGGCCACTTCGTCGGTGATGTCCCGAACGGTCAGCCCGCCCTCGGTGCGTAGGCGCCGTTCCCCCTGGAACACCTTCATCGACGGCCATCCTATCCAGCCGAAAGGGGCGCGGTTACCCTTGTCCCGAGGGCCCGTAGCTCAGCTGGTCAGAGCAGCCGACTCATAATCGGTTGGTCCCTGGTTCGAGTCCAGGCGGGCCCATTCGCAACCGCGTGGTCGAGCGGCAACTGCTTGGTCACGCGGGTCCGCCTTGCCGGGTAGGTCGTAAGGGCGCGGATGGCGTTGTCCCCGGTGCTGTCCTCCGCCTCACAGGTCGGAGTAGACGCCGCCCTCGACGAGTCCTGCGCCGGCGGCGATCCGGTCGAGGAGCTCGGCACGGCTTCCGCTCGGTCGCCAGGGCAGCGAAGACTGTTTCTACGCCTCTCGAAGCTTGACCCAGCCGAGGAACGACTCCACGCTGACCTGGTGCCTCGGATCTCAGTACGCCCAGCCAAGCAGCAGCTCGATCAAGCGCGACCGTCATCGCGACCTCGTCCCGAGGTGCTCGGAGAGCTGGCGAATGTCGTCTGCCTTCGGCTTCGCGCCGGACTTCCTGGCAGTCGCTCTCTCAACCGGACGCAACCTACCTTCGGCCCACTTCCACGATGAGGCATCTCGTCGTCGTTCTCCTCGTCGGCGCAGTCCTGGCCGTCCCGGCGTGTGGATCGGACGGCGACGGCGGCGCATCGTCCGCCGACGTCGAGCGGTCGCTGAAGGTCGACCTCAGCGGCGGCGACCGCGTCGTCGACCTGGGGACGTCGCCGCCGAAGCTCGTCGAGTGCGCGAAGGAGGGGAAGTCGTGGCGCTGCCGTGTCACGTCGACGAGCGGCGAGAGCGTCGTCTGCATCGTCCAGGCGGATCCCGACAGCGGTCGGACGCTGAGCCGCGTCTGCGGGCGCGTGGACAACTAGCCGCGACCGGGGAGCAAGGCCTGGAGGGCGTCGACCGTGTCCGCCTCCTCCGCCCGCTTGTCCGGGCGGTAGCGCTTCACGCGCGCGAAGCGAAGCGCGACGCCGCCTGGGTAGCGCGTCGAGGACTGGACGCCGTCGAGCGCGATCTCGATCACGAGCTCAGGGCGAACCAGCACGGCGATTCCCCGGCGCGCGGTCTCGCGCTCCAGGAGCTCCTTCGTCTGCCATTCGAGGAGCTCGTCCGTCAATCCCTTGAAGCACTTCCCGACCATGACGAAATCTCCGCTCGCAGGGTCGCGCGCGCCGAGGTGGAGGTTCGAGAGCCATCCTCGCCGGCGTCCGTGCCCCCACTCTGCGGCGAGGACCACGAGGTCGTAGGTCCGGACGGGCTTCACCTTGCGCCACGCCTTTCCCCGCCGCCCGGCGGCGTACGGGGAGCCGGCGTCCTTGACGACGACGCCCTCGTGGCCGGCGAGCAGCGACTCGTTCAGGACCCGATTTGCCTCCACCGGGCTGGAGGTGACGAGCGAGGGGATCTTGAGCGCGGGCGCGATCGTCTCGAGCCTGGCGGCGCGCTCGGCGAGCGGGGTGTCGAGTAGATCTTCGCCGTCCACGTGCAAGAGGTCGAAGAGAAAGGTCACGACCCCCTCAGGCGGTGCCTCGCGGTCGATTCGCGAGACGGTGTCCTGGAACGCGGCCGGGCCGTCTGCGCCCATCCACAGCGCCTCGCCGTCGAGCACCCCCTGCTCGAGCGGCAGCCCACGGACGGCCTCGACGATGCCCGGGAGCGCGTCCGTGATGTCGTTGAGGTTGCGCGTGTAGATGCGGACCGCGCCGTCGCTGCGATGGATCTGGATGCGGATCCCGTCCAGCTTCCACTCCACCGACGCGCGCTCGAAGCCGGCCAGCGCGTCGTCCACGCTCTCGGCCGTGGAGGCGAGCATCGGGAGGATCGGCCTGAAGAGCTCGAAGCGGACGCTCCTGAGGCCCTCCTCGCCCTCCGCAAGCGCGACCTCGGCTGTCCGCGTGAGGTCGCCCGAGAGCATCAGGGCGCGGCGCACGAGGTCCGTCCGGACTCCGGCCGCCCTCGCGATCGCATCGGTCATCACCCCGGCGAGCGCACCCTGTCTGAGCTCGCCCGTGAGGAGCCGCTTGACGAAGTCGGCCTCCTCGTCCGTCGCCCGCGAGAGGAGCTCATTCAGGATCCGCTTTCGGGTCGATCCCGACCCGCTTCCCGTCGTCTCCTGGATCCGCGAGATCGCGCGATCGAGGTCGGCGACAGTGAGGGAGGCGACCTCGGCCGGCTGGGAGTCGACGCCGTAGACGGTCGAGTACCCGACCCCGACGCGCCCTTGCCGCGGCGCGCCGGCGAGGAATCCGACGGCGGGCGGTACCTCGTCGGGGCCCAGCGCTCTCAGCAACGCGGCAAAGGTGGCGATCTTCCCGGTCCGGGAGCTCGTGTGTGCGACCTCGTTCGAGGCGGCGACGACGGCGGCGAGCAGTGTCAAGTCAGTCCCGGCCTGCCCACGCACGGCCCGCGGCCAGGCGTTCGGGCGCGGAGGGGTGGCTGAAGAAGAAGAGGTACGCCGCCTTCGGCGGGTCGAGGTCGCCCAGGTTCGAGAGCGCGAGGTTGCGGTGGGTTGCCTCGTACGCGTCCGGGTCGCGGGTCAGGTCGAGCGAGAACCGGTCCGCTTCCCGCTCCCACCGCCGGGACAGGGCGAGCGCGAACGGCTGGATCGCCAGCTCCGCGACCGCGCCGGCGAAGAGGACGAACGGGATGACCCGGGGGTCGCCGGGGCCGTCGGCGCCGATCGCCGAGCGGAGGGCGTCCCACCGGAGGAAGAGCCAGAGGCCGAAGACGAAGAGCGCCGTTCCCGCCATCGACGCCGCCGTCCAGATCGCGACGTGACGAAATCGCCGATGGCCGAGCTCATGGGCCACGACGAGGCGGAGCTCGCCGGGCGCACCGCGGTCGAGCAGCGTGTCCCAGACGACGACCCGGCGCGTCCTCCCGATGCCGGACACGTAGGCGTTGTGCTTGCGCGTGCGGCGGCTCGCGTCCGCGACCAGCACCTCCTTCACCGGCACGCCCGCGCGATCCGCGAGCTCACGTAGCTCGTTTGCAAGCCCCTCGTCCGGGAGCGGGGAGAAGGTGTTGAAGACGGGCTCGAGGAGCACGGGGGCGAGGAAGGACACGACGAACACGATCGCCGCCCCTCCGATCGCAGCCGGCAGCGGCCACCACGACGGAAAGAGGTGCACCGCAGCCATCAGGCCGAGCATTGCGATCGCCGTCAGCACGAGCCCGATCGCGACGCCCTTCGTGCGGTCCGACGCCCAGCCGCCAATGGTCTGGGTGGAGAAGCCCCACCGCCGTTCGTGCACGTGGCCGCGCCAGTACGCGAGGGGCGTCGCGACGAACGCGCCGACGAGGGTCACGAGCGCGGAGAACGCGACCGCCTCACCCCACCAGGGCAGCCCGTCCACGAGATCGAACAGCCGATCGCCGGGCGCACCGAAGGCGAGGAAGCCGAGCACGAGGAGCCCGAGCAGGATCCCGACCACGCGCGCGAGGTAGGCGGGACGGTGATAGCGGCGCGCGCGCTCCACCTGCTCGGGGGCGAAGATCTGCCCGCTGCTACTTAACGTACTGTCCATCAAACGTGAACATCCGCACGTCTAAATTCTGACGATGGCTACGAGCGAGGGCCTCGTCGGGCTGCCCACGAGCGAGGCCACGAAAGAGCTCACGCTCCAGTGGCGCCGCCTGATTCGGACTGCGACGGCAGTCGCGCTCGTCACGAGCCCGGTGGTCTTCGTCTTCTTCCGCCACGAGGTCGGCGTCTCCTCGGGTTGGGCGCTCCTCTGGACGTTCGTCGCGGTGATCGCTTTCCGCGGCCTCATCGACGTCGTCGTGCGCCGCTTCATTCCCTGGCCGAGCCTGTTCGGCACGGACGAGCCGGCGGTGCGCGAGGAAGACATCGTCAACCGGCGCCGGGCCTGGTACTGGGCGAGGCGCTGGCGGCTCGTCGCATGGATCGTCGGCTTCATCACGGTGCTCTGGCTCCTGCGGCTCGCGGTGCCGGGCGGCGACGACAGCTGGTTCCCGTGGAGCTGGTGGCACCAGTTCACGAACCTCATCACCGACCCCTCGATGCTCGTCTACGCGATCATCTTCCCGCTCTTCTTCGTCATGAACTTCGTGATCCTCATGGGCCCGATGATGCTCATGGGCATCACGCAGATGCAGAGCTTCGAGCCCGGCGACGCGGAGTGGGGCGTGAAGCTCGACGACGTTCGGGGCCAGGCCGAGGCGAAGGAGGAGGTCCGCCGAGTCGTCTCGATCTGGCAGTCGGGCGAGGCGTTCGAGGCGGCCGGCGGCAAGCGCGAGCGCGGGCTCCTGTTCCTGGGCGCGCCCGGAACCGGAAAGACGATGCTCTCGAAGGCGATCGCGACAGGCTTCAACTGCCCCTTCATCTCCATGCCCGGCTCAGGCTTCGCGCAGACCTTCTTCGGGATGGACGTGATCATCGTCCGTTGGCTCGCCTGGAAGGCGAAGCGGCTCGCGCGCAAGTGGGGCGGCCAGTGCATCGTCTTCATCGACGAGATCGACGCCGTCGGCATGCGCCGCCAGGCGCTCGGCGGCGCGACCGGCCACATGACGGCCTCGTCGCCGACGACTTTCGAGGAGTTCGCCTTTCACGGCCGGTTCGGCTCGCTGACTCCGAGTGGGGACCTGATCCTCGAGAACCGCGCCTGGCGCGACCGGCTCTTCGAGGCTCGGGCGCCACAGCGCAAGCTGTCGCCGTACGCGCGGGTCCTGGGGATCGTCAACCAGGCGTTCCCGGGGATGATGGGCGGCGCGGGCATGGGCCAGATGGCTCTCAACCAGCTGCTCGTCGTCATGGACGGGATCGACAATCCGCCCTTCTTCAAGCGGCTCAGGACAAACCGCATCAACACCTTCCTCGACGCGACCTACCTCGTCCCGCGGCGGGTTCGAGGCCGCTCGCTCCGGCTGCCGGCGCCACGGCCCCGCAAGGATCAGATCTACTTCATCGGGGCGACGAACGTGCCGCTCGAGGTCCTCGACCCGGCGCTCACCCGCCCCGGCCGGATGGGCCGCTACGTCTGGCTGCGGACGCCGACGAAGAAGGACCGCCTCGACATCTTCAACCTCTATCTCGGGAGGGTCGCCCACGACCCGGACCTCGACACCGACAAGCGGCGCGACGAGATCGCCCGGATCACGAACGGCTACTCGCCGGCGATGATCGAGCAGGTCTGCTCCATGGCCCTGACGTACGCGCACCACGAGGCGAAGCCGCGCTTTGGCTGGGAGGAGATCGTCGAGGCGATGACGACCATCGAGTCCGGCATGGCGGTCAACATCGAGTACATCCCCGAGGAGACCCGGGCGGTCGCCATCCACGAGGCCGGCCACGCGGTCGCAGGCCACGCCTACATGAAGGGAGCCGAGTCGACGCGGCTCTCGATCAGGCGCCGTGGTGAGGCGCTCGGCCACCACCAGGCGCTCGAGAAGGAGGAGCGGTTCAGCTCCTGGCGCAGCGAGGAGATCGCCCGGCTGATCTGGACCCTCGGGGCGATGGCAGCAGAGCGCGTCTTCTACGGCGAGAACTCGACGGGCGTCGGCGGTGACGTCCAGAGCGCAACGGCTCGGTCCGCCTGGATGGTCGGCGCCTGCGCGATGGCGCCGGAGCGGATCGAGTTCGCCGACGCCTTCAAGCCCCCGCGTGGGAAGACCGAGGACGAGGTTCGCGACGAGATCGAGAAGCGCTATCAGCGAATCGGCGACCAGATCATGAACCGCTCGGGTGGCGGCGCCGCCCTCCAGGGCGATCCCTTCGCCGCCGTCCTCGGCGACCACGCGAAGCGGGCGATGGCCGCCCAGCTGCTCGGCCAGGCGTACGTCGCGGCGCACCAGCTGATCGAACACAACCGGGAGGGCGTCGAGCAGGTCGCGCAGACGCTCGTCGACCGGCGCGAGCTGCACGGCGACGAGATCGTGAACCTCCTCGACTCCATCAACCTCGAGATTCCGGCCGCCGATCCTCTCAAGGACGAGTCGTGGCCCAAGCTGTAGTCCCCGAGCCCTCCCGCGAGCAGTCCGCCAGCGCCGAGCAGCCGCTCCCGCGGTTCGCGCGGCCCAAGGCAGTGCACGCCGGCCGCTTCCTCGTGGGCTACGTGGTCATCGTCGTCATGGTGCTCGCGGCGCTCGTGACGCTTGCGTTCGTCGCCCGCGGCACCGACCCCGACTCGGGCATCGCTGCCGGGACGATCCGCCTCGACGACTCCGGCTTCCAGCGCGCGCGGGAGATCGCCGCCCAGATAGGCCGGCAGTATCGCGGCTCGAACGGCGAGCAGATCGTCGCCCTGACGGCTTCGCCGGGCGAGGTCTCGGGGCTGCCGCTGCAGTACATCGCGCTCAGGCACGGCCGTACCCGCCCGCTGACGCAGGGGGACGTCACCGTCGTCGACCCCGGAGAGACGGCGCTCTACAGCTTCTGCGGCCTCGGCGGTCAGCAGAACTGCGCGTTGCCCGGGCAGGCGAGCGCCGACCGCCTGCTCCTCATGCGCCGTGAGGCCGTCGAGCTCTCGCTGTACACGTTCAAGCTCATGCCCGAGATCAAGACGGTCGTCTCGCTGCTTCCCCCGGTAACGCGCAGCCAGGGGCAGCCGCCGGTGACCTACGCGATCTGGTTCCAGCGGGGCGAGGAGCTCGTGCAGGACGCCATGAGCCAGCCGATGACGAAGCTCCTTCCCGAGCGCGGGCCCTTCTCCGAGGGCGACATCACGCCCGGCGAGGCGGAGACGATCAGCCGGCTGACCGAGACGAGGCTCTTCACCGGCAACTTCGAGCAGTTGCAGACCCAGGGCGTCATCCTCAACCTCGAGCAGCCGACCGCCTAGCAGTCAGCGTCAACAGTTCGGGGGATAGCGCGGCTGCGCGCTCACTCCGACCATATGAGCCGTAACCCCTGCGGAAACGAAAGGCGGCACCAATGGCTGCGGATGACATCCGTCGGAGGCTCAAGACCTTCCAGGTGGCGGGCCTGCTTCAGCGGATCGCGACGGCTCGCTAACGCAGCCCTCGCGCAAGTCGGGGGAGGGCGGCGAGGAACACCGTCGACGGTGCGCTTCGCCGCGGTCATGCTGGGCGTGCTGGCGGCGCTGCTGCCCGCGGCCGGCCAGGCGAGGCAGACGGCGCGTGTCGACGCGATCCTCGCGATCGGCGACCTCGGCGTCGGCGGCACAGCCGAGGAGACGCTCGGCGAGGCGGTTCGCCGGTTCGAGGCCCGCAACGGCGCCGACCTCCTCGTCACGCTCGGCGACAACGACTACACGGAGAGCCCGGCGGCATTCCGGTCGAACTGGGAGGCGAGCTTCGGGTGGACGCGGGCGGCGGGAGTCAGGGTCGCCGGCGTGCTGGGGAACCACGACGTCCGCGTCGAGGGCGGCCGCTACGAGTTCCGGACGCTCGGGATGCCGGGGCGGTACTACCGGCTCAGCAGGCGGAACGCCGACGTCTTCTTCCTGGACTCGAACCGGATCGACGCGCGGCAGACGGCGTGGCTCGGCCGCGCGCTGCGGCGCTCGACCGCCCGCTGGAAACTCGCGGTCTTCCACCACCCGGCGTTCACGTGCGGCGCCTACCGCTCGGATCCCCAGGTCGTGCGCCGCTGGGTGCCCCTCTTCGAGCGTTTCGGCGTCGGGCTCGTGCTGTCGGGCCACGACCACAACTACCAGCGGTTCGCGCCTCGCAAGGGCGTGCGCTACGTCGTCCACGGCGGCGGCGGCGACCGGTTCTACGCGCCTCAGGCCTGCCCGGCCGGCTATCCGCGGCGCCTGCGGGCCAGGACGGACTGGGGGTTCCTCTACCTCGTCGTGCGGCCCGACCGGCTCGACGGCTGGTCGGTGACGACGGACGGACGGCGCACAGACCATTTCCGGTTCCGCAGCGGCGGCTAGCATTCGGCCGATGGCGGAGCTCGGAACGATGCGGGTCAAGGGCGGTCTCGCCGAGATGCTGAAGGGCGGGGTGATCATGGACGTCACCACCGCCGAGCAGGCGCAGATCTCCGAGGAGGCCGGCGCCGTCGCCGTCATGGCGCTCGAGCGCGTTCCGGCCGACATCCGCGCGCAGGGAGGGGTCGCCCGGATGGCGGACCCCGACAAGATCGCCGAGATCCAGGAGGCCGTGACCATCCCCGTGATGGCAAAAGCGCGTATCGGCCACTTCGTCGAGGCGCAGATCCTCGAGGCGCTCGAGGTCGACTACATCGACGAGAGCGAGGTGCTGACCCCCGCGGACACCCAGCACCACATCGACAAGTGGGGCTTCACCGTGCCGTTCGTGTGCGGCTGCACCAATCTCGGAGAGGCGCTGCGGCGGATCTCCGAGGGAGCGGCGATGATCCGGACGAAGGGCGAAGCGGGTACCGGCGACATCGTCAACGCGGTCACGCACATGCGGGCCGTCTTCGGCGGGATCCGGCGGCTGGGATCGCTCCGGCAGGACGAGCTGTACGCAGAGGCCAAGAGCCTCCAGGCGCCGTACGACCTCGTCGCCTGGGTCGCGCAGCACGGCCGGCTCCCTGTCGTGACCTTCACGGCCGGTGGGATCGCGACTCCCGCCGATGCCGCGCTCTGCATGCAGCTCGGCGCCGACGGGGTCTTCGTCGGCTCCGGGATCTTCAAGTCCGCCGATCCGCTCTCTCGCGCGAAGGCGATCGTCGAGGCGACGACGCACTTCAACGACCCCGAGATCCTCGCGCGTGTGTCGCGCGGCCTCGGCGAGGCGATGAGCGGCCTCTCGGCTGCGGCGATCCCGCCCGAAGAGCTGCTCGAGACCCGCGGCTGGTAAGCGGGCAGAGGAGGCGCCCGGAAGCGCCCCCTCGCCCTTGCTCGCCGCTAGAGAATCCCGCGCGCCTCGAACTGGGCGCGGACGGTGTTGGCCACGCCCCCGCCGTAGAGGCTCTGCGCGGCCGCAACGGTGCGGTTCGCGAGTTGCGTCATCGTCGTGCCGTCGAAGTCGAACTGGCCTTCGAGGATGACCGTGTCGGCCCGGACGTTTCCGATCGCGTTCCGGATGTCCCAGAGCGCCCGCGACCAGATCCGACCGTCGGCATGCACCTCTCCCACCAGGTTCTCAGGGTAGTGGAGGTTCGAGTCGACGCGCCGCAGGCAGTGCGGCGCCGTGGGGTCGTAGGAGGTCGAGTCCCAGTCGGCGACGCACGCCGGGTCGGTGAGCGGAGACAGACCGAGCTTCTGACGGACGACCATCGTGGTGGTGACCGCCCAGTAGTCGCCGAAGCCCTCGCTGATCGCGCCGGCCTCCTCCGAGGCGAACGCGAAGTTCTGCGAGAAGCCGCGGAGGAAGCCGCTGCCGTCCAGGTCCGTGAGCTGAACCATGTGGTAGGCGGCGGCAGGCACGGCGGACGCCGAGTCCTCTTGGTCTCTCAGCGACCGGTCGTTCAGTCCTCGACCGGATTGGAGACGAAGACCGAGCCCCTGCCGGTGCTGGTACCCGGGCCGGGCTTCGCCGCGAAGGCCGCCGTGGCCACCGCGAGAACCGCGATCGCGATCCCCACGAGCACGATCGCTCGTGCTGCGGTCGAATGCGTCTCTCAACTCCCCCTCTCGTCGTCGTGCAGCTTGCGGCCGTGGAGCGTTCTCGTTCGATCGAGGATCGTCTACCGTCCGGAAACTAGAGTTGCGCCGTGACGAAGCGGCTCGCGCTCCTTGCGGTTTTCGGCGCCGTGCTCGCGGGTTGCGGCGGCAACGACTCGGCCTCCCGGGTCGCGAAGCTGGCTGCCTACGACCAGGAGAAACCGCTCGGCGTCCACGTCGAGAGCCAGACCGACGACCAGACCGACATCACCTACCGCAGCCCGCGGGGCGGCGAGGTCGCCGCAACGCTCGTCCTGCCTCCCGGCGCCGAGGGCGGAGACAAGCGCTATCCCGTCGCCGTCTACGCGCACCCGTACCTCGCGAGCCGCGGCCTCTTCTTCCAGGAGGCGTTCGACCTGGCGAAAAAGGGCGTCGCCGTCTTCATGATCGACCTCGCCATCACCCGACCAACGAGGCCCGACCTGATGGACCCGGTCTACGCGGCGGACGCGTTCCGGTCGCTCGTACGGCAGGACGTCGTCGACCTGCGCCGTGGCCTCGACTACCTCGAGACCCGCAAGGAGGTCGACATAGACCGGGTCGCCGTCTTCGGGCAGGAGTACGGCGCCCTGTCCGCGGCGGCGCTGGCGGCCGTCGACGACCGGGTCGACGCGCTCGCGCTCGCCGTCGTCCCGGCGGAGCCGAGCAAGTACTGGGCCAAGGAGTTCGTCCCGCAGGAGACCCACGAGAGCTTCGCCAAGACGCTGCGTGACTTCGATCCAGTGAGGCTCCTCGACTCGATCGACGCTGCCGTCCTGATCCAGAACCCGCGCCGGGACGACGACTACCCGCTCGAGGAGTACCAGCGGCTCGAGGACCAGGCGGGGAACGCGGACTTCCGCTGGTATGAGTACGGCCACTCGATGGGGCCCGACGCCGACGCCGACCGGGAAACCTGGCTCGCCAAGACCCTCGAGGCCCGCTGAGTACGATTTCCCGCATGCGCATCGGCGTCCTCGCGATCCAGGGCGACTTCCGGGAGCACGCGAACGTGCTCCGGCGTCTCGGGGCGCACCCGGTCGAGGTTCGGAAGCCCGAGGAGCTCGAGGGGCTCGACGGCCTCGTCATCCCAGGCGGCGAGTCGACGGCGATCATGCGGCTCGCCCGGATCTACGGCCTCGAGGAGGCGCTCAGGCGCTTCGACCGGCCCGTGTTCGGCACCTGCGCGGGGATGATCCTGCTCGACCGCGACCACCTCGGGCTCGTCGACGTCTCGGTCCGGCGGAACGCCTACGGCCGGCAGGTCGCGAGCTTCGAGGCAGACCTCGAGCTCGAGGGTGAGAGCGAGCCCCTGCGCGGCGTCTTCATCCGCGCGCCGCGGGTCGCCGAGACCGGCGCGAGAGTGGAGGTGCTTGCCGAGCACGACGGCGAGCCGGTGCTGCTCCGCGACGGCCGCTACCTCGTGGCGTCGTTCCACCCGGAGCTGACCGACGATCCCCGGGTGCACGCGCTCTTCCTGGACATGGTTCGCGAGGAGGTGCCCGTCGGTGGCCGGGCATAGCAAGTGGGCACAGATCAAGCGGAAGAAGGGCGCGACCGACGCCAAGCGCGGCCAGCTCTTCTCGAAGCTTGCGCGCGCCATCATCGTCGCGGCGCGCGAGGGAGGCCCCGACCCGGCCGGCAACCTCTCGCTCCAGAACGCGATCGAGAAGGCGAGGGAAGCCTCGATGCCGAAGGACAACATCGAGCGCGCGATCGCCCGCGGCGCCGGCCCGTCGGCGGACGGCGCCGCCTACGAGACGGTCACCTACGAGGGGTACGGGCCGGCCGGGATCGCCGTCTATGTCGAGGCGGTGACCGACAACCGGAACCGGACTGCCGCCGAGGTACGGCACATCTTCGCGAAGGCCGACGGCAGCCTCGGCGAGTCCGGGTCGGTCGCCTGGCTCTTCGAGCGGCGCGCCGTCGTCCTCGTGGACGGGGCGGCCGACGAGGACGAGCTGACACTCGCCGCCGCCGAGGGAGGCGCCGACGACGTCGACCGCGAGGGGGAGAGCTGGCGCGTGACCGCGCCGCTGGAAGCGCTCGCCAGCGTCCGCGAGGCGGTGGAGTCCGCCGGCATGACCGTCGAGTCGGCGGAGCTCACGATGCTTCCGAAGACGACCGTTGAGCTGGAGGACGAAGGGGCCGCGAGGAAGGTGCTCCGGCTGATGGACTCGCTCGAAGACAACGACGACGTCCAGGACGTCTTCGCGAACTTCGACATCCCCGAGCGGGTGCTGGAGACCGTCGGGGGCTAGCCGGAGCCCACGGCTCTTCGTCTCAAGCGGCTTTTCGCACCCGCACGACGCCGCTCGTGGCCGAGAATCGCGGGCCGAGCTGCGCCCTCGCGCGGTAGGTGCCCGGCGCGGCCTTGAAGCGGTAGCCCCCGATCCCGCTCGTCCGCGTGGACGCGATCCGGCGCCAGCCGCTTCCGCTCCTCCGCTCGAGGACGACCGGGATGCGGATCACGGCGTGCTTGAGGAAGTCGAGCGCGAAGCCGGCGACCACGCCGCTCCTTCGGGCGCGAATCGAGACGAGCGACGGCGGCAGGTTCCCGTCGAGCCTCACGCGGGACATCGCGACGAAGGCCTGGCCGCGGTTCCAGCTCGAGGCGAGGATGCCGTTGACGTACATCGCGTTCGAATCCGGATAGGGAAGGAGGAAGCGCACGAATGCGTGGAGCTCACGGCTGACCGGGAATGCGACCACGAGCTCGCCCGGAGCCGACTGACGCTGCACCTGGAGGACGAAGAAGCCGGGAATGTCCCCCACGACTCTCCCGCCGACCACGTGGGGGACTGAGACGCCGGCGCGCTGGTCCTCCTGCCAGTCACGGGTGAGGTTCGCGAGCGCGATCCGCTCGGTGTCGAGCGGGCGGGTGTCGAACCCGACTTCCCAGTCGATCTGGGCGTTGCCCCAGGGGTTCGGCGCGCCGAGGGGCGCGAAGGCAGGGCCGCGCCAGCTTCCGCGCGTCCCTGCGGCCGACGCGCGGACGTAGGCGTCCGGCGAGCGGAGCACGAGGAAGAGCCCGTCGGGGACGGTGGCCGAGGGCGGGTTCGGCGCGACCCGGACACGGTCGATCGACTGGCCAGGGGCCAGCTGGGCGGCCGAGAGCGCCGTCACGACCCCGGCCGCAAGCGTCGCGATCGCGGCCCACCGCACGGCGGAAGAGGCTAGCCGATGCGTATGCGAGCGGTGTAAGGGCGACCGGCTCCGCCGACCGTCAGCCGCACGAGGTACCGCCCACGAGGAAGCGTGCGTCGGAGGCGAAGACGCAGCTCGTTCCGCCCCGCGCGGAAGCGCTTGCGCGCGCCGGCGAGCACACGGTTCCGTCGGATGAGCTGCAGCCGGGCCGCAGCGGCTCTCGTCACGCGCGCACCCGCGACGAGCCAGCGGCCGCCCTCGGTGCGGGTGATCCGGACGCGGAAGCCCGACACCGTCTGACGAGCTTGCGTGCCGGCCGGCGGTGGCGGTGGTGGTGGCGGCGGCGGCGGCGGAGGCGGAGGTGGAGGCGGCGGTGGGCTCGCGCCGACGGTGACGGTAGCGGCCATCATGTGTCCGGGGACCCCACAGTGGTACGCGAACGTTCCGGTCGTCGCGAACGTCTGTCGGAACGATTCGTTCTCGGACAGCGGTCCCGAGTCGAACGCGCCGGTATCCGAGGTCACCGTGTGCGTGACCGGATCGACGTTCGTCCAGCAGACCGCCGTCCCGGGCGGGATCAGAGGCGACGAGGGTGAGTACGCGAAGCCGCTGATCGAGACCATCGTGTCCCCGGACTGGCAGCCGCTCTGCGCCTTCGCATCCGAGCCCAGCCAGACAGCCGCGGCCGCGGCGAGTGCGCACGCACAGGTGAGGGCGGCAAACGCCTTCACGCCCCGGCAGTACGTCGAAATCCCCTCTCCGGTTCTCGAGAAGGAACGTCCGATCCCGTGCCTAACCTCGGTTCGTGACGGTTCTCGGCATCGACCCAGGCACTGCTTCCTGCGGATACGGCGTCATCACCGAAAAACGGGACCGCCTGCGGGTGGTCGACTTCGGCTGCTGGAGAACTCCCGCCTCCCAGCGACCGGAAGAGCGCCTGCTGACGATCCACGACGGCGTCGTCGAACTCATCGAGGCTTACGACCCGAGGGCGCTCGCCCTCGAGGAGTCGTTTGTCGGCGTCGACGCCCGCACCGCGCTCTCTGTCGGGCAGGCGCGCGGCGCCGTGGTCGTCGCGGCCGCGCTCGCCGGCGTCGGCTGCGCTGAGTACTCGCCCTCCCACGTGAAGCTCGCCGTCACCGGCTACGGGCGGGCCGAGAAGGCCCAGGTGCAGCGGATGGTGCAGGCGATCCTCCGCCTCGACGCGCCGCCGTCCCCTCACCATGCGGCCGACGCGCTCGCGGTCGCGATCTGCCACGCGATGGCGCCGGCGCTGCTTCGAGCGGCGGGATGATCGCACACCTCAGGGGCAGGGTCGTCGCGCGGACGCTCGACGGCGTCGTCCTCGACGTGAACGGGGTCGGCTACCGGATCCAGACCACGGCGCGCGCGCTTCAGAAGGCGCAGGGCGGCGACGAGCTCACGCTCGAGACCTACCTCCACGTCCGGGAGGACGCCCTGCAGCTCTACGGCTTCGCCGAGCCCGCCGAGCGGGAGCTCTTCGAGCACTTCCTCTCGGTCTCCGGCGTCGGGCCGAAAGTGGCGCTCGCGATCCTCTCGGGCTCGACGCCGGCCGATCTTCGGCGCGCGATCGCTCTGGAGGACACGACCAGGTTCGTGGCAATCCCGGGGATCGGCAAGAAGACGGCAGAGCGCGTCGTGCTGGAGCTGAAGGAGAAGATCGGCGCCCTCGAGCTGGTCGAGGCGCCGCGTGAGCAGGAGCTCGTCGCGCGAGATGCCCTCGTCGAGCTCGGTTACTCGCTGGTCGAGGCAGAGCGTGCGCTTGCGTCCACCGATCCCGAGGCCGCGCCCGAGGAGCGGGTGCGGCAGGCTCTGAGGGCAGCGTGACCTCGGCCGCGCCGCAGTTCCTCGCGCCGACGATCCGTCCGGACGAGGACGAGGTCGAGCGCTCGCTCCGGCCGCGTTCTCTGGACGACTTCGTCGGCCAGCCTCGGGTACGCGAGCAGCTGTCGATCGCCTTCGAGGCCGCCCGGACCCGCGGCGAGGCGCTGGACCACGTCCTCCTCGTCGGACCGCCCGGGCTCGGCAAGACGAGCCTCGCGTACATCGTCCGAGAGGAGCTCGGCGTCGGCATCCGCACCGTCGCAGGCCCGGCGCTCGAGCGGAAGGGCGATCTGGCGGCGATCCTCACTGCACTGGAGTCCCGCGACGTGCTCTTCGTGGACGAGATCCACCGGCTCAGCTCCGCGGTCGAGGAGGTGCTCTATCCCGCGCTCGAGGACTTTCGCCTGGACATCGTCGTCGGCCAGGGGCCGGCCGCGCGGACGCTGACGCTCGACGTGCCGCCTTTCACGCTCGTCGGCGCGACGACCCGCACCGGCCTGCTGACGACGCCGCTGCGCGACCGCTTCGGCATGACCTTCCGGCTCGACTACTACGAGCCGGCCGAGCTCGGGCTGATCGTCCGTCGGTCGGCGGGGATCCTCGGCGTCGAGATCCGCGACGGTGCTGCGGACGAGATCGCACGCCGTGCCCGCGGGACACCGAGGGTGGCCAACCGGATCCTCCGCCGGGTGCGCGACGTCGCCGAGGTGCGCCACCAGGGCGTGATCACCGAGGCGGTCGCAGCCGAGGCGCTGGAGCTGCTGGAGGTGGACGACTGTGGCCTCGAGCGAACCGACCGGGAGCTCCTGCGCGCGATCGTCGAGCGTTTCGACGGCGGTCCGGTCGGCCTTTCGACGCTCGCGGTGGCCCTCGGCGAGGAGCCGGACACCGTGGAGGACGTCTACGAGCCGTATCTGCTCCAGCTCGGGTTCATCCAGCGCACGCCCCGGGGGAGAATCGTGACGAAGTCCGGGCGGAAGCACCTGGGCGTCTCCGCCGACGAGAGCACCGAGAGCCTCTTCTAGCGGCTGTCCCGAGTGGCGACGGCGCCTGGTGACCCACTGGGGTCAGACCCCCACAAGAGTCTGTAACAGCCTGTCCACAAAACGGCCGTGACCCTTGGCGCGGCGACTGGAACCGTGGAGCGATCGGTACGAAGCCGTGCGTCTCTTGTAACGGAATCGCGCTGGGGTCTGACCCCGGGGTTCGTCCACGGGGGCCGGGTCGGCTGTGGCCGCGTCTAGCGACGGAACTGCAGCTCGTGCCAGGAGGGCACCGGCGCCAGCTCGAGCAGCGCCCGGTCGCCGCGCGGGTCGCGATAGCCGAAGTCCGCGCTCTCCTCGTCCCAGTCGACGTCCAGCAGCCCGAGCTTCACCCGCTGGTCGAGCCAGGCGCCGCGGAAAACGAGCTTCCGCAGCCAGTAGACGAGTGACTCGCCGTTGACGGCCGCGAGCGCCTCCCAGTGCCGCACGAGGTACCGTCCGAGCTCACTCCGCGCCTCCTCGATCCGCTGGTCGGCCGTGAGCTCCACGAGGTCCCCCGCCTCGTCCTCGTCCAGATCGTTGTCCTCGACGAGCCCGAGCCTGACGGCCGATGCGATCACGCGCTCCTCGAAGTCGTCGGCGTTGAAGGCGAACCGGTAACCGAGGAACTGGACGACGTAGTCGTCGCCCGACTCGTAGTTCGCGTCGCTCATCCTCTGAGGATACGACCGGCAGATGTCGTCCGGCGCCCTCCCTACGGTGGATCACCGCGATGCACGAGGCAGCTTGGACGATCACCTCGTGCCCGCACCGGGAATCCGCCCGGCTCGCCCAGGAGCTGCGGATCAACGAGACCACCGCTCGAGTGCTCGTCCGGCGCGGGTACGGCGACGCCGACACGGCGCGGGCCTTCCTGGCCGGAGCCGACCCCCACCACGATCCACGGCTGCTCGGGCACATGGACGCCGCCTGCGCACGACTTCGTGCCGCAGTCGCGTCGAACGAGCGCATCTGTGTCCACGGGGACTACGACGCCGACGGAATCTGCGCCACGGCGCTGGCCGTCCTGATCCTGCGCGAGCTCGGCGCCGACGTCTTCTGGCATCTCCCCAGCCGGTTCGAGGAGGGCTACGGCGTCTCAGGGGAGACGCTCGACCGGCTCGCCGACCAGGGCTGCGCCCTCGTGCTCACCGTCGACTGCGGGATCACCGCCGCCTCCGAGGTCGCCCGCGCCCGAGAGCTCGGCCTCGACGTCGTCGTCACCGACCACCACCGGCCGGCAGAGGAGCTCCCCGACTGCCCCATCGTCGCGACCCGCCCGTCCGAGTATCCCTTTCCGGAGCTTTGCGGCACCGGCGTCGTGTACAAGCTCGGTCAGGCGCTCCTGGGACCCGACGCGGGGGCGCTCCGCCGCCATCTCGACCTGGTCGCGATCGCGACGATCTCCGATGTCGTCCCGCTCGTCGATGAGAACCGCTTCCTCGCGCGTGAGGGCCTGAAGGCTCTTGCCCGCACGCAGAAGCCCGGGCTCCGGGCGCTCATGCGCTCCGCGGGGGTCGACCCGGCCGCCGTCGACGCCGGCGCCGTCGGTTTCCGGCTCGCGCCGCGCATCAACGCCGCGGGCAGGCTGCAGCACCCGGAGACGGCGCTGCGGCTGCTGCTCACCGAGGCTGACGCCGAGGCAGCCGAGCTCGCAGGCAGGCTCGAGGAGCTGAATCGCGAGCGTCAGGCGGTGGAGGACCGAATCCTCCGCGAAGCGGTCGCGCAGGTCGAGGCGTGGCCGGAGAGCCGGAGGCGGCGCCGCGGATACGTCGTCGCCGGCGAAGAGTGGCACGAAGGCGTGATCGGGATCGTCGCCTCGCGACTCGTCGAGCGGTTCCACCGGCCCGTCGTGCTCGTCGCCGGCACCGAGGGAGACTGGAAGGGATCCGGCAGGTCGATCCCGTCCTTCGACCTCCACGCGGCGCTGGCCGCATGCTCGGAGCACCTCTCCCGCTTCGGTGGCCATCGCGCTGCTGCCGGGCTCTCGATCGACCCTGCGAGGCTCGGCGCCTTCGCCGAGGCATTCGCGGCCGCGGTCGACTCCGAGCTTCCCGAGGACGATCTCCGGCCGAGCATCCCGGTGGACGCGGTCGTCTCGGGCGAGGAGCTGACCCTCGAGCTCTCGAGCGAGCTCGGCCGCCTCGCGCCGTTCGGGCTGGGCAACGCGGGTGTCACCCTGCTCCTGCCCTCGTGCGACCTGTCGGAGGTCACACCGACGGCCGACGGCAAGCACCTGCGCTTCCGCGTGCGGCACCGCAACCGGCCCGCCGGCTCGGCGATCGCCTTCGGCCTCGGCCGCCAGGTCGACCGCGCGCGGCGAGAGGTGCGCCACGACGTCGTGTTCCGGCTGGAGGAAAACCGCTGGAACGGCACCGTGGCGCCGCAACTCGTCGTCCGTGAGATCTTTGAGACGCCGGAGCGGCACGAGGCGCTCCGCGACTGGCTCGCCCAGGAGTTCCGCAAGGACGAGCGCGAGCGCGACCCGACGGCGCAGCGGATCTTCGACGAGCTCGGACTCGAGGCGGGCGGGCCTCGGCGCCAGCTGCTCGAGTCGGAGGCGTTCCGCGCCCTCCTCCACGACGAGCCGGCGCCGGTCTTGGAGGCGGCGTGACAATGACGGCATCCCATCGCTGCACGTCACCGAGTGGGGATCGGGCGAGCCCGTCCTCCTCATCCACGGAACGCGGAGCTGGGGCGCGCGGAGCTTCGCCGCCCAGGAGCCGCTCACCGACCACGGCTATCGCCTGCTCGCAGTCGACCGGAGAGGGTTCGGTCAGAGCCCTGACGCACGCGAGGACTTCGACCAGGACGCCCGCGACCTCCTCGGGCTCCTTGACGAGCCCGTCCACGTCGTCGCCCACTCCTACGGTGCCGTCGGAGCACTCCTAGCCGCTGCGACGCGGCCCGAGTCGATTCGGTCGCTCACCCTGATCGAGCCGGGAACGCTGGCGCTCGCGCGCGGGCGACCCGAGGTCGACGGCTTCCTGGTCCTCGCAGAGCACTTCTTCGCCAACCCGACGTGGACGACGCCGGAGGAGTTCCTCCTCGCAACCAGGGAGGCAACGGGAGACACGAGCGAGCCGGCCGTCCTGACGCCCGAGTTCCGCCGAGCGGTCGAGACGTCGATGTGGGGGCGCCACGTCTGGGAGGCCCGCCTTCCTGCCGAGAAGCTCGCCTCGCCGCCGTATCGCTCGCTCGTCGTCACCGGCGGCCGCGCGGGCTCGGATCGTGCGCTCGTCGTCCGCGACGCGCTGCTCGCAGCCGCGGATGCCGCCGAGGAGCTCCTCGGGGCGGAGCGGCTCAGGATCCCCGACGCCGGGCACAGCCCGCACAGCGAGCGCCCGGAGGTGGTGAACCCAGCGCTGCTGCGCCTCTGGGCTCAGAGCCGGCCGTAGGTGATCCGGACCGGGCGGCGGGGTTCCCACCGCCGCTCACGGCGGGCCTCCGAGTCCAGGCCCGCGAGCAGCCGTGCCATCGCGAGGGTCTTGCGCTTCTGACGGCGGCGTAAACGCATGGACCGGCCACCTTCTGGCCGGGACGGCCATCTCCTACCTGCCGAGTACCATTCACGTATGGCACTTCTCGAGGCTCCGGAACGGCATCAAGACCTCATCAACGAGCTGATCGCCGAGGTTGCCGAGTACAACCCGGACCTCGACCGCGAGCTCATCGCGCGCTCCTTCCGCTACGCCGCGGCGGCCCATGCCGGCCAACAGCGCCGCTCCGGCGAGGAGTTCATCCACCACCCGTACTCGGTCGCCCGCATCTGCGCCGAGCTGCAGCTCGACGACGAGACGATCGCCGCGGCGCTTCTCCACGACGTGGTCGAGGACACCGACGTCACGCTCGACGACGTCAGGGCCGAGTTCGGCGACGAGATCGCCCAGCTCGTCGACGGCGTCACGAAGCTGACGCGCGTCCACTTCCAGAGCCGCGAGCAGACGCAGGCGGAGAACTACCGGAAGATGGTCCTCGCGATGGCCGAGGACCTGCGGGTCATCTTCATCAAGCTCGCCGACCGGCTTCACAACCTCCGCACGATCGAGTACCTGGGCAAGCAGAAGCAGGTGCAGAAGGCGCGCGAAGCACTCGAGGTCTACGCGCCGCTCGCTCACCGGCTCGGGATCCACCAGATGAAGTGGGAGCTCGAGGATCTCGCCTTCGAGACCCTCCACCCGCGCAAGTACACCGAGATCAAGGCGATGGTCAACGAGCGCCGCGCCGATCGCGAGGAGCACGTTCGCGAGGCCGCCTACGTCCTCCAGCGCGAACTCGACAAGGTCGACATCCCGGCGGACATCTCCGGCCGGGCGAAGCACTTCTACTCCATCTACGACAAGATGGCCAAGAAGGGCAAGGAGTTCAACGAGATCTACGACCTCACCGCGATGCGCGTCATCGTCGAGCGCTCGGGTGAGGAGGGCACGCGCGACTGCTACGGCGCGCTCGGCCTGATCCACTCGCTCTGGAAGCCGATGCCCGGCCGCTTCAAGGACCACATCGCAATGCCCAAGCTGAACGGCTACCGGGCGCTGCACACGACGGTGATCGGGCCGCAGGGCCGGCCCCTCGAGATCCAGGTCCGGACGAAGGAGATGCACGAGACCGCTGAGCTCGGCGTTGCCGCGCATTGGCTCTACAAGCGCGGCGGCAAGGGCCGCCGGCCCGACGAGCGCTGGCTCGAGTGGGTCAGGCAGCTCCGCGACTGGCACGACGAGTCCGATCCGCGCGAGTACAAGAAGTCGATGCTCGGCGACTTGTTCGTCGACGAGGTCTACGTCTACACCCCGAAGGGCGAGGTGAAGATGCTTCCCGCCGGCTCGACGCCGATCGACTTCGCCTACGCGGTGCACACTGATGTCGGCCACAGGACGGTCGGCGCGCGCGTCAACGGCCGGATCGTCCCGCTCCACTACAAGCTGCAGAGCGGCGACTTCGTCGAGGTGCTTACGACGAAGAGTGGGCGCGGCCCCTCTCGCGACTGGCTGACGCTCGCCAAGTCCTCCAGGGCGCGAAACAAGATCCGCCAGTGGTTCTCCCGCGAGACGCGGGAAGACACCGAGCAGAAGGGCAGGGAGGCGCTCGAGCAGGCGCTGAAGGCGCAGAAGCTCCCCTACCGGAAGATCGCGGGCTCCGCCGTGCTGGCGCAGGTGATCCGCGAGGCGGGGTTCAAGAAGGCCGAGGACTTCTATCTCGCCCTCGGTTCGGGGAAATTGCCGGCCGGCCAGATCGTCAACAAGGTCATCCAGCGGCTCAAGACCGACGAGGTCGCGGAGGAGGAGGCGGTTCCGCTCAAGCCGACGCGCTCCGCCGAGACCGTCGGGAGCGACCAGCTGGGCATCAACGTCGAGGGCATCCAGGACGTCCTCGTCCGGCTCGCGAAGTGCTGCACGCCGGTTCCGAGCGACGAGATCGTCGGTTACATCTCGCTCGGCAAGGGGATCACGATTCACCGGGCCGACTGCCCGAACGTGAAGGCGTTGCGGCGGAACCCCGAGCGCTTCACGCCGGTGAGCTGGGACGGCGGCTCGACGAAGAGCTTCCG
>DASTCG010000108.1:0-7336 GCA_035711385.1 Gaiellaceae bacterium
GAGCTCGCCTCGCTCGAGGATCACCTTCCGATCAATCCCTTCACCGCCGTCGGCCAGGTGAAGCCCGGCCCGTTCAGGGCGCTGACGATCACCGTCGTCCTCTTCCTTCTGAACTGGTTCGCCCGCCACTTCCTCAAGCCCGGCGACCTCGTCGGCGTGAAGACGATCCACTTCGCGCGCTGGGTCTTCCTCGACGACCGCAGGCGCGTGCTCTTCGCCAGCAACTACGACGGCAGCCTCGAGAGCTACATGGACGACTTCATCGACAAGCTCTCCTGGGGGCTCAACCTGGTGTTCAGCAACGGCATCGGCTACCCGCGGACCCGCTGGCTGATCAAGGACGGCTGCCGCGACGAGCTCGCGTTCAAGGACTACCTGCGTCTCCACCAGGTGCCGACCCTGGTGTGGTATCCGGCCTACGGGCGTCTGACCGCGCTCAACGTGGCCGCGAACGAGCGGCTGCGTCGGGGCCTGCGCGCGGCCGTGCGGGGCAAGGAGGAGCGAGCCTGGGTGGAGGCCCTGTGAGCGACCTCGAGCGCGGCGATATCCAGGGGCTGTTCGCCCGCGGCTACTCCAACCTCCCCTGCGCCGCCTTCCTCGTGCTGCGCCTCGAGGATCACGGCCGAGAGTGGCTCGCCGCGGCGCTCCCTGCCGTGACCTCCTCGGACGACCGCCCTGAGCAGCGCGCGGTCAACGTCGCCTTCTCGAGCGGCGGCCTCAGGCGCCTCGGCCTCGACGCCGAGTCGCTGGGGCGCTTCTCCAACGAGTTTGTCACGGGGATGACGACGCCGCACCGGCGGCGCCTGCTCGCCGACGACGGTCCCAGCGCCCCATCCGGCTGGGACTGGGGCGGCCCGGACACGCCGGAGGTCGACGCCGCGCTCCTGCTCTACGCGTCCGACGCGCAGGAGCTCACGAGGCTCGAAGGCGAGCAGGTGGGTCTCCTCCGGCGCCACGGCGTCCAGGTCCTGCGTCGGCTCGGCACGTCCGATCTCGACGGCATCGAGCCGTTCGGCTTCCGCGACGGGATCTCGCAGCCGCTCGTCGAGGGCCTGGGGAAGACGGGCCCTCCGCAGCTGACCGTCAAGGCCGGCGAGTTCGTGCTCGGCTACCCGAACGAGTACGGCCTCGTGACCGACCACCCGCCGATCGGCCGCAACGGCAGCTACCTCGTCTTCCGCCAGCTCGAGCAGGACGTCCACGGCTTCTGGCGCTTCCTCGACGCAGCGACGAGGACCGGCGACGGCGCCGAGGATCCGGCCGCCCGGCTTCGGCTGGCGGCGAAGCTCGTCGGCCGCTGGCCGAGCGGCGCGCCGCTCGCGCTCGCCCCCGAGGCGGACGATCCGGCGCTCGCGGAGGAGAACGACTTCCGCTACCACGCGGAGGATGTGCGCGGCGCCCGCTGCCCGGTCGCCGCGCACATCCGGCGAGCGAACCCACGCGACTCGCTCGACCCCGACCCGGGAACGGACGACTCGTTCGCCGTCAACCGCCGCCACCGGATCCTCCGGCGCGGCCGCGAGTACGGCCCGTCGCTCGCCGCCGAGGATGCCCTGCGCAGCGCGCACGACGGCGAGGCGCGCGGCCTCCAGTTCCTCTGCCTGAACGCGAACATCGCCCGCCAGTTCGAGTTCGTTCAGCACACGTGGCTGAACAACGCGAAGTTCGCGGGCCTCTACGACGACGCCGACCCGCTCGTCGGCCCCTCCGAGCCGTACGGCGGGACGTTCACTGCGCCGGGCGAGCCGCTCCGCGAGCGGTACACGGGCGTCCCCCGGTTCGTGACGGTGAAGGGCGGCGCCTACTTCTTCATGCCCGGGTTGGCCGCGCTGGGCTCCCTCGCCGGGGCCGGCGAGCCCGGGAACTCCTCGTCGCCGGTCGGCTCATAGTGCTCGACGGCGTTCAGCTGCTGCCGTAGCCGCGAGAGCTCGCTGTACATCCGTTTCCGCGCCCGGCCCTGGTTCCCGAGCGGCCGGTGCTCGGGGAGAGCGTGCCACGGGTTGAACGAGAGGACCCGCGCGAAGTCGAGCTGCTCCGGCGAGTCGAACCGCTGCCTGGGGATCCGCAGCACCGCAGCGGGCACCCGGGGCGAGAGCCGTGTCGGCCACAGGACGGCATTGTTCTCGATCGGCATCCGAAAGGGGTCGGTCTGGAGCTGGAGCGTGATGTCGAACTCGACCTCCTCCTCGGCAAGCGTTCTCGCCATCGCCTCGCGGAGGTAGTCGTCGGGCGGCCGGCGCGGGAGCCTCGGCACCTTGCTGCGTGTCCGCTTCCGGGTCAGGAACGCGTACTGCATCGCCTGGCCCTCGCCGAGCAGATACGGGACGCAGCTGAAGTAGTCCCCTTCGAGCGGGCTCGTCTGGGTCTTCGTCCAGAGGAACTGCATGACCGCGTCGAGAAGGTGCGGCTCGCGGAAGTTCAGGAAGTGGAAGATCTGCGCGTTCTTGTAGCTCCAGCGCTGGAGCCGGGCGTTGGCCCGGGTGTCCGGTGTCACGAACGTCGGCGTCGAGACGCCGAGCAGGTCCTGCGTCCACTGCTCGTCGTCGAGCAGCTTCGGGCCCGGCACGCCCAGCAGCTTGATGCTCATGCTCATGAACCCGACGTCGTCGATGTCGGGCGTGACGTACGGCCCGGGGCCCGAGAAACGGACCCACGCGCGGTACGTCCGTCCCGGCTCGGCGAAGATCCCGCGGCGCATGGGCTCCGGGAGGTCGTGGCGGACGGTGAGCTCCGCGCGGACGATCCCGTGCGTCTTCGTGTTCCCGCCCCGCTCGACGTAGCCCGGGTTCCAGAGACGCCGCATCTGCGCGTCGAAGGCGCCGATGATCGCACGGAGGCTCTCCTCCTCGTGCGGCTGGATCCGCTCCTCGGCGATCGCGAGCCCCTCGTCGCGGCGGCGACGGTTGATCAGCCAGGTGACCACGAGCGAGACCGGCTCGCGGAGCAGTCGGTCGAAGAGCGGCCGGAAGAACGGGTCGATCCGCCGCTCGACGTGAACGGCGAAGAGCGACGCACGCGCGAACGCGTTCAGGAAGACGTTGCCGGTGTCGGGCGGCGGCAGGCCGAACCCGCTCCCCCTGTGTGATGTCTCCGCTCCGGGCTCGCTCAGACCGGGTCGTCCTCGTCGTCCTCCTCGCGACGCGATCTCCGCCGGTCGGAGTCGGACTCAAGGCTCACGGCAATCGTCTGCTCGGCCTTCCCGAAGATGACGTTCGTCCAACGCTCGTTGAACCCAGCGAGGAAGGCCAGTGTGCCGAGGAAGAAGAACGCTTTGATCTCCGTGTCCGGGAGCTGGATGTTCAGGATCCCGCTCAGAACGATGAAATAGAGCGCGACGCCGAAGACGGCCCCGATGAACGGCCGGAAGCTGCCCAGGCGCCGGATCGTCGATCGGCCCACCTCGTAGTCGACCCTGAACGAGTTCGAGCTCATCCGCATCAGCACGCTGATGAACGCCCCGATCGTGCCGGAGACGTAGCAGACGAAGAACGTCTGCGCGTCCTGGATGTTCGGGTCGTCGAACCAGCCGGCTGCTCGCACGACCCCCGCGAGACCGAGCCCGATGACCCCGGAGGCGAGCACGCCGATCACCATGCCCCAGAAGTAGACGATGCGCGCCGCCTTCGTCGCGGCCCGCGCGTAGTAGCGCTCGATCTCGATGAGCTCGTCCTTCTGATGCTCGACGAAGTCCTCGATCTCCTTCTTGTTCGCGCGGCCTCCCGTCCGCTCGATGAAGCCCAGTAGGTGGCTCTGAACCGCGTAGATCCACTGCATGGCGATCCGCTCGGCCGATCCGCGCAGGACCTCCGAGACCTTGATCGCGAGCGTGTCGCAGTGGTGCATGAGCTCGGCGATCGATGACTCGCGCGCGAGCCAGTCCGTCGCGCGATGGAGCCGGATCGCGCAGTCGTGGTCGGTGACCATCTGCCTGAGCCACCCGTTTCGCTTGATCGTCAGCGCGACGGCCGAGGGTCGCCTCGTCGCCCAGTAGGCGTGGACGAGGTCGCCCTCTGCCTCCTGGAACCGCGCCAGCAGCTCGTGGTAGCGGTCGTCGCCGTCACCGTTCAGCGCCGACGATCTCTCCCATTCGTAGTGCGCTCGTACGAGCTCCGGGAACGAGACCGAGCCCGCCTGCCCGCTCGTCGAGGGCTCATCTCGCAGAGCGCCGTCCGCTCCCTGCTCGACTCCTACGCTCTGTGCCGTTGCGTCCATCGTGGTCTCATTCGAGCCCGGGCCGCAGAACCGGCTGTTGAGCCGATCGTAGGCTCATTCTCACGAGGCTTCAAGGCCGATCTCGGCTGGAAGCACGTCCGGCTCCTCCGCGCTTTCGAGCTCGACGCGCGCTCGTGCGTCGAAGTACACGTAGGAGGTGGTCAGCGCCACGAACGGCACTGCGAGCGCATAGACGATCCCGGCCACGACGTTGAGGAACGCCGGCGGGGCGCTCGTCGTGAAGATCAGGAGGACGCCGAGCAGCGGGCCGGCGGCGAGCACGAGGACGGCGCCGACCCCGACGAGCGAGGCGACGCGGAGCCACCGGCCCCGGACGAGCTCGCCGCTGCGGCGCAGGGCACCGAGAGCGGAGCGGCTCTCGAGCTCGACGACCTGGGCGAGGAGCGCCCAGCGGACGGCAAGCCAGATCGCGAGCGGGAGCAGGACCCCGGAGCCGGCGAGCGCACCGCAGATTCCCACCGCGACGGCGATCGCACCGAGCAGCGGGCCGACACGGGCGAGCGCCAGCCTGTAGGCCCGGATCGGCCCCAGCGGGCGGCCGGCGTCGATCTCGACGAGGGCGCAGGCGGTCGCCGCCTGGACGAGACCCAGGCCGAGCAGGGTCAGGGTCGTCCCGAGCACGAAGAGGAGGAGCAGGAGCGCTCCGGCCGTCTCGCCGTCCGCCTCGAGCCCGATCCGCGCGAGCCCGCCGAGGAGCACCGCCTGGAGCAGCGCCGTCAGCAACCCGATCGGGATCAGGAGGAGCCCGATGCCGAGGAAGAGCGGGGCGCGGTGGACATACATCCGCCCCGCGGTCGCAAGGATCTGACCCCAGGTGCGCCGACGCCCGACCCGGAGCGGAGCGGTGGGCCGCCACGTCGTCCGGGAGGCCGCAAAGACGGCGAGCGCGAGCAGGGCCGCGAGCACGACCAGGACGAGCGCCGGATCCTGGAGCCAGCGGATGAGGCCCATCGAGCCCGCGGCGACACCCGCGCAGAAGAAGTCGGTCGCACCAGTGCCCAGAGCCCCTCCTGTCGGGACCGCATAGCTCCGCTCGCGCCACCCCTCCGAGGTGGTGATCGGCTCTGCCCACTGGCGTTTCAGGTTCGGCCCGGTCGGCCCGTTGAAGAAGGCGTCCTGGAGCTCGCCCCACCGGCCCTCGAACGCGATCCACGGGAAGGCGGCGCGCGCCGCAGCGTCGTCCGTAGGGATGGTTCGGATCTCCGGATCGACGTCGACGTGTGGGCCGCGGGTGTCGTCGCAGCCGACGCCCTGCTCGGCGGAGCTGCCGATGAACAGCCCCTCGTCGAAGAAGTTCGCATGCGAGCCGGCCGCCGGGTAGACGACCGGCCGCCGCCCGTCCACGAGCTCGAGCTTCTCGGCGTCCCAGTCCGCGACCTCGGCTCCCTCGTGCTGGCTGTAGCCGATCGAGACCGGCTCTTGTGTTAGGGCCTCGCCGGCGTCATCTGCGTCGAAGACGAGCTGGATCACCTCCCAGTCGCCCTCGTGGAGGTTGTTCCAGTCGTTGTAGGCGTAGAAGAACCAGTACTGGAGCGCGAGCTTCCCAGGACGGCCTGGCTCGGTCGCGACGTGGGCGTAGACCGTCGGGGAGCGACCCTCGGTCAGGCGGCGGCTCCAGCGCTCGTAGTCGCACCCCGGGTCGAGCGCGTCACCGGGGAAGTCGAGGTGGTACTCGTACTTGCCGACCAGGTCGCGGGCCGTCGGGCCGATCTTGACGAGGTCGACCGCGTTCCAGGGCCCCCGAAAGGCGACCGTCGGCTCGTCGAAGAGGACGTCGACGTCGATCGGCTCGTACGGCTCGCCGGGGCCGCATTCCTCGGTCTGCTCGACGAGCCGGACGACCGGCGCGTACCGTTGCGCGAGGGCCTGCTCCTCTGCGAGGTCGGCAGCCGCCGCCGGCGCGAGGACGAGCGCGGCCAGCGCGAGCAGGGCGGGGACGAGGAACCGCGCGCGGCGAGGCACCGCGGCGATTCTCTCAGGAGCTTGGCAACCGAGGGCCGGCGCCGTAGAGTCAGCCCGGGTTGAGCGATACCGGCAGCTGGTGGCGGAAGGGCAGCCTCGAAGCCGACCGGGATCTGGCCGCGGCACCCGGCCTCGCGAAGCGGACGGACAGGCTCGAGCGTGCCTTCGGCAGCGAGCTCACGAGCAGCATGAGCCTGAACATCCGCGGTACGGCGCTGGCCGCCGGCTCCGCCGTGGGCGTGCTGCTGCTCGCGCAGTTCTCGTCCGTCTGGCTGGACGACAACAAGTGGGTGGTTTCCGACCTCTGGGACAACGCGCTCTTGCTCGTGCTGACGGTGACCGTGGTCGCCTTCGGCCTCGCCGCGCTGATCGCAGGCGTCGCCGTCTGGCCGAAGCGTCGCTGGGCGGGTGAGCAGCAGCGGCGGCTCGAGAAGCTCGCGGCCGGGGACGAGGAGGGCGAGGCGGCGCTCCTCCTCGAGATGGTCGAGCGCCAGCGGCGTGTCAACGAGCGCCGCGGACGCCTGCTGCGGATCGGCGCGATCGCGTTCGCGCTCGCGCTGCTCGGGACGATCGCGCAGGCGATGATCTTCGCCCTCGAGGCTGAGCCTGCAGAGCCTGTGCGCACCGATGGTCCGTCCCAGGCCGGCGGCGACGGGACCGGCTTGTCCGCCGAGCAGGAGCTCGAGCTGGCGCGCCGCTACGCGCCGCGCGTCTGGCTCCACCCGAGGGAGCAGTACGGGCCCCTCGACCCGGCCGCCTTCGTCGGCGCGTCGCTGCTCGGCTGGCGGCTCCGCCGCGGCTTCGCGCGGGTCGAGCCGCGCGGGCGCGTGTCGCCGGACCGGCTCGGGAGCCATTGCGACGGGACGCCCGGCGGCTGCTACACGCACGAGGGCTATCTCGCGCGGGAGCTGACGCGGCCGTTTATGCGGAGGCGCGCCCGCCCCAAGGGTCTCAACCTTCGCCGCGGGTTCTTCCTCGACGTCGCCGACTCCGCCCGGCCCGGGCAGGCCGGCCGGAATCCCGACTCGCCGGTGTTCTTCGAGCTCCGGCGCACGCCCAAGGAGCTCCTGATCACGTACTGGTTCTTCTACGGCTACAGCCGCCCGCACGTCGCGCCCGACCTGCCCGGCGGGGACGTTCT
>DASTCG010000109.1:0-10300 GCA_035711385.1 Gaiellaceae bacterium
ACACAGTGCCGCGGCCGCCAAGGCCGCAGCCCGAATCCGCAGCATCTCACCCTCCTCTTCGGCACGGTGAGGCCGTTCTGGAGCACGCGACACCCCCTTCAGGGGGATCGGTACCGTTCGAGCCGCGTGGAAGCTGCCGTCCTCCCGGATCCACGACGCTGGCGCGCGCTGGCTCTCGTCTGCGTCGCGTTCTTCATGGTCATCCTGGACGTCGCGATCGTGAACGTCGCGCTGCCCACGATCCAGCGCGACCTCGGGCTCTCACGCAGCACCCTCCAGTGGATCGTCACCGCCTACTCGCTCGCGTTCGGCGGCTTCCTCCTGCTCGGCGGGCGGGCCGCGGACTTGCTGGGCCGGCGGCGCGTGTTCATGTTCGGGATGGCGCTCTTCACGTGCGGCTCGCTCGCGTGCGGACTCTCCTCGAGCGGCGATGCGCTGATCGCCTTCCGGGCGTTGCAGGGGCTCGGCGCCGCGATCGTCTCTCCCGCCACCCTCTCGATCATCAGCGCCGCGTTCCATCACGACCAGGCGGAGCGCAACAAGGCCTTCGGGATCTGGGGCGGCGTGGCAGGAAGCGGCGCTGCCGCCGGCGTGCTCCTCGGAGGGATCCTTGTCGAGTACCTCGGCTGGTCGTGGATCTTCTTCGTCAACGTCCCGGTCGGGATCGCGATCTTCGCGCTCACCCCCACGCTGATCTCCGAGGGACGGAACCCCGACGTCGACCGCCGCGTCGACGTGCTCGGCGCGATCCTCGTCACCTCCGGGCTCGTCACCTTCGTGTACGCGATGTCGAAGGCACCCGACGCCGGCTGGGGCTCGACGCAGACGATCGGGCTCACGACGCTCGCCGTCGCGCTCGTGGCGGCGTTCTTCTGGTGGGAGGCACGCACGCAGGCACCGCTCGTTCCGCTCGGGCTTTTTCGCATCCGCGCCGTGTTCGTCGCGAACACGGTCGGCGCGCTGCTCGGCGCCACGATCTTCGGCGGCTTCTTCCTGCTCACCCTCTACATGCAAGGAGTCCTCGGCTACTCGCCGCTGGAGGCCGGCTTCGCGTTTCTTGCGACGGCGGGCATGACGATCCCGGGCGCCGCCGTGGCGCAGAACGTCGTCACCCGGGCCGGTGTGAAGCCGGTGATGGTCGTCGGCACCGGGCTCCTCTCGTTCGCCTACCTCTGGTACACGCAGCTTCCGGTCGACGGGACGTACTGGACGAACCTCTTCATCCCCTTCGTCCTCAGCGGCTTCGGGCTCGCCTGCATCTTCATCCCGATGTCCCTGGCGGCCCTCTCGGGTATCCCTGATCGGATCGCGGGGGTCGCCTCGGGTCTCCTGAACACGTCGCAGCAGCTCGGCGGAGCGGTCGGCGTGGCGCTCATCTCCTCGGTCTCGAACCAGCGCGCGCAGGATCTCGCCGAGGGTGGTCGGATCACGTTCGCCGACCTCACGAGCGGCTACAACTGGGGGTTCGCGGTGGCCTCGGTGTTCGCGCTCGGCGCCTTCGTCGTCGCCGTCGGCGTGCTCAGGCGGGGCGACGTACCCGCCGCTGCCGTGGCGCAGTCACAGGCGCCCGCCGGCTAGACGCCACGCGGACCCCGCAGGCGCCGCATCTCGTACTCCTGGAAACGACCAGGAGGGACCGCCATGAAAGCCGCGCTCTTCGCGCTGACGCTGGCGGCCGTCGCCCTCGCACCCGCCGCGCGGGCCGACGGCCTGCCCGTGATGAACGTCGACGTCGGACCGGACGGGGTCACCGCGCCCGGCCTCGCCGACAGGATCGTCGCGTTCCCCTCGCCGACGCGCACCCTGGTAGCCCGGATCGAGAAGGGCACCGGCAAGGTCAGGGCGTGGCGCCGACTCCGGGAAACGCTGACGGTGCCGGCCGTCGCCTACGACTCGTCCGCCGATGGCCTCGCGCGCAACGGGTCGACCATGACACTGATCACGCCCAGGAACCGCTTCCCGAGAGCGACCACGACCTTCGCGCTCCTCGACGGGACGTCACTCGCCGAACGGCGCCGGATCATGCTCCGAGGCGACTTCAGCTTCGATGCGATCTCCCCCGATGGACGCTGGATCTACGTCATCCACTACACCTCGATCGACGACCCGCTCCAGTACGAGGTGCGGGCGCTCGACACCCGGACGGGGCGCCTGACGCCGACGCCGGTGGTCGACCCGCGAAAGCCGGGCGAGGCGATGAACGGCAACCCACTGACGAGGGCCTGGAGCCCGGACGGCCGCTGGGCGTTCACGCTCTACGACGGCACGGAGCACCCGTTCGTCCACGCGCTCGACACCGTCGGCCGCTCGGCCCGCTGCATCGACCTCGACTGGTTGCACGGCCGGCGCGACCTCTGGGGGCTGCGGTTCATCGTCGGCTCCGACGGTCGAGAGCTCCGGATCCGCTCGCGAAGCGACACCGTCGCCGTCGTGGACACCCGTCGCTGGGAGGCTGCGCCCTCGGCCCCCGGAGGCCGCCGCTTCGACCCCTGGATCGTCGTGCTCCTCGCCGGCGGGCTCCTACTCGCCGCGGGCGTGGCCTACCGCTCGACGGTGCGTCGCCGGGCCTCCTCGACGAGCTTCGGAGGTGCCACCTCGGCGTAGGCGTCCTCGAGGATCCCCGCCAGCTCGTCCCAGTGGAGCTCCCGGTCGAGGCGGACGCCGAGCCAGCCGCGGTGGCCCACGTACGGCGGGCGGAAGAAGCGCTCGGGATCCGCCTCCACGAGCATCTGCTGGACGCCGTCCTCGGCGGCGCACCACATCGCGAAGCGCCCGTCGCCGTGATGGTCGTTCAGCACCATCGCGAAGGATCGCTTGCCCCGCACGAAGAAGGTGGGCTGTCCGTGACTGAGCCGCTCGCTCGTCTCCGGGAGCTCGAGACAGAGCCGGCGGATGCGCTCCAGCGTGCGCTCGCGCTCCGCGACCGTGGGCGTTCGAGGCATCCAGGAGAGCGTACGCAGCGCGTGCGACTCGCCCGGCGAGGATCTCCGACGACGCGCCGACGCCGCGGTTATTGAACGTCAGGACCACGGCGACGAAGCTCCCGTCCCGCCAGAAAGCGAGCCCGCCGTCGTGCCGGGCGCGTGAGATCCAGCCCGGCTTGCTGAGAACCGTGACCGGCGTCCCGCGCAGGTACCGATCGAGGTACCCCGGCCGCGTGTGCGCGAGGAGGTAGAGCAGGTACCTGGCCTCGACCGGGACGAACCCGCCCCGGCGCGCGAGCCGTCCCTTCCCCACCGCCGCTTCGTGGACGTAGCGGAGGAGCCGCGCGAAGTCCCAGGCGCTCGTCCGCTTCCCCACGAAGCTCGGCTGCTCGTCCGCCCGGAGCGGGATCCGCCGCGCCGCCGGCACGATGTACCCCCCGTACATGTCCGTGTCGTCGAGGCCGAGGGCGCGAAACGTCTCGTTCACGCGGGCGGCGCCGCCCGACGTCGATCCCCCGAGCCAGACGAGGAGGTCGTTCGCGGACCGGTCGTCGGACGGGACGATCATCCGGCGGAGCAGCGCGTCGAGCCGGCTGCCCCGCCGCGGCGGCCCTCTGAGCGCGCGCAGAACCTCGATCGCGATCGCGACCTTCAGCGTCGAGGCGGCCGGGAACTCCGCCCGCGCGTTCCACGCGGCGCCGCGACCGGTCCGCAGGTCCTGGACGAAGATCCCGGAGGCGCCGGGAAACCCGCGTGCGAGCGCCCGCAGCCGTGTGGCGAGCCGCGCGTCCTCGAGACCCCGAGAAGGAGGCGCCCGGGGCTCGGCCGACCGTGGCAGCCCGAAGACGGGCCCCACCGAGGCGGATCGCTGCCCCTCGGCGTAGACCGCGGTCACCGTCAGCCGCACGTCGCGTGGCGGGAGCGCGACGTGCAGGTCGAAGGCCCTGCGGCGGTCGAGCTCGTGCCTGGCAACGACACGGCCGTCGACGCGGACGACGAGCGCCCTTGCGGCCGGGCTCACACGGCCGGCGATCCGACCGAACGAGACCTCGTAGGCCGCGGGAGTGACGAGAACCGGTGGAGCGCCGGGCGACAGCATCGCCTTACACCCCTGCCGCGTGATCGGGCGTCGCCCGCGCCGTGCACCGCAGCCAGCAGGAGGCTGAACACGGCGCGGACGAGCCGCAAGCGCCCGACCAACCCTCCAGTTCTTGCGGGGATTGTGACTCCAAGGACCTCGTTTCGGAAGAGACCGTATCCGCCCGCCGCTCACGTTTCGCCCTCCCCAGAGCTCGGCGACGCTACCGTGGCGGCGTGGATCTCGCGCTGCTCGAGCAGAACCTCTCCGAGCACGGCGAGCCGCCGTTTCGCGCCCGTCAGATCTGGGAGTGGGTCGCGCGCGGCGCCGCCGGCTACGAGGAGATGACGAACGTCCCGCTCGCCCTCCGCGCGCACCTCCAGAGGCGAGTCCCGTTCTCGTCACTCGTCGTGGAGGGCGAGGCGAGGGCCGCGGACGGGACGGTGAAGATGCTCTTCCGCACGTCCGACGGCCATCCCGTCGAGGCGGTGCTCATGCGCTACCGCGACGGCCGCCGCTCGGTCTGCGTCTCCGCGCAGTCGGGCTGCCCGCTCACCTGCACCTTCTGCGCGACGGGACAGATGCGCTTCGGCCGCAACCTGAAGGCCGGCGAGATCCTCGACCAGGTTCTCCATTTCAGACGGATCGAGCCTGTCGATCACCTCGTCTTCATGGGCATGGGCGAGCCGTTCCTCAACTACGAGGAGGTGCTGGCGGCGGCGCGGCGCCTGCCTGACGTCGGGATCACGCACCGCCGGACGACGATCTCGACCGTCGGCTGGATGCCGGGCCTCCGCCGGTTCGTGGACGAGGTCGAGGAGCCGATCCGGCTGGCGCTCTCGCTGCACGCCGCCGATCCGCGGCTCCGGTCCTCGCTCATGCCGGTGAACGACCGCTACCCCCTTCCGTCGGTGCTGGACGAATGCCGCCGCTACTTCGAGCTCCGGCGGCGCAAGGTCTTCGTCGAGTACGTGATGCTTGCCGGCGTCAACGACTCGCGGGAGCGGGCCGCCGAGCTCGCCGAGCTCCTCGACCCCAAGGCCTTCAAGGTGAACCTCATCCCGTACAACCCGACGGGGATGTACGAGAGCTCCTCCCGCGAGGCGATCGCGGCGTTCAAGCGGGTGCTCGACGAGGCTCGCATCCCTGCGACGGTGCGACTGACCCGGGGCCGGGACATCGCGGCGGCCTGCGGCCAGCTTGCCGCCGGCTAGGCGATCCTCAGGACGACCTTGCCGCGCTTTCCCCGCTGAGCCAGCCGCTCGAACGCGTCCTCGGCGTCGGTCAGCTCGTACACCGAGTCGACGGACGGCCGCAGACGCCCGTCCTCGACGAGCCGGGCGAGCTCGACGAGCTGGAGGCGGTCCGGCTCGACGACGAAATACGTGCCGTGTGGCGGCTCTTCCGCGACCGAGACGATGCGACCGACCTCGGCGAGCGCGCCGCGCGCTCCGGCGAGCGCCTCGGCGCCGGCGGTGTCGAAGAGCAGATCCACCGGCCCGGAGAGGTCGCGGATCACGTGCGCGCCCCGGATCTCCGCGAGCTGCACCGCCAGGTGGCCCACGCCGCCCGAGGCCCCGAGGATCGCCACCCGCTCGCCGGCCTCGAGCCGGCCGTGGACGAAGAGGCCCTGCCAGGCGCTCAGCCCGGCCAGCGGCAACGCGGCGGCTTCGACATGGCTCAGGGCGCGAGGCTTCGGCGCGAGCACGTCCACCGGCACGACCGCGTAGTCGGCGGCGACGCCGTCGCGGTCGAAGGGCGCCAGGCCGAAGACCTCGTCGCCGGCGGCGACCCCGTCGGCGTCGGTCTCGACGACCGTTCCCGAGAGCTCGTAGGACGGCGTCGCCGGCAGCCGGTCGACCGGCCACGTGAGCTCGTCCCGCGTGAGCCCGGCCGCATGCACGGCGACGAGCGCCGCGCCGGCGCCCGGGCGCGGGATCTCGAGCCGCTCGAGCGCCAGGTCGCCCTCGCCGCGCAGGCGGAGAGCGCGCATCGTCCCCTCCATCTTGATCCTCCTTCAGAAGCTTCCCAGGAAGATTCTAGCCGCTCAGCTACCCTCGGCCGGATGACCGACCGCATCGACGGCATCGTCGAGCAGTGGCAGCGCGAGCGCCCCGAGCTCGAGCTCGAGCCCCTCGCGATCGTCGGACGGCTGCTGCGTGCTGCCGCCCTCGTGAACTCCGCGCTCGGCCGCGGCGTCGCCGAGCTCGGGCTCCAGCCGGGCTGGTTCGACGTCCTCGCCGCGCTCCGCCGTGCCGGCCCGCCCTACGCGCTCAATCCGGCACAGCTCCTGAAGACGATGATGGTGACCTCGGGAGGACTGACGAAACGGCTCGACCGCCTCGTCGAGGCCGGCCTCGTGGAAAGGTCCGCGGATCCGGACGACCGTCGGGGAACGCGAGTGCGGCTCACGCCACGCGGCAGGGCGATCATCGACCGCGCGATCGCCGTCCACGTCTGGAACGAGGCGGCCCTTCTCGACGGCCTGACGGCCACCGAGCGGCAGACCCTGGACGGTCTCCTTCGCAAGCTACTCGCGCGGCTCGAGGAATCACCCTTGTAGAACCCTCCCGGCGGGCGTGGGTGTCGAAGGTGGGTCCTGCGGCACCCGGCCAGTGCCATGCAGGTGAACCTCGCACTCCAGGACGGCTTCGCGAGCGGCTTCGATGGAGAGGCCGAGCCCTACCAGCCGGCAGATCGGGCTTGACGCGCGGACTCGAAGCTGGTTCGATGGCCCTGTCTCGCAAAGGCAGCGAAGGGAGCATCCTGAGTGCCCCTCGGGAGCTCGAGATCCTTGCTGCGGCGACCTCTCTCGAAGTTGAGGCTCCGGGCGGTCGGCTCACCGCCTGTTGAGCCCGGACGCCCGAGAGCGCCTCCGCCTCCTCCCCGGTCCTGACCACCTGCGGTGAAGGGAGATCGATGACCGAGAACGCAATCGCCGAGGTGAAGTCGCGCCACGAGACCGAGTTGCTCTCGCTCCCCAATGTGACCGCAGTGGGAATCGGGGAGCGTGACGGAAAGCCGGTGCTCAAGGTCTTCGTGACCGAGAAGGTTCCTGAGGACGCGCTCGCGCCCGAGGAGCGTGTGCCGGCGTCGCTCGACGGCGTCGAGGTCGACGTCGAGCCGATCGGCTTCATCGAGGCCCAGGCGGAGCAAGGAGGAAGCGAGTAGACATGACTGCGACCAACAAGATGGAGCTGACGGCAGAAGCCGCCGCCAAGCTCGAGACCGCGCAGCAGAATGCGACCGCCGACCTCATGAAACCGGACGAGCCGGTGACGAACGTCGTCGGCGTCGGCTCCGGCGTCAAGTGGAAGGACGGCGAGGCGACCGGCGAGCCGGCCGTGCTCATCCTCGTGAGCAACAAGGTCGGAAAGGAGGACCTCGCGAAGGAGGATCTCGTCCCGACGAAGGTGGGCGACGTCAAGACGGACGTGCTCGAGATCGGCTTCCCGATCGCGCAGCAGTTCCGTGCGCCGACGACGCCCTTGCGACCCGGAGAGATGGTGTGGCGCGCTCAAGCGCCGATGCCGTCTATCGAGCAGAACGGGGCACCGGCGCCGATCCTCGAGGAGGAGGAGTACACCGCGTTCACGGACGCGCTGCTGCTGACCCGCCGCATCCGGCCCGCCGAGGGCGGATATTCGGTCGGCCACTACCGGATCACGGCCGGCACGCTCGGCACGTGCGTCTACGACATCCTCCCCGGCGGGACGACCGGAAGTCCGCCGGGGCACGGGGTCGGGATCCCGCCTCGGTACTACATCCTCTCCAACAACCACGTGCTCGCGGACGTGAACGCGGCGCACATCGGAGATCCGATCCTGCAGCCGGGCCCCTTCGACGGCGGCACGGATCCGGCGGACCGGATCGCCACCCTGACCCGATTCGTGCCGATCACGCTCGAGCCGCCCACGCCCCGCGCTCTGCACCGCAACAGAGTCGACGCGGCGATTGCCCAGGGCCAGTTCCACGATCTCGATCGTGAGATCTACTGGATCGGGTACGCCCGCGGCTGGCGGCGGAAAGCGAACATCCCCGTGGGCACGGTCGTCCAGAAGACCGGACGGACGACGAACTACACGACCGGCCGCATCACCGCGATCAACGCAACCGTCGACGTCGGCTACGGCGGCGGGCGCGTAGGCCGGTTCTTCGACCAGATCATCACGACGAACATCTCCGCCGGTGGGGACTCGGGCTCGCTCGTCCTGTCCCTCGACAACGTCGCGCTCGGGCTGCTCTTCGCAGGCTCGTCGGTTGCGACGATCGTCAACCAGATCGAGAACGTCCGCTCGCTCCTGCGGGTGGAGGTGGCTCAGCAGATCCTCTGACGAGTACTCGACATCAGAGGGGGAGTGTCGCGCCCGGTCCTCGGGCCGGGCGCGATCTCTTTCAGTCGAGAATGACGGCGCCCGCGTTGCCGTTCTCGAGCGCCCAGTCGCCGAGATGAACACCGAGCTCGAGGCGCGCTGCGTCGTACGGGAGCGCGTGCGAGAGCGAGACGGCGACGAGGTTCGGCCCCATGGCCATCGCCTCGCAGTCGTTCTGCCGCAGGTAGTCGACGAGATCGCCGGTCAGTGCCGGGTTGTTGAGCCGGATCCTCATGGCCGCTATGAGTCCTCTGTCGAGGCCCGCCGCTCGGGCCTTTCTCCCACGGTGTCCGAGGATCAGTGTGCGGTCAAGGGCGGATGGACGAAGCCCAGTGTGTCTGCGCGCTCGTCGTCGCGCTGAGAGAAAGACCGATTTTCACTGGCCCTGTGGCCAGAACCCCGGCCAGATCGGGCCATCCCTTCTCGCTTTCCATGTCAGCGGTTGGCTGCCTGGAGCTACCTTCTGAGCGCATGACGCGCTTCGCGCTCAAGGGACTGCTCGGCCGCAAGCTTCGGACCGGGCTGACAGCGATCGCAATCGTCCTGGGCGTCGCGATGATCAGCGGGACCTACGTCCTCACCGACTCGATCGACTCGGCGTTCAACTCGATCTTCACCGACGTCCGCAAGGGATCGGACGCGGTGATCACCGGGAAGTCGCCCTTCGACCTGAGCGACAGCAGCGGGAGCACGACGCCGTCGTTCCCCGAGTCGGTGCTCGCAAAGGTCCGCGCCGTTCCCGAGGTCGAGACAGCCGAAGGCGGCGTGAGCAGCGATTCGACGGTCCTGATCGACAAGAACGGCAAGGCGATCACGGGGAACGCCCCGAGCATCGGCTTCAGCATCGCGAGGGGCGACTCGCCGTTCAACCCGCTGCGCCTCGTGCGCGGCGCCTGGCCCGGGCCGAACCAGATCGTGATCGACGAGTCCACGGCGAAGAAGAAGGACTTCGGGATCGGCGACCGGATGCGGGTTCAGGCCGAAGGCCCGATCCAGACGTTCACGATCTCCGGGATCATCCGCTTCGGCGAGTCGCTGTCGACGATCGGAGACGCGACGCTCGCCGGCTTCGACCTCCCGACGGCGCAGCGCCTCTACGACAAGGTGGGTCAGCTGGACACGATCTCCGTGAAGTCGAAGCCGAACGTCTCGTCCGGTGAGCTGGTCTCCGCGCTCCGGGCCGCGATCCCGCCGACGACCCAGGTCAAGACGGGGCAGGCGCAGGCGGCGGAGGACGCGGCGGACGCGAACGACTTCATCACCTTCCTGCAGGGGTTCCTGCTCGCATTCGCCGGGATCGCCCTCTTCGTCGGCGCCTTCGTGATCGCGAACTCGCTCTCGATCACGATCGCGCAGCGCACCCGCGAGTTCGCGACGCTCCGAATGATCGGCGGCTCGCGCCGGCAGGTGCTCACCTCCGTCCTGCTCGAGGCCCTCGTCGTCGGGGTGCTCGCCTCGACGATCGGGCTCTTCCTCGGGCTGGCGCTCGCGGAGGGGCTCTTCTCCCTCTTCGACGCGGTCGGCTTCACCCTGCCGAACATCGGGCTCGTCTTCCAGACACGCACCGGCGTCGTGGCGATCGTCGTCGGCGTGCTCGTGACCGTCCTCGCGAGCCTGCGCCCCGCGATCCGCGCGACGCGGGTTCCGCCGATCGCCGCGGTCCGGGAGGACGCCCAGCTGCCCGTGAGCCGCTTCGCACGCTTCCGAACGGCCGGATCGGTCGTGCTCGTCGGGCTGGGCTTCGCTGCGCTCTCGTACGGGCTCTTCGGACCCGGCCTCTCGACGACGGAGCTGCTCGTGTGGATGGGCCTCGGGGCCGTGCTGATCTTCTTCGGGGTCTCTCTGCTGTCCGTCCGGTTCGTCCGGCCGATGGCCGGCGCGCTCGGCTGGCCTGCCAAGCAGATCGGCGGAATCAGCGGCGCACT
>DASTCG010000110.1:0-29864 GCA_035711385.1 Gaiellaceae bacterium
GTGTCCGATGACGTACCAGACGCCCTCGTCGAGTCGCAGCGCGTAGGGGTTGAGGCGCCGCTCGCTCTCACGCTCGCGCGTCGGCGACCAGTAGCGGAACTGGATCGTGCGCTGCTTCGAGATCGCGGACTCGAGCTTCGACAGCCGACCCTGGAGCTCAATCGAGTAGTCGGGATCGAGGCGTTCCACCCGCACGGCCGTCTGCGTCGGCCCCTCCGGGAATCCCGGCCTGCCGAGCGCGAGGTTCTGGAGCGCGAGCCGGAGCGGCTCGGCGTACGCGAACTTCCCCTCGAGCGTGTAGAGCGCCGTCTGCAGCGCGGCCAGCTCGTCCTCCTCGAGGTCGAGCTGGTCGAGGAAGTAGTGCTCGGAGCGGAGCGAGTAGAGCTCCTCGCCCGTGAACTCGTCGCGCTGTGAGGTCAGCGGCACGCCGAGCGCCGTGAGCTCCGCGCGGTCGGAGTAGAAGCGGCGCGCGAACGCCTCGTCGGACATCTCGGAGTACCCCTCGACGTTGCCCTTTACGTCCCTCGCGGTCAGCGGCCGGCGCTCCGCCATCAGGAACGCCACGAGCGAGAGCTGGCGGATCAGCTTGTCGGCGTCGTGGGACACGCGCGGCCTACCCTATCGCGGCCGTGCCCGGCCGAGCCGGCACGCCTCGGCGGGACGCCCCTCGGCGCCCGCGGATCTGGCTGTGGTCGACTACGCGACCGCCGCTGCGCGGCTCGAGACCGTCTGCTCGAGATGCTGGTGCGAAGGGCAGTAATCCCGCTCGGGAAGGGGCGTGCGCTGGCACGGCTTGCCCTTGCGCGTCGTCGCCCGGCAGCGCGGGACGCCGCCGTCGAAGGCCCCTGCCTCGATCTGCTCGGTGATGAACGCCACCGCTGCGGACACACCCTCCTCGACCGCCCACGCGACCTGGGCCTGGGCGCGAATCGGGAAGTACCGGCGGATGTCCTGGAAGAGCGCCCGCTCGGGCTTCGCGAAGTAGAGCGGATCGCGGGCCAGCCGCTCCATCGTGTCCTCACAGGCAGCGAGCACCGCACGGCGGTACTCGAGCTGGGTCTCACGGGAGACGTGAGGGTCGATCAGATCCTTGATGGAGCGATAAATCGCCCGTGAGTATTGATACATACGGCTCTGAATCAGGAGTTCTTGGGCGTCCACCTCTAAGTACCAGCTCCTCGATTAAGCACCCGCGAAAAGCTGTTATGCGCGCGTTAACAGCGTTCTCACCTGACCGGACCGCAGGAGCATAACGCAGTTTCGCGGGTTGTTACAAAGTCGGGCCCGATCTTGTCACGTGCGACAACAACCTGTGATCGGCAAGAATAGGCGCCCGGCCGTGTCTCACGACACCGACAAGCTCATCCGGCAGCTCTCGCTCGTCGCCTTCCTGATGGCCGAGCGGCGCCCGCTCACGGCCCGCGACGTCAAGGGAAACGTCGAGGGGTACTCGGAGATGTCGGACGAGGCGTTCGCGCGCCGCTTCTACTCCGATCGGGCCGAGCTGCTGGCCCTCGGCGTCCCGCTCGACTCCCAGCGCGACGAGTTCACCGGCGAGGAGCTCTACTCGCTCCGGTCCGAGCGCTACTTCCTCGGCGAGCTGATGCTGACCGACGAGGAGCTCGCCGCCCTGCAAACGGCGTTCTTCCTCCTCGAGGGACGATTCGCCTACGCCGAGCCGCTCCGGCTGGCGCTCCAGAACCTCGCCCTCGGCCGGCCGGGGTTCGAGCTGCCTCCGAGCGGAGCGGCCGACCGGGTCGAGATCCGCGAGGTCGACTACTCGCCCGAGACGCCGGGCCGGCTCGCGAAGCTGGAGGGGGCGATCTCGAAGCAGCGCACGGTCAAGTTCGGCTACCACGCCATGTCCCGCGACGAGGAGCAAGAACGGACGGTCGACCCGTACGCCCTGCTGCTCGAGGCGGGCCGCTGGTACGTGATCGGCCGGGATCACGACCGCGACGCGATCCGCACCTTCCGCGTCTCCCGGATTCGCGGCGAGATCCGTCTCGCGACGCGGAGAGAGCGCGACTTCCGGCTCCCAGAGGACTTCGACGTCGAGGCGCACCGGGGACGCGCGCACTGGCAGATCGGCGAGCTCGTCGGCGAGGCGCGGATCGAGGTCGCCGGGGACACCGCGTGGTGGGTCGAGCGCGTCTACGGGCGGGCGGGCACGATCGAGGACGGCGCTTTCGTCACGCGTTTCGCGAGCCTCGAGCCTCTCGTCCGCTGGATCCTCCGGCAGGACGGACGTGCGGTGCCGGTCTCGCCGCCGGAGCTCCGGCGCGAGGTCAAGGCGGCGCTCGCACTCGCGCGCGAGCGGCACGAGGGCGACCCGCCGGCGCTCGCCAAGGAGGCCAAGCACCACGAGCTCGAGCCGAGCGAGCGTCCGGGCTCGCCGGTGGCGCCGGAGCGCTTCGGTCTCCTCCAGGCGCTCCTCGCCTACCTCCTCGACCGCTGCGGCGAGGAGGGCAGCGCCGACATCCCCGCAAGCGAGCTGAGCGAGCGCTTCCGCATCCCGCCCGAGGCGCTCGAGGAGCATCTCTCGCTGCTCAACCTCGTGAACTTCGGCGGTGGCTGCTACGCCGTCTACGCCGAGCTCCGAGGCGACCGGGTGCACGTGGAGAAGGAGCTCTTCGGCGACACCTTCCGGGCCCCGCCGAGGCTGACGCCGCTCGAGGCCCGCGCGATCCGTCTTGCGCTCGAGTTCGTCGGCCCGATGATCGCCGCCGACGCGCACACGCCCCTCGACCGGGTCCGGAGGAAGCTCGAGGAGACCTTCGGCGAGTTCCAGCTCGCCCAGACGCCCGAGCCGGACGTTCCCCGCGCGGAGGAGGATCTGGTCACGACCTTCAGCGATGCGATCAGCAAGCGCCGGCTCGTCGAGATCGAGCACCTGAAGGAAGGCGAGCTCAGCGCGACGACGCGAACCGTCGAGCCCTACCGTCTCGAGCGCCGACTGCCGTACTGGTACGTCCACACCTGGGACCGCGATCGGGACGGTGAGCGAAGCTTCCGGCTCGACCGCATCCGCAGCGCGAAGAAGCTCAGAGAGCGCTTCGAGCCCCGGGCGGGGTTCGAGCCGAACGAGTTCGAGGGCACGAGGCCCGTGCGGGTCTGGTACTCGCCCGAGGTCGCGCGCTGGGAGGTGGAGCGCGGCGCCACACCGCTGGCGGACGGATCGGCGGTGCGTGAGACGACGGCGGGCGTGGAGTGGCTCGTCGGCGAGATCCTGTCCTTCCGGGGCGAGGCCGTCGTCCTCGAGCCCGATCTGCGGCGCCGGATCGCAGGGCGCGCCAAGGAGCTCGCCCGCGAGCTCGGCGTGAGCAGGGTCGCCGCCGCGGCCCGTCCGAGCGTCTAGACCGGAAGCGAAAGCCGGAACGTCGCGCCCCGACCGGGCGCGGAGCGGACGTCGAGCGCGCCTCCGTGCGCCTCGACGATCGAGCGGGCGATGAAGAGCCCGAGCCCCGTGCCCGGCTTCGCGAGGTCGTCCGAGTGCACGCGTCCGAACTTCTCGAAGATGACCCGCTGGTGCTCCGGCGCGATCCCGGGACCACGGTCTCGCACCTCGATGACGACCCGCCCGTCGGTGCTCTCGGCCGCGACCTGCACCTCGTCGCCTGGCGGCGAGTACTTGACGGCGTTGTCGATCAGGTTGATGAGCACCTGCCGCAGCCGGTCGCGGTCGCCCCGCACTGCGGGGAGCGGATCACGGACGACCGCCGACACCGACACCTCGTCCTGGCCGTGCTGTGCGGCGGCGGCCGAGTCGCGCACCAGCGCTCCGAGGTCGACGTTGGCGAACGAGTAGCTGAAGGTGCCCGCCTCGATCTGGGACGTGTCGAGCACGTCGCTGATCAGCTCGGACAGACGGGACGTCTCGTGGGAGATGAGCGCGAGGAACGACTCCCGCTGCTCGGGCGTGAGCTCCCGCCAGCGCTGTTCGAGCGTCCTCGCGGAGCCGATCACCGACGCCATCGGGCTGCGGAGCTCGTGCGAGACGAGGGAGACGAAGTCCGCGCGGAGCGCGGACAGCTTCCGCAGCTCGTCGACGGTCGTCCGCTCGGCCTCGTACGCGCGCATGTTCTGCACCGCGCTCCCGACGAGGCGGCCAAGGAGACCGAGGAGCCCGATCTCCTCCTGGCGAAAGGCATGCGGCTCCCGACGCACGACCGAGATCGCGCCGATCGTCTCCGGTCCCGCGAGCATCGGCGCCACGACCCGGGACCGGAGCCCCAGGCCGACGAATTGACCCTCCTCGTCGTAGCGCTCGTCGGCCATGTCTTCGCGCGACACGGTTTGCCCGCGCGCCACCACCTCTGCGATGACCGAGCCGGCGACGGGAAGGACGGATCCGGACGGAAACACCCTGTCGACCGCCTCCCCGGCGACCGCGAACACACGCACGTGGTCGTTTTCGAGGAGCACGAGTGCCGTCCGCTCGAACGGGATGAGCCCCCGGAGCTCACGGATGAACGCCGCGAACGCCTGGTCGAGGTCGAGCGACGAGCCGAGAGCGCGGGCGGCGCGGTTCGTGCTGTCGAGGATGTCCGCCCGGCGGCCGAGCTCGTCGCGAAGGTTCTCGGCCTCCGACGCTCGACCCCTGGCGACCCGCCGTTCCCGGCGCAGGCGGTCCACGAGGGAGCCGACGAGGGCCCCGATCAGCAGCTGCACCGCGACCGGGAAGACGACTCGGTCGAGCTGGAACTCCATGGGCGGAAACCGGTCCTCCCGCCACCACTCCGAAAAGGCCAGGAGCAGCGCCGACACCGCCGGCATCGTCACCCCTCCGACCAGGCCGTAACGGAGCGCCGCCTCGATGAGCGGGATGAACACGAGCGACCGGATCGGCACGCCCAGCTCGAAGGTGAACACGAGGATGTAGCCGTAGACGACCACCGAGTCGAGGATCAGTGCCGCGAGCCCGATCCAGCGCCAGGTCTCCCTCGACGGAACCCGGTAGGCACACCACAGGATCGCGCCGCCGCCGACCGCGAGCAGCGCCGTCAGGGCCCACGCCCAGCGCTCGTAGCCCGGCGGATAGTCGTCCTTGACGAGGCCGATCTCGATCGCGGCGAACGGCACGGCGGCCAACCGGACCCACGCCGCCCGGATCTCCGTCTGAGACCGTCCTCTTACGCCCTGGTTCACCCCGGCATCAATTCTGCCGTGCCTCCATGCGGGCACGCGCCCACTCCGCGTGCTCGCGCAGGAGCGGGTCGTCCGACCGGGCGTAGCGCTCGACGAGCGGACGATGGTCGGCGGAGCCGGTGTTTCCGAGTGCGACGAGCGCGTTTCGGCGCAGGTAGCGCGTGTCGTTTCGCGGAACGAACAGCCGCTCGTACTGCACGCGAAGCTCCGCGTCCTCCGCCTCGAGCCACTCGACCAGCGACACGTGCGTCTCGCCGTCGCCCTCCGGCAGGCCCGCGCGCCGCTTCTCGACGCCTCGGTTCCAGGGGCACACGTCCTGGCAGATGTCGCAGCCGTAGACGCGGTCGCCGAGAGCCTCCCGCACCCGCTCCGGGATCGAGTGGCGAGACTGGGTCCAGTACGAGAGGCAGCGGCTCGTGTCGAGGACGCCGGGATCGTCGAGCGCGTCCGTCGGGCAGGCGTCGATGCAGAGGCGGCACGACCCGCAGTCGAGGGCGAGCGGCGGGGTCGACTCGAGCTCCGCGGTGGTGACGAGCGTTCCGAGCACGACCCACGATCCGTGCCTGCGCGTGATCAGCATCGTGTTCTTGCCGTAGAAGCCGACGCCGGAGCGGAAGGCGGCTTCCCTGTCGACGTGGTCGTTCGAGTCCACGAACACGCGGTACTCGCCTCCAAGCCGGCGGCCGAGCTCGTCGAGCCGCTCGCGGAGAACGGCGTAGGCGTCGCTCCAGGTGTAGCGGGGCAGGCGCCCGTCACCGGGTCGGAGCTCGGGTCCGTCCGCGTAGTAGCAGAGCGCTGCCGAGACGACCGTCCTGGCGCCGGGAAGGAGCGACTCGGGGTGGCAGGAGACCTCCGGCCGCGCCATCGTGAACTTCAGGTCGGCGAACAGCCCCCGCGCCCGACGCTCGGCGATGTGGCGCTCCGTGTCGGCATAGGGCTCGGCCGGAGCCGCGCCGATCGCGTCGAGTCCCAGTTCCTCGGCGAGCCGCTCCAGCTCCTGAGCGGTCATGTCCCGGATTCTGCCTAGGATCCGGCGCCGTGAAGGCGATCCGGATCCACGAGGACGGCGGGCCCCAGGTGCTCCGCTACGAGGATGCACCCGATCCAGAGCCTCAGCCCGGCGAGGTGCTCGTCCGGCTCCGGGCGGCGTCGCTGAACCGGCTCGACCTCTGGATCCGCAAAGGACTGCCGTCGGTGCCGAAGCCGAGGATCCTCGGCGCCGACGGCGCCGGCCTCGACCCGGACGGCCGGCGCGTCGTGATCAACCCGGGCATCGAGCACGGCGACCGCATCACCGTCGTCGGCGAGCACATGGACGGCACGTACGCGGAGCTGATCGCCGTGCCGCGGTCGAACGTCTACCCGCTGCCCGACGAGATCTCGTTCGAGGAGGCGGCCGCGTTCCCGCTCGTCTTCGAGACCGTCTACCGGATGCTCGTGACCCGTGCAGGGCTGTGCGAGGGCGAGTGGGTCCTGGTCTGGGGCGTGGGGAGCGGCATCGGGACAGCGTCGCTGCAGCTCGGAAAGGCGCTCGGCGCCCGCGTGCTCGCCACCTCGTCGAGCGACGCGAAGCTGGAGCGGGCCACGGAGCTGAGCGCCGACGCCGTCGTCAACCACGAGACCGCGGACGTGGTGGAGGCCGCGAGGGAGGCGACCGGCGGCGCGGGCGTCGACGTCGTCGTCGAGCACGTCGGCGAGGCAACGTGGGAGACCTCGCTCCAGGCCGTCCGCCCCCACGGCCGGATCACCGTCTGCGGTGCGACGACGGGGCCGAACCCCAAGGCGGCCCTCCACCGCGTCTGGTGGAAGCAGCTGACGATCCTCGGCTCGACGATGGGAACGAGAGCGGACTTCGAGGGCGCCTACGAGCTCGTGAAAAGCGGGAAGGCGAAGCCGATCGTCGACTCCGTCTACCCGCTCGCGGACGCCGCCGCCGCGCACGAGCGCATGGAATCGGGCGAGCACTTCGGGAAGATCGTCCTGACTATCCCCTCGTGACCCGAGCCGCCGTGCGCTCCTCCCGGTAGCGCCGCGCTTCCGCCACGAGCTCCGTGAAGAGCGCGTCGTCCTCACCTTCCTCCGGGTGCCAGAGGACGCCGAGAGCGAACCGTCGGTCCGGATCCTCCAGCCCCTCCACGAGCCCGTCGTCGGCCCACGCGACCTCGCGCAGCCCCCTCCCGAGCTTGCCGAAGCCCTGGTGATGGTGTGACTTGACCGGCGCCTGCGAGCCGACGAGCCGCCCGAGCCGGCTGCTCGGCTCGATGCTGACGCTGTGGTCGGCGAAGCTCCCGGGCGTATGGCGGTGCTCGTCGTGGCCGACCATCTCCGGGACGTGCTGGACGAGGTCGCCGCCCAGCGCGACGTTCAGGACCTGCGAGCCGCGGCAGACCGCGAGCACCGGCATGTCGCGCTCGAGCGCAGCCTCGAGCAGGACGAGCTCGGCGCGGTCACGCGCCTCGTGCACGCCCTTCGTCTCGGGATGGCGCTCCGCGCCGTAGTGCGCAGGATCGAGATCCTCGCCCCCGGAGAAGAGCAGGCCGTCCAGGGCGTCGAGCGTCTCGTCCACCCCGTCGTCGAGCGGGGGGATCACGAGCGGCCTGCCGCCTGCCCGCTCGATCGCGCGCACATAGGTCGAGGGGATCAGCGCGGCCGAGAAGAACCAGACGCCGGCCTGAACCTCCTCCGGCTCGTAGCTCGTGATCCCGATCAGCGGTCTCGCCACGCTCGTAGACAACCCGGCTGCGGGCGTGCCCCTATCCGAAGCCGAGGATGAACTTCGCGTCGTCGGACATCTTCTCCGGCGACCAGGGCGGGTCCCACGTCAGCTCGGTCTCGACCTCCTCGACGCCCGGCACCTCGCCGGCGACGACGTTGATCTGCTCGTCGATCATCGGCCCGACCGGGCAGCCCATTGAGGTCAGCGTGTAGGTCACCTTGACCTTCGGCCCGTCGACCTCCACGTCGTACATGAGGCCGAGGTCGACGATGTCCATTCCGAGCTCGGGATCCTCGACCTGACGGAGCGCTTCGACGACGTCGTCTCTCGTGGCCACCGGAGCAGAGTAGCTGTCAACACCAGAGGGCGACGCGGCAGGCATTCGGCGTGTTTCGCCTGCCGCCGCCTCGGGAAGGTGCTCGCAAAATGCGGGAATCTGTAGAGGAGGGAGAGAAGTGTCAGACATCAACAAGTTCTCCGTGGGGCTGATCGACGCCGCAGAGCGATTCGCCGACGTCGTCGACGCCGCCCAAGGCAATGGTGGGCGCAAAGAGCGATCGGGCGCGAAGTGGCTCCTTCTGCCGGCTGCGGGAGCGGGTGCCTACGCGTTGGCGACCAGCAGCTCCAAGGTCGCACGTCAGACGAGGAGACTGATGAGCCGCGCGAAGGATCGAGCGACGGACCTGCCGGACGCCGACCTGCTGCGCAGGGTGAAGGACGTCACCGGCGTGGCCCAGGAGAGCGGTTCGGGGAGCAACGGGCGAAGCCGCAGCACGAGCCGGGGCGGCAGCCGACGCCGCACCTCGCAGGCTCAGCGTCGTCGCCGGACGACGACTTCGAGTAGATAGGCCGCCGAGCGGTCGCATCATCGCCGGAAGGGAGCCTGAGCCGCCCTTCCGGCGCCGCCTAGAAGCCCGGAAGCCGAACCTCTTCCCGGCGCTCTCGCTGGAAGAAGTGGATGCCCTCCGTGAATCGGACCCAGTTGCACCGCGTGCACATCACGAGCGTGTGCGTCCAGGCGCTGTCGGCGCGGAAGCGGACGCCATGCAGGAGGTCGCTGTTGGAGACGCCGGTCGCGCACACGATCGCCTGCTTCGGGGCGAGATCCTCCGTGCTGAACACGCGCTCGACGTCGTCGATCCCCTGATCGCGGGCCTCGTCGATCTCCCGCCGGGAGACTGGCCAGAGCTGCGCCTGCAGCTCGCCGCCGAGGCAGCGGAGCGCCGCCGCGGCGAGCACGGCCTGGCGCGTCCCGCCGATGCCGATTGCCAGGTGGTCGTTCGTGCCCCGGACGGCGGCGGAGATCGAGGAGGTGACGTCTCCGTCCTGGATCAACTTGATCCGCGCGCCGGCAGCGCGGATCTCGGCGATGAGGTCGTGGTGGCGAGGTCGCTCGAGGACGATCGTCGTAATGTCCCCCACCCGCCGGCCGAACGCCTCCGCGATCGCCTCGATGTTCTCCGCGACCGGGCGGCGGAGGTCGATGTGCCCGCGAGCGACCGGCCCGACAGCCATCTTCCGCATGTACATGTCCGGAAGCGTTTGGAGGGAGCCGGGCTCGCCGGCGGCGATCATCGACATCGCACCACTGCCGCCCCGGGCGACGATGCCGCTTCCCTCGAGCGGGTCGAGCGCGAGCTCGACCGGCTCGCCCCCCGCGCCGAGCTTCTCGCCGGCGTGGAGCGCCTCGCCCTCGCCGGCGGCGCCGATGACGACCGTGCCGTCGATCCGCAACGGATCCAGCGCCTCGTGCATGCCCGATGCCGCCGCCTCCTGCGCGGCCGCCTCGTCCGCGCGACCCAGCCAACGCGCGCTCGCGAGCGCCGCCCGCTCGGTCCCCCGGGAGAGGCTCTGGCAGAGGCAGCTCCCCGCCGCCGTCGTCCCCTCGGCGTTCAGCGCGCTCTCACGAGCAGCGACGTCGGTCACGAGGCCACCTCGTGGACCCGGTCGGCCGCGGTCAAGACGAGCTCCATGACGGCGCCGATCGCCTGCTCGCGCTTCGAGTTCTCGATCACCGGTACACCTTCTACCTGCGCGCGCTCGGCGATGTAGTCCTGGAGGTAGCGAATCTCGCCCAGGCGCTCGAGGTACTTGTCGAGTGGTCGCACTCCCTCGGACGAGACGTCACGGATCCAGAAGTGACCCGCGTGCGCCTCCTCGTTCTCGATCGTGATCACGCACTCGACGACGAGGGCCTGCGCGGTCATCTGCGGAAGCATGCCGGGCACGAGGTGGACGCCCTCGATCACCATCGACCACCCCTCCTCCAGCGAGCGCTCGATCGCGGCCTGGACGCCGACGAGCACGTGGCGCGTCTGCTCGAGGAAGCCGTGGAGGAGGGGGTCGACCTCCTCCTCCTGCGCGGTCGGGAGGGCCCGCCCGGCCTCGAAGCTCGAATAGTGGATCGCCGGCAGGAATTCGGGCGTGAAGAAAGCACGCATGGTCTGGCGGACGAAGTCCGTGGACGTCACCCGCGTGATCCCGAGCCGGTAGGCCACCTCCGCGGCAATGGTCGACTTCCCTGTCCCGGTCGCACCTCCGATGAGGACGATCAGCGGTACGTCGAGCTCGTCCAGCTGCTGGTAGCGGCGGAGACGGCCGATCGCGAGCCCGCCGTCGACCTCGCCGAGAACTTCGTTCGCGAGCTCCTGCATCCGGTCGAAGTCGGCGGTGCGACGGCCGCTCGCGGCGAGGTCCTGCTCGATGCGCCGCGCCAGCTCGTACGCCCGCTCGACTCCCATGCCCGTCCGCATGAGCGCCCGGGCCATCAGTCCCTTCGAGTACGGATGCTCGTCCGTCCCGAGGTGCAGCGGGTCGACGTGGCGACGCTCCGGCATCAGCCCACAGGCTCCGGCGCCGCGGGCGCGAGGTCCGCGAGCGCACGCAGCTCGTCGTCCAGGCTCGACCGCCCGTCGAGCGGCAGGACGTCGTTGTCGGCGAACACGACGCGGATGCCGCGCTCCGCTGCCGCCTCGCAGACCACGTCGACGGCCGCGGCCTTGATCTCGACGAGGAACACGTCCGCGTCGGCGCGCTCGACGTCGCCGCGGAGCGGTCCCCGGCGCGCCAGGTTGCAGGAGACGGCGACGTGTGCGGCGCCGTGCTCGTCGCGAAGATGGCGCTCGAGGCGCTCCGCCGCGGACTCGTCGGCCGTGGTGAAGAAGGCGACGCGCAGACCTTCGACCGGCTCGACCGGTCTCGGCCGCAGCACGACCGGCACGACCGGAACGTCCTTGACCTCCCGGATCGCCGAGGCCAGCTCGGCGTAGCGGGATCCGTTCTCGGCCATCGTCAGCACGACGAGGTCGGAGACGAGGATCCGGTAGGCGTTCAGATAGCCGACCGCGAGCTCCAGCGGCTGGTGCGCGCCGACGACGAGCAGCCGCCGACGAACCGCGATGGGGGGAATCGCCGCGCCGCTCCCGTCGAAGATCACGAGCTCTGGCTCGCGCGCGAGCGCCAGGCGTGCGCCCTCGGCGACCGTGCTCGTCCACGAGGCGCCTGCGAGGCCGCCTCCGGCGCGCCGGCACCCGATCGTCGGGACCCCGGCGAGCGCCGCCGTCTCCAGGTAGTCGGACGCGGCGTGCTCGCCCGCACGCGCGAGCTGCAGGAGGTCGTCGACCGTCGGCTGCAGATCGGCGACCTGGGGCTCGGCCGGTCCCCCGCGGCCCATCGAGACGACGACGAGCTCACGATCGTTCGCCAGCAGCCGCGCCGCGTAGCCGGTGACGGCCGTCTTGCCGAGACGCTTGCCGGTGCCGATGACCGCGAACGACGGCAGGTCGAACGGCTCGTACTCGGGCGCGCGCAGCGTGAAGTCGGCGCCCTCGTAGTCGATCCCGAGGGCGAGAAACCGGCTGGCGAGCCGAAAGCGCTCGCGCGGGCCCAGCACGGGCTCGTCCGAGACGTCGACGGCGACCTCGGGCTCGAACCGCTCGACCGCCTCCGCGAACTCGTGCACGACCGGCACGCCGTAGTCGTCGCCGCCGACGAGCTTCTCGGTGCCGCCGACGAACAGCGCGCCGACGATCTCGTGCGGGATCCCGGCGAGGGCGTCGCGGATCACCGGCGCGTAGTGCTCGCCGTCGATCAGCGCGAGCGCTCTGCTCACCGCGTCGTCACCTCGCGCTCGATCCGCGCGGTGTACTTCTCGTACGCCCTCGTGTCGAGGGAGAACTGGATGATCCGCTCCTGGCCGTGGAACGGGTATTTCCGCCAGACGTCCACGTGCTTGCCGTGAACCTCGACCACGTTGTAACAGGGTCGCGTATTGCCTCGGAGCCGAATCGAGGAGACGGTGCCGGTGTTCACCACGAACATGTCCTCCAGCCGCCACGCATAGGGCACGTGCTTGTGCCCCGAGAGGACGAGGTCGACGTTCGCACCCTGCAGGCACTCGATCACGTCTCCCGCGTCGTAGACGATGTTCCGCTCCCGTCCGGTGCCGGGCACGGGCAGCAGGTGGTGATGCAGGACGAAGATGCGGAGCTCGGCCGGCGCCGCAAACTGCTCCTCGATCCACGAGTACCGGCCGCGGCCGATCTGGCCGTGGTCGAGGTCGGGCTCGCTGGAGTCGACGGCGACGACGGTGATCTCCTCCATCTGCAGCACCGTGTGGCGCTCGCCGAACAGCTCCTCGAAGTGGATGAAGCCCACGTTCCGCGAGTCGTGGTTCCCGGGGATCACGACCATGCGCTCGCAGCGCAGGCGGTCGAGGTACTCGCGGGCCATGAGGAACTCCTGTTTGAACCCGAAGGTCGTGAGGTCGCCCGAGCAGATGATCAGGTCTGGCTCGAGCTCGTTGATCTCGGCGATCGCCCGCTCGAGGAGGCTCGGCATGAAGTCCTGGGCGCCGCAATGGATGTCCGAGATGTGCGCGATCGTGGTCGTCCCGTCCCGGCCCGCCATGCGTCGAAGTGTAGGCGTGGGCGGCGAAGCGCGATGTCCGAGGGCCCCGGTACCCTCGGAGCCTGGGTGGCCGAAAAAGACGCGAATTTCCAGGCATATCGTGGTGAGGGGGAGCCGCGCTTCGCGAACGACGTGGAGCGGGAGTGCGCGAAGCTCCTCGACTACTACGAGATCCCCTGGATGTACGAGCCGCACACGTTCGTCCTCGAGCGCGCGCCGGACGGCCGGACCATCGAGGCCTTCGCACCCGATTTCTTCCTCCCCGAGCAGAACCTCTACGTCGAGCTGACCGTGATGAAGCAGTCCCTCGTCACACGAAAGAACCGCAAGCTGCGGAAGCTTCGGGAGCGCTATCCCGAGGTCAACGTGAAGCTCTTCTATCGTCGAGACATCGAGCGACTGGCACAGCGATACCGACTGGACCTGGCGTCCTAGTGGACCCGCGCATCGGGGAGGTCTACCTCTCCGCCGATGACATCCGGGCTCGCATCGGCGAGCTCGGAGCCGCGATCGCCGCCGACTACGACGGCCGGGAGCCGATGCTCGTGGCGACGCTGAGGACGGCGGTCGTCTTCCTCGCCGACCTCTCGCGCGCGCTTCCGATCGCCCACAGCGTGGACTTCCTCGCCCTGGCGCCGTACGAGAGCAACGGCGGCGCCGGCGGCAAGGTTCGCCTGCTCAAGGATCTCGAGACGACCGTCAGGGGCAGGGACGTCCTCCTCGTCGAGGACGTCGTGGACACCGGAATGACGCTCAACTTCCTCGTGAAGACGCTCGGCCTCCGCGAGCCCCGTTCCCTCGCTGCGGTCGCCCTGCTCGACCGGCCTTACCGCCGGCTCGTGGAGGACCTGCCGGTGCGGTACGTCGGCTTCACGGTGCCGGACGAGTTCTTCGTCGGCTACGGGTTCGATCTCGACGGGCGCTGCCGGAACCTCCCGGACCTGCGGCTCGTGCACCTCTAAACGACCGGCCGCCCTGGGGGGCGGCCGGCGCCGTCGGGAGACGACAGTGCCGCAAGCCGTTTGCGCGCGAGGCTTGCAGCGCGGAAACTATAGACGACCAACTTCAAAGTTGGGCAAAAATCGGACGAACAGCTACAGGTAGCCCAGCGGATCCACGGGGCTGCCGTTGACGCGCACCTCGAAGTGCACGTGTGGGCCGAAGCAGTGTCCGGTGCAGCCGACGTAGCCAATGACCTGACCCTGCGAGACCGGGCCGCCGCCGACCGCGAAGCTCGACTGGTGCCCGTAGGCGGTCGCGAGCCCGTTCCCGTGGTCGATGATGATGAGGTTGCCGTAGCCCCCCATCCAGCCCGCGTAGATGACCGTGCCCGACGCGGCCGCGTGGATCGGCGTCCCGTATCCGGCGGCGATGTCGACGCCCTCGTGCATCCGCCCCCAGCGCATCCCGAAGCCGCTGACGACCGGCCCGCTGACCGGCCACATGAAGCCGCTCGCAGAGACGCTCCCCGACCCCGTGCTCGAGTAGGTCGGAGCGGCGCTCGCCTGGGCCGCCTGGATCCGCGCCGCGAGCTGGGCGCTCGTCTTGAGGAGCTCCTCGGCCTGGCCCTCGTACTGCTCGGCGGCGTCGTGGGCCGCTGCCAGGCTCTCGTGCTTCGAGCTCCTCGACTGCGCGAGGCCCTGTCGCGAGATCAAGAGCCGGTTGTACACGTCGCGCTGCTGCTGCGCGCGGATCTCCACGACACGGGTGAGCGCGGCGACGCGGGCCTTCGTTTGCGCAGTTCGCGCCTTCAGCTCGCGCATGTGGTCGCGCGCGCCCGCGACGTGACGGACCACGCTCCGGTCCTGCGCGGCAATCGAGTCGAGGTAGTCGAGCTGGTCGAGTGCCTCGCTGAAGCTGGCCGCTTCGAGAACGATGTCGAGCGTCGAGGGGTCCTCGCCCTCGTAGACGGAGACGAGCCGGTCGGCGAGGCGGCCCTGCGCCACCGCATACTGGCCGCGGAGATACTCCAGACGCTCGCTCTGGAGCCGGTAGAGCGCCTTGACGGCCTCAAGCCTGCGCTGGTGCAGGGCGAGATCCTCCTCGAGGACGGCCAGGCGGGCCGACACGTCTCCGACCTCCGCCTCGAGCGTCTGGATCCGCCCCGAGACCGTGGCGATCTCGGCCTTGAGCGTCTCCTCCCGCGCCCGCGCGGCGTCCGCCTTCGACTGCAGGGCCTGCGCCTGCTGGTCGAGCTGCTGCTTGCGGTCGTAGAGGCTGCCCGACGCGGGTGCCGCGACGATCAGGACGAGGACGAGGCTGCAGACGATTCGTCGAGCCATAAGGACCGTGTTCGTGAGCCGGACGGACCTCCCTGCCGGCCCACGAGTGCGGGGATCCTACCGATCCGGTCGGCCGGATGGGAGGCTGGGCGACGAAAACTGCTGCTCTCGGGGCTCTTCCGGCGTCTCCGGTGGCAACAGCGCCGCAGCGCGCCGGCGCAGCGGGACGACCTGCGCCCGGTAGTCCTCGTCCGTGATCTTCCCCGTGCGGTGGTCGAACTCGAGCTCCTTGAGCTCGGCGAGCAGCCGGTCGCGCTCCTCCGCGCGCGCGAGCGCCTCGTCCGCGGGCTCAGGAGGCGCGGGCGGTTCCTTCGCGCGCAGGAACGGAATCGCCACGAAGAGGACCGCCGCCCCAGCGAGCAGCGCGGCGAGCAGGAGCTCGGGGCTCACGCCCGCGCGAGGGCTTCGCGCCCGCCGTAGCGGAGCGCGAGGCGCCGCTGCTCCCTCGCGTCCGGCCAGAGGGTGATCGCGGCGCCCGCGAGGAACACGAGGCCGGCGATCCAGACCAGGTTGACGAGGGGCTTGACGAGGACCTTGAGGAAGAGGACGTTGCCGTCGATCTGGTCGGCGATCAGGAAGAGGTCCTCGCCGTTCAGCCGGTCGGAACGGATTGCCGCCTCGTTCGAGACCTGCTGCTCGGCGAAGTAGCGGTTCTTGCCCGGCTCCAGGGTGCCGAGCCGCTCGCCGCCGCGCGAAACGTCGACGAGCGCCCGGAGCTCCTGCGCGTTGGCGCCACGCCGCTCCTGGACGCCGCGGTAGCGAAGGTCGTAGCGGCCCACCGCCATCGTCTCGCCCGGCCGCAGCTGCTGCTCGGCGACGGTGTCGTACGCGCTCGAGCCGATGATCCCGATCGCGAGCAGCACGATCGAGGCATGGACGACGTAGCCGCCGTAGCGGCGCCGGTTGCGAGCCACGAGCCCGGTGAACGCGCCAGTCCACGACGAGCTTCCGAGCGCGTGCCTCGCCCGGGTCCCGCGCGAGAACTCGAGGACGATCGACGCGAGGACGAAGGCACAGAACGTGTAGCCGACGAGCCCCGGAACCGAGGAGCCTGCGCCGAGGAGGACGAGGACGACCCCGGCTGCGAGCGCGACCCCGGCCGGCCAGACGAACGTCCGCCCCAGCCCGCGCAGCGACGCCCGTCGCCAGGCGATCAGCGGCCCGATGCCCATCAGCAGCAGGAGCGGAAGCCCGAACGCCTTGAGGAAGAAGTTGTAGTACGGGGGCCCCACCGTGATCGGCTCACCACGGACGGCCTCCGTCAGGATCGGGTAGAGGACGCCCCACAGGATCGTCAGGCAGAAGGCGACGAGCAGCAGGTTGTTGTAGAGGAACGTCGCCTCGCGCGAGATCGGCGACTCGAGCCGGGTCTTCGAGCGCAGGAGCGGTAGCCGAGAGAAGACCAGTGCGATCGACGCGGCCAGCACGACGCCGATGAACCCGAGGAACCACGGGCCGATCGAGCTCTCGGTGAACGAATGGATCGAGCTGATGATTCCGGAGCGAGTGAGGAACGTCCCGAAGAGGGCGAGCGCGAACGCCCCGATCACGAGCAGGACGTTCCAGATCTTCAGCATCCCCCGCTTCTCCTGGATCATCACGGAGTGGAGGAACGCCGTCGCCGCCAGCCAGGGCATGAGCGCGGCGTTCTCGACGGGGTCCCAGGCGAAGTAGCCGCCCCAGCCGACCTCCACGTACGCCCAGTGGGCCCCGAGCAGCTGGCCAAAGCCCAGGAACGTCCAGGCGACGAGCGTCCAGCGCCGTGTGACGACGATCCAGAGCTCGTCCGACCGGCGGGCGGCGAGTGCGCCCATCGCGAAGGCGAACGGGATCGTCAGCCCGACGAAGCCGAGGTAGAGCATCGGCGGATGGGCGAGCATGTACGGGTTCTGGAGGCTTGGGTTGAGCCCGGCGCCGTCCGGTGGCGGGCTCTGCGTGGCGAACGGGCTCGAGACCACGACGAGCATGAACGAGAAGAAGACGCTCACGGCGCCGAGGATCGGGACCGCCCACGGGAGCAAGGTCGGGGCGGATCGGCGAGCGAGGACGACGGCGAGCGCCGAGAACCCGGTCAGGATCAGGAGCCAGAGGAGGAGCGATCCCTCCTGGCCCCCCCAGAACGCCGAGACCGTGTAGCCGAAGGGCAGCTCGCGGCTCGTATGGTCGGCGACGTAGACGAAGCCGAAGTCGTTCCGCACGAGGGCGGCGAGCAGGACGACCGCCGCGACGAGCGCCGCGCCGAAGGAGGCGACGACGGCATTCTGTGCCGACTCGGCGAGACGCCGGCGGCTCTGCCAGGCGGCGAGGGAGCCGGCTACGACTGCGTACGCGGCCAGTCCGAGGCAGACGATGAGCGCCGCGCGCCCGAGCTCCGGCATCTACGTCTTCTTCGAGCTGTACTTCGACGGGCACTTCGTGACGAGCGTGCCCGAGGCCCCGACGAACGTGCCGTTCCGCAGCCGGCCCTTCAGCGAGACGTCCCGCCCGACCCGGAACATGTCCGGCACCGAGCCGGAGTAGGTGACCGGGACCCGGACGGACGAGCTGCCTTCGACGTCCTTGACCCGAAACCGGATCGTGCGACCGTTGCGCGCCACCGGCCCGACGACCTTGCCGACGACCGTGAGCTCGCCGGTGCGGCCGTTCAGCTGGCTGGGGCGTAGCTGCGGCGTCCCTCCGGCGATGGAGGTGTAGAGCAGGAAGACCGCCAGCATCGCCGCGACTGCAAGGGCGATGACGAGGCGTGCAGGGCTCGAACGGCGCGCCACGCCGTCCAGTCTAGATGGCTCGGCGTCAGCCTTCGCGCGTTGGTGCGGGCCTACGGCGGGCCGGGATCCGGTAGCCGTGCTCCTCGCAGAGGGAGCCCGGCGTGTCCTCGGTCAGGGCGTCGCAGTAGCCCTTCCCGTAGGCGGCGCGCATGAAGGCGGCGACGATCTCGAGGTTCCACTCGCCGACGTCGGCGGCCTCCCGCCAGAGATCGGTCAGGCGGAGGTCGATGTCGAGCTCGAGGAGATCGATTCTGGAGGGACGCTTGGCCATGCGCTCAGGGTAGGAACGGCGTCGGACGGCGTACCCGGTGGGACGGTTAGCCTCTCGCCTGTGGGCGAGCTGCGGTTCGGGCCGGCGCGGATCCCCTCGCGGGAGTCGCCGGAGGAGGCGGTCGCGCTTCTTCGGGAGCGCGGCTACTCGGCGTGCGAGATCGACTTCGAGGGCCGCTTCTGGATGGACTATCCGTGGGCCGAGCGCCTCGGCGAGCTCGCCCGCGACGCCCGGATCGTCCTCTCCGTCCACGCCCCGATCGCCGGGTTCGTCGGGCACGCCGAGCGCGGCAAGAAGCTGAACATGGCGATCGGGATGCTCGACCACTCGGCGGGGATCGCGCTCGCTGCCGGCGCCGAGCTGGTCGTCTTCCACCCGGGCTTCCTTCTGGGGCGCGAACGCGAGCGGGCGATCGACGACGTCGTCGAGCAGGCCGGCGAGCTCCGGGAGCGGCTGGAGAAGAAGGGTCGCGCGGTGCCGTTCGGCGTCGAGGTGATGGGACGGGTTCGCGAGCTCGGGACGATCGACGACGTCCTCGAGATCTCCAGGCGAGTCGAGTGGGTCCGGCCCGTGCTCGACTTCGCGCACATGCACGCGACCTCGGACGGCGCCTTCACGGACGTCGAGGCGTTCGCCTCCGTGCTCGGTCGCGCGGACGAGATCATCGAGCCGGGCGCGCCCTTCCACGTCCATTTCTCGGACATCGCATACGCGAACCGCAACGAGACGAAACACCTCCCGTACGGGGAGGGCACCCTGCGGGCCGAGCCGCTCGCGGATGCGCTCGCGCGGTTCGAGCGCCCGGCGACCGTGATCAGCGAGTCGCCCGGCGAGGAGTCACATCAGGCGATCTGGGCCGCGCTCTCCTCTTCCTCTTCCTCGGCCGGAAGCGAGCCTCGGAGCTCTGCCAGCCGGTTGCGGTAGGCGACGACCTCGTCGAACCGCTCGCGCTCCTCGAAGAACTGAATCAGCGCCTTCACCGGGTCTGCGAGGAACCGCGAATACTCGGTGCGCTCGAGGATCTCGATTGACTCCCGGAGCAGGGCCTCCGCCTCGTCGTCGCGGCCCTGGTGCGCCCTGATCAGCGCCAGCGACTTCTTCGTCGTGGCCTGTGAGTGCACGTCCTCGGCGCCGACCGTCTCGACTGCCCTGAGGGCGTACATCTCGGCCTCGTCGATCCGCCCCTGCTCGAGCAGGAGCTCCGCCAGCAGCCGTTGCACCTCGCAGAGCGTCCCGCGATCCTCCAGCGGCTTCAGGATCCGGATCGACTCGCGGGCGACCTTCTCCGCCTCGACGACATCGCGTTTCCGGACGATGGTGGCAATCCGGAGCAATGCGTGGGCGAGGTCCGCGGCGGCCCCGACCTCCGCAAAGAGGTCGCGGGCTTTCCGGTACTCCTCGAGCGCTTCGTCGTCACGCCTACGCCACGCGTAGAGCTCGCCCGATTTCATGAACGCTTTCGCCTTCGCGATCAGCGAGCCGCTCGACTCGGCGAGCGCAAGCGCCTCTTCGATGAGTGGCTCCGCGCGGTCGTCTTCGCGCCGGGAGGAGTAGATGCCCGCGAGTGAGAGCAGCGCCTCGCTCTCGAGGTCTTCTCGCCCCAGCCGCCGGGCGATCTCCAGCTGCTCCAGCGCGTACTCCTCGGATTCGCTCAGCCGCCCGCGCCACCACGCCACCTTCTCGAGCATCCTGAGCGCGTCGATGCGGCTCTCGTCGTGCTCCGAGACGCCGAGGGCCTGGCGGGCGAGCTCCTCGGCTCGCCCGACGTCCGCCTCGCGCAGCAGAGTCACCTCGGCGAGCGCCGTGAGCGCGCGTGCCTCGAAGTCCCGCTCGCCCTGCTCGCGTGCGCCTTCCAGCACCTGCTCCATCTCCGGCTTGACGACCGGGAAGTCGCTCATCCGCCATGCAGCCCTCGCGGCCTGGAACCGCCGTTCGAGGGTCGGCTCGAGCTCCACAGCCCTGATCAGGAGCTTGCGTGCCGTGGCGTTCGCCTCCCGCGCCAGCGCCCGTCGTCCAGCCTCGTCCAGTGCCGCCGCGGCCTCGCGCGCGAGCGGCTTCGGCGGAGATCCATCGAGCTCGGCGAGCAGCGCAGTCGCGTGGTCGAGGTGGTAAGCGCGAACCTCGAGAAGCTCCTCGCCCGCATGCTTCCGAAGCCATTCGGCGAAGCGCTGGTGAAAGCCGGCCCGGGCGGCCTTGGACAGGCCGCCGTACGCGACCTCACGGATGAGGACGTGCTTGAACTTGAAGGCGTCCTGGCCGGAGATCGACGAACGCACCTCCGGAAGGACGAACTCGCGCAGTTGAAGGTCGTCCAGCAGCGGCTCGATGTCGGTGCCCTCGAGCACGAGCTCTCCGAGCGCGCCCTTCCAGAAGATCCGGCCCATCACGGCAGCGCCCTGCAGGAGCTCCTTCTCGCCCTCCGGCAGGTGGTCGATCCGCGCCGCGATCAGCGCCTGGAGGGTGTCGGGGATCCGCTCGATGTCGGCGCCGTCCGCCTCACCGAGCATCCGTACCGTCTCCTCGACGAAGAGCGGGTTTCCCTCCGTCTTGTCGAGGAGCGTCTGGCGGGACCCGGCGGTCAAGTCGCCGTCGAGCAGCGCCTCGATCAGCGCCTCGCTGTCCGCCCGGCCGAGCGGCTCCAACTCGATCGCGGTCGCGCGAACGCGCCCGCCGCCCCAACCTGGACGCAGGTCCAGGAGCTCCGGCCGCGCAAGGCAGAGCAGCTGGATCGGGACGTTCCGGACCCAGGTGGCCATGTGCTCGATCAGCTCGAGCAACGCGTCCTCGGCCCAGTGGATGTCCTCGAAGACGAGCACGAGCGGCTGCGGCTCGGCGAGCTTCTCCGCCCACTCGCGCGCCGCCCACGCGATCTCCTGCTGGTTGCGCTCGCCCTTGACGGCCTCGAGGACACCCGAGGCGAGCGCGAGCAGGTCCGCGACGGCCTCGTCCGGGCAGCACTCACGGAGCTTCTCGAGCGCCTCGTCCAGCGGGTCGTCGTCCGCGATTCCAGCGGCCGTCTTGACCATGTCCGAGAGCGCCGAGTACGTGACGCCCTCGCCGTAGGGAAGTGCCCGGCCGGAGAGCACGGTCGCGCCTTCGAGCCCGCCGACGAACTCCGACGCGAGCCGGCTCTTCCCGACACCCGGCTCGCCGTAGATGGTGAACAGGTGCGCGCGCCGGTCGCGGACCGCGCGCTGGTAGGTGTTCTCGAGGAGCTCGAGCTCCGCGTCGCGGCCGACGAGCGGTGCCTGCCGGGACGCCGCTCTCGTGCGGCCGCCGGTCAGGCAGATCACACGCCAGGCCCAGATCGGCTCCGCTCTGCCCCGGATCTCGACCGGCCCCTCGTCCTCGACCTCGAAGCGGCCCAGGGTGAGCCGGTGCGCACCGGGACCGATCATGATCCCGTTCACCGGCGCCGCCTGCTGCAGTCGCGCCGCGATGTTGACCGCCTCGCCGGTCGCAAACGTGGACTCGGACGAGTCGTCCGCGACGACCTCGCCGGACTCGATCCCGATCCGGACGTCGAGTCCGAGCTCTCTGACCGAGTCCAGGATGCCGAGCGCGGCCCGGACGGCGCGCTCCGCGTCGTCCTCGTGCGCCTGCGGAATCCCGAACGCGGCCATGACGGCGTCGCCGGCGAACTTCTCGACGAGGCCGCCGTGCGTCGTCACGCAGTGCGAGACGCGGTCGAAGTACTGCTGCACGCGGCGGCGCGCCACCTCGGGATCGGTGCCCGAGACGAGTGCCGTCGACCCCACGAGGTCGACGAACAGGACCGTTGCAAGCTTGCGTTCCACGCCTCAAGTCTAGAAACGACCGGGCAACCGGAAAAAGTCCCGCATTTGAGGCGTTTTTGGCGCAGGGCCGCCTGGTCGACGGCCCTGCGGAGCTCGGTGGGCGGCTCCTAGATCTTCTTGCGAGCCCTCCACTTCTTGAAGATCGGGGTCATCTCGCGATGCGCCGCGCGCATCGCCTCGTCTGCCGACATGTCGCCGCGGGCGACTCGAGCGAACATCTGCGGGATGAGGAACTTGCTGAACACCTCGTCGATCGCGGCATTCGAGTAGCCGGGATGACCGACGTTCGTCGTCCACTTCTTCGAGATCTGGTCGAGGATCGGGTATCGCCCGGGAACCTCGTTCGGGTAGCTCGTGTTCTTGCGTAGGCGGGCCGGGATGTTCTTCACCGAGCCCGGGAAGGCCGGGAAGTTGTAGAAGTAGCTGTTGAGGAAGTGCCCCGTGTACTGGGTGCCGATGTCGACGAGGAACTTCTTGGCAGCCCGCTTGTTCTGGGCGAACTTCCAGATCACGTAGACGCCCATGACGTGCTCGAGGCCCATCCTCGGGCCGGGGCCGTCGGGGATCGGCGCAAGCCGGATGTCGCGGTTGAACCGGAGGTTGCGCTGCTCGGCGCTGCGTGCGATCGAGATTGCGTTCAGCGCGAGCGAGAGCCTGCCCGCAAGGAACGCGTCATTGTTGGATGAGGCCGTCCAAGCGAATACCTCACTCGTCATTCCCCGCCGGTAGAGGTCGCGCATGAAATTGAGGGCGTCCCGAGTGCCCTTGCTCTTGATCGCGAGGTGGGCGTCGGGGGTCTGGATGTACGCACCGAAGCACTGGAGGAGCGCGATTAGGGCCATGTTCGAGTCGAGCTCGTTCGACATGCCGATGCCGATGGGGTTGCCCATCGCTTTCAGTCGAGGTGCCGCCCGGAGGACGTTGTCCCAGGTCGTGGGCCTGAGGCCGACCTCGCCCCAGAGGTCGGCGCGGTAGTGGACCGGGTCAGGGGCATAGTTGTCCGCGAAGCCGAAGTACTTCTTGGTGCGTGGGTTGTAGGTGCTCTTCCGTCCAACCCTGGCCATCTTTCCGACCTTCTTCTCCACCTGCTGGACGACGTCGTTGAGCGCGATGACACGGTCCTCGTATGCCGAAGGCGGCGAGAGGAACTGGAACAGGTCGTGGCCGCTCTGTGACGCCACCTCGGAAGCCGCCCGCGAGGGCAGCTCCGCCAGGTTCACGTGGTCGACCCGCACCTCCGTGTCGTTCGCCCGACCCCACCGCTTGACGTAGATGTCGTCGAACCACTTGTCGTACGCGGGCACGAAGTGGCTCCACTGGATGATGCGGAGCGTTCCCGCGAGCTCTCTGTGGCGGTACTTCGGCACTCCTGCGACTGCCGTTTTCGCGCCCATCCCGCCGTAGACGAGGATGATTCCGCCAAGCGCCGCGCGCCGCAACAGGTCGCGCCTCGTGAGCTCGTCGTCGACCTTGCTGATGTCGACCCGCTCACGCCGGTCCTTCACGAGGACCACCTCCTTTTCCTAGTTTCCGCTGAGGTCCCTACGGTGTGAGACCATTCTCCTCCTTTCTCGAAATCAACGGAAGGCGCCGCCTGTAAAGCCGGCGATAAAGCGGTCGAGGAAGAGGTTGTAGAGCAGCGCGAGCGGGATCGCGGGGATGAGCGTCGCCGCCATCAGGGCGCCCCAGTAGAAGACGTCGCCGCGGATGAGCTCCGTCGGGACACCCGCGGAGATCGTCTTGGCGTCGCTGGTGGAGATGAACGTGATCGCGTACACGAACTCGTTCACGACGAGCGAGAACGAGAAGATGACCACGGTGAGGATGCCCGGGATGGAGAGCGGGAAGACGACCCGAGCGAGCGCTCCGAGTCGTGATGCGCCGTCCACGAGCGCGGCGTCTTCCAGCTCGGGCGGGATCGTCTTGAAGAAGCCCATCAGCAGCCAGATCGAGAACGGCACCGTGAACGACGGGTAGACGAGGATCAGCGACCAGAGCCGGTCGTTGAGGTGGAGCTCGGCGATGACGCGCGAAAGCGGCAGGAACAGCAAGGTCGGAGGCACCAGGTAGACGAGGAAGATGCCCACGCCGAGGCTCTGGCCCCAGCTGCCCGAGAGACGGGCAAGCGCGTAGGCGGCCGGCACCGCGAGGAGGAGGGTGATCATGACGACCGCCACGCCGACGATCGCGGTGTTCTCGAGCCACTGACGGTAGTCGGTCTCCTCGAACAGGAAGCGGAAATTCGCGCTCGTCGGGGAGTCGGCGTTGAACTTGTACGGGACCTGCTGGAGGTCGTACAGGTCGTTGTCCGAGCGGAGGGCCGTCATGAGCATCCAGTAGAACGGGAACGCGAGGACGATCGCGAACGGCACGACGATCGCGTACGTCGTGACGCTGTCGCGGCGGCGCACTCAGTGCCCCTTCCGGTAATGCCGCCGAGTTTCCGGGTCGCGAGCCGGAGGCGCCGACTCGGCGCCGACCAGAAGAGGTCGTGCCGGCTTGGCCGGCACGACCGGATGAAGCCAGAGGCCGGCATGTATTGCTGGGAGGGGCACTAGGTCACCTCCACCCGGCGGGCGAAGCGGAGCATCAGGATCGCGACGAGAGCGAGCGCAGGAACGAGGTAGAGGGAGATCGCCGCCCCCTGCCCGAGCGCGGCGCTGTTGATCCCGGTGTCGTAGGCCCACGTCGTGAGCACGTGCGTGCTGTTGAACGGCCCACCGTGGGTGAGCACGTAGACGACCGTCATGTCGGTCGCCGTGAACACGATCCCGAAGAGCAACGCCACGAGTGCGATCGGCAGCTGCAGGGGAAGGGTGACGTACCAGAACTTCGTCAAACCGGTGGCGCCGTCGACCTTCGCCGCATCCTCGATCTCCGGCGGCATCGACGCGATGCCGGCAATGAAGATCACGGTGGCGAACGGCAGGATCCGCCACGCGTGCACGAGGATGATGGCCGCCATCGCCAGCTTCGGCTCGCCCAGCCACTGGGGCGGATCGATCGGCTCGATCGGCGAGATCTGGATCGCCGCCGGCCAGAAGTCGCGTGCGAACGCCCAGTTGATCGCGCGATACGGATAGAACTCGCCGCCTCCCGGAAGGACGTCGTGGATCAGCGTCCAGTTCACAACGCTGTAGAGCGAGTGGAAGATCCAGAGGAAGCCGACCGTGCTGAGCGCCACCGGGGCCGCCCACGGCAGCAGGATGAGGAACCGGAGGAACCACCGGCCGCGGAACTTGCGCACGAGCGCGTGCGCGAGGAGCCCGGCACCGACGAGGACGATCGCTTGCGAGACGAGCGTGAAGATGACCGTGTTCCGGAGCGCCCGACGGAAGTTCTCGCTGTCCCAGGCGTCGACGTAGTTCTGCAAGCCGACGAAGTCGCCGGTCAGCGACCCGGCGGTGGCGTCGGTGAGACTGAGGTAGACCGCGATGACCAGCGGCACTCCGACAAGGGCCACGATGAAGAGCACGGCGGGCGCGATGAGGAGTGGCCCGAGAAACCGCCGCTCCTCGAGGACGTCCCGCCATCGTCGGTCCCGAGAAGTCGCGCGTGCGACTGTCGCCACGACGGATGAATCGTAAACCGTTGGGACTCGACGTGAGAGGAGTATCGTTACCGCCCGCGGGAGGGAGTGACGTGCCGTGGCCGAGATCGCGCTCGATCGTCTGACGAAGGTCTATCCCGACGGCACCCGGGCCGTGAACGAGCTCGATCTGCGCATCCGCGACGGCGAGTTCGCCGTGCTCGTGGGTCCGTCGGGATGCGGCAAGACGACCGCCCTGCGCATGGTCGCCGGTTTGGAGCCCATCACCTCGGGGACTGTCCGGATCGGCGACAAGGTCGTCAACAACCTGCCGCCGAAGAATCGGGACGTCGCGATGGTGTTCCAGAACTACGCGCTGTACCCGCATATGTCCGCCTACAAGAACATGGCGTTCGGGCTGAAACTGCGCAAGCTCGACAAGCGCGAGATCGACCGCCGCGTCGTCGAGGCGGCGCGGATCCTGGGACTCGAGCCCGTGCTGAAGAAGCGACCCCGAACGCTCTCCGGCGGGCAGCGTCAGCGCGTCGCGATGGGCCGCGCGATCGTCCGGGAGCCGCAGGCGTTCCTCATGGACGAGCCGCTCTCGAACCTCGACGCGAAGCTGCGGGTGGAGATGCGGGCCGAGATCGCGAGGATCCAGCGCGATCTCGAGGTAACGACCATCTACGTCACGCACGACCAAACCGAAGCGCTCACGCTCGGCGACCGGGTCGCCGTCCTGCGCGACGGCGTGCTCCAGCAATTCGACGTTCCGCAGCGGCTCTACGACGCACCGGTGAACCTCTTCGTGGCGGAGTTCATCGGCTCGCCGGCGATGAACCTTGTCGGTGCGGATCTCATTGCATCGAACGGAGGTCTCGAGGCCAGATTCGGAGAGCACCGCCTGCCTGTGGACGACTCTCTCCTTCGAGAACGGCCGGCTCTCCGGCGGTTTCAGGGCAAGCGCCTGATTCTCGGAGTTCGTCCGGAGGACTTCGAGGACGCCGCCGACCCGGCTGCCGGCGAACGCGGCGGCGACCGGCGGATCTCCGCGGTCGTCGATATTCGCGAGGACATGGGCTCGGAGGTCTTCATCCATTTCGGTGTACGCGGCCCGCCCGTGCGGGGCGAGGATGTCAAGGCCGCGGTCGGCGCAGACGCGGTCGAGGCGAGCGAGGAGGCGGCCCGGAAGCAGGGGAGCCTCTGGGTCGCCCGGCTGGGTCGCGGCATGCGGGCGCGCGAGCGCGACCGGATCGAGCTGATAGTCGTTCCCGGCCGGTTGCACTTCTTCGATCCCGCGACGGGCCTGGGTATCTACGGCGACCCTGCCTAGGCGTCGCGCCGTGGCCTGCGCGCCAGCTCCTGGTGGTGTCCGGGCTTGGAACCTTCATCCCGGACAACGGAGGAGGTGCTAGACCCTGCGAGGCCGCGGCAGCACTTGACGTCGCCGCGCCAGGTGCACACCACCCCCGGCGATCGCCAGGAGCAGCGCTGCACCGGCGATGCCCAGTGGAACACCGCTCCGGCCGTCGGTGGCGGTCGGCGCCGCCTGAGTGAGATCGGGCGGCTCGATGTATCTCGCCCATGCCCGCGGACGGTCGAAGGGCTCGACGTCTTTGGTCGCCGCTCGAAGCGTGCGAATCGCCTCAGGTCGAGGCTCGTACCAGAGCAACCCGCCGGCGTTTGACGCGATCAGACCCGCTGCCGGGACGAACAGGGTCGAGTACGCGGTCGAGCCGTCGCCGATCTCGAGGGTGATGTCTACGCGGTAGTACTGGGCAGGCGCAGGCGGATCGACCGTCTCCTGCACGCTTGCGATCCTCGCGGCCAGGTCTCCGCCCGTCGGTTGAGAACACTCCTCCGCGCCGCAGACCGTGACCATCGTGCGGCCCTTGGCACCGGCAGTCGCCGGAAGCGCGAGAGCGGCCAGGACGGCGAACAGAGCCGCGATCGCGTTTACCACGCTCCTTCTACACCGGGTTCGAGCGTGCGGTTCCGGGGATAGAGTCCGGGCGTGCTCGACCCCAAGGTCTTCAAGGCCTACGACGTCCGCGGCATCTACGCGGCAGAGCTGGACGAGGACGGCGCGTACAGGATCGGCCGCGCGTACGTCGACCAGTTCGAGCCGCGGAAGATCGCCGTCGGGCGCGACATGCGGCTTTCCTCCCCCGCGATGGCGGCCTCGTTCATCCGCGGCGCCTCCGAGGCCGGCGCCGACGTTCTCGACCTCGGGCTCGTGGGCACCGAGATGGTCTATTTCGCAGTCGGCGAGCTAGGTCTCGACGGCGGCGCGGAGATCACGGCCTCGCACAACCCGAAGGAGTACACGGGGATCAAGCTCGTCCGGCGGGGCGCCCTTCCCGTCGGCGGCGAGTCCGGCCTGCTCGAGATCCGCGACCGGGCCATGTCCCTCGAAGACACGTCCGAGGGACAGTCCCTGGGACACGTCCAGGAGTACGACGTCTGGCCGGCGTACGTCGAGCGCGTCCTCTCCTTCGTGGACGTGTCCGCGATCCGCCCGCTACGCGTCGTCATCGACGCCGCAAACGGAATGGCCGGAGTGATGCTGCCGCCGGTCCTCGAGCGGCTGCCGATCGAGGCGGTGCGCTCCTACTTCGAGCCTGACGGCACCTTCCCGAACCACGAGCCGAACCCGCTCCTCCCCGAGAACCGCGAGTTCATCGTCGAGCGGACGAAGGCCGAAGGCGCCGACCTCGGAGTCGCGTTCGACGGCGACGCCGACCGCTGCTTTCTCGTCGACGACACCGGCGAGTTCGTACCGGGCGATTTCGTGACTGCACTCCTCGCGGAGTCGATCCTCGAGAAGGATCCCGGCGCCAAGATCATCTACGACGTTCGTGCCAGCTGGGCCGTCCCCGAGACGATCCAGCGCGCAGGTGGGATCCCGCTGATCAACCGGGTAGGACACGCGTTCATCAAGCAGCGGATGCGCGAGGAGGACGCCGCGTTCGGCGGCGAGGTCTCGGGTCACTACTACTTCCGCGAGTTCAGCCAGGCCGACTCGGGCGTCGTGCCGTTCCTGCTGATGCTGGAGCTCGTGTCGCGCCGGGGCGAGAAGCTCTCGGACATCCTCCGCCCGTTCCGCGAGCGCTACTTCATCACCGGCGAGCTGAACACCCCGGTTCCCGACGTCGCCGTCAAGCTGCAGGAGCTGAAGGAGCGCTTCGGCTCCGAGGGGAGCGTCTCGCACCTCGACGGCATCTCCGTCGACGCGGAGGACTGGCACTTCAACGTCCGGCCATCGAACACGGAGCCGCTGCTCCGGCTCAACCTCGAGGCCCGCTCGGAGGAGCTCATGGAGCGGAAGCGAGACGAGGTGGTCGACGTGATCCGCGCGTGATCGAGACCGGCCGGGTCACCGACCGCAAACCGCCGTTCAAGTACTCGGCGCTCGTCCGGGTCGGCTTCTCCGACACCGACGCGCAAGGCGTCGTCTACTACGGCCGATATCTGCCCTACTTCGACACGGCCCGGGTCGAGTACCACCGCCACCTCGAACTTCTGCGGACGAGCACCGACGAGGAACATCAGTTCGTCACCCGGGCGACCACCGTCGACTACCTCGCCCCTGCGCGGTTCGACGACCTGATCGAGGTCTTCATCCGCATCTCACGGATCGGGAGAACGAGCCTCACCTACGAATGCGCAGCCCACCGCGTGGACGACGACCTCCTGATGGTGACCGCGAACCAGACACTCGTGCTCATCGATCTCGAGGAGCGGAAGGCCTGCCCGATTCCCGACTGGTACCGGGCGAGGATCCGGGAGTTCGAGGGCGCCGCCCTCGAGGACTCGGCGGCGTCCCGGTGACTCGGCGGCTCTCTCTCGAGACATCTGAGCTGCGCGCCCATCCGACCAAGCGGATGGGCGCCGCAGCTTGCCCTCTCCCCCTGCACTCGTTGTAGTCCGGTCCGGCGCCCGGCGCATCCCTCGTCCGAGGTACCTCGCCCGTTCGGGGGATCATCCCCCCAAAGGGTGATTTCGCCGATTACCGGGGCTTTTCGGCGGGAACGAGGGATGCCGGCGGCCCCAGATTCCCTCGAACGAGGGATCAGGACGGGGTAACCCGGTAGGCGTCGAAGACCGAATCGACGTTTCTCAGCGACCCAAGCAGGCCGCGCAGCGCCTTCACGTCGCCGACCTCGGCCGTGTACCAGTTCTTCGCGAGCTGATCCTCGACGGTGCCGCCGTAAGAGACGATGTTCGCGCCGTGCTCGGCGAACGTCCGGGCCACGTCCTCGAGGAGCCGCGGGCGGTCCCAGGCGTCGACGGCGATCTGGACGCGGAAGCTCTTCGTCGAGCCGCCGTCCCAGCTCACCGGCGTGAAGCGCTCGGGGTTCCGCCGCAACGCCTTCACGTTCGGGCAGTCGGCCCGGTGAATCGTGATCCCCTTGCCGAGCGAGATGTAACCGACGATCTCGTCG
>DASTCG010000111.1:0-35999 GCA_035711385.1 Gaiellaceae bacterium
GCAGCCCCGCTGACTGCGATCATGCGGCCGGATGGACCGCGTACGGATCGACAAGTGGCTCTGGGCGGCGCGGTTCTTCAAGACCCGGAGCGCAGCCAGGGAGGCGGTGCTCGGAGGTCGCGTGCAGCTAGACGGGACACGCGTGAAGCCCGCAAGGGAGGTGCGCGTCGCAGACACGCTCGAGATCCGCCGCGGTCTCACGCAGTGGACGGTCGTGGTTGCCGGCCTCGCCGAGAGGCGGGGCTCGGCCGAGGTCGCCGCGGGCCTGTACGACGAGACGCCCGAATCGGTCGCCGCGCGGGAGCAACGCGCCCTCGAGCGGCGGCTCGCCCGTCCTCTCGGAGCGGATCTCGGCGGCAGGCCGACGAAGCAGGATCGGCGCCGGCTGGACGCGCTCCGCCGCACGAAGCGCGAGCGCTAGTAGCGGGTTGAACTTTCGCGACGGGAGGGCCCCTCAGGCGTCATTCCCGAGCTGGCCCAGGCGGAGGCTCTGACCCGTGCTACTCACCTCGCAACGAGCGACTCAAAGGTCCCTACGACGCTCGACTTAGTCGCGCTCGACCTCCGTTAGGTCTCTCCGGCAAACGCCCTCACGCCCTTGAGGGCCGCAGCGAGCAACACCCAATCGTCCGTCATACCACCGGTGCGCGGCCATCCCTGAAGGATCTCGCGCAACGCACGTAGCGAACGGCGGTCGCACCAGCCGTCAACCAGCGCAGCGACGCGCTCGTCGACCACGCACAGAGTTGTCTTTAGCCCCGACTGCTTCTCTAACGACAGTACGCTCGTGAAGCGACCCCTCAGTCGCCTCAGTAGCGCGTCCGCACAACAGCATGCAAGAAGGGAATGAAGAAGATGGCTGACAAGAGGGTTTGGTTCATCACGGGCGCCGGCCGCGGCATGGGCGTCGACATCGCGCAGGGCGCGCTTGCCGCCGGCCACGCCGTCGTCGCGACCGGCCGCAACACCCAAGCCGTGGCCGACGCGGTCGGCGAAGCCGTCGACCTGCTCGTCGTCGAGCTCGACGTCACGAGCCTGGCGTCGGCGGAGGCGGCGGTGCAGGCCGCGGTCGACCGCTTCGGCGGGATCGACGTGCTGGTCAACAACGCAGGAAACTTCTATGCCGGCTTCTTCGAGGAGCTGACGCCGGAGCAGATCGAGCGGTCGCTGACGACGAACCTTGTCGGGCCGATGAACGTGACGCGCGCCGTCCTGCCCGTGATGCGCAAGCAGCGGTCGGGGAGCGTCGTCACGATCACGTCGACCGCCGGCATCGTGGGGCAGGAGTCTTGCTCGGCCTACGCCGCCGCGAAGTTCGGGGTTGAGGGGTGGATGGAGTCGCTGCGGTTCGAAGTTGAGCCGTTCGGTATCCACACCACGATCGTGGAGCCGGGCTTCTTCCGCACCGAGCTGCTCGAAAAGGAGTCAACGGCCTACGCCGAGTTTTCGATCGACGACTACGCCGAGCGCACCGCCCAGACCCGGCCCGCCTGGGAAGCGATGAGCGGCAAGCAGGGCGGCGACCCCGCAAAGCTCGCGAAGGCTCTGGTCACCGTCGTCGACGAGGAGCAGCCGCCGCTGCGTTGGGTTGCGGGCGCCGACGCGGTCGAGACCGTCGAGCAGAAGGCCAAGGAGCTGCTTGCGCAGGTCGATGCTCACCGCGACCTCTCGACATCACTCGCGCTCGACGAGATCGAGCCGGAGGTGAAAGTAGGTCCGTCGGCGCAGTAACCGTTTCGCCGACGCCGGCGCCGAGCTTCGATGCCGCCTCCGAGCCGAGCACGACCTCCTTCGCCCGGGCGCGCCGGCGCGCGAGGTTCTTGACCACGAGCATCGAGAACCGCATGCCTCAACCGTCCGGGTGAACCGCATATCAAGGCATCGGAAGAGGCCTGATGCGGTGCGCGGGAAAGTACGGACGCAAGGTTTCGACCCCTTCTCGATCATCCTTCTATGGGCGTCACCTATGCAGTGACCTGGCAGGAAGCCGGGGGCGAGCGGCACTCCGGGCGCCTCGAGCTGGGCTCGGGCGAGCTTCGGCTCGAGGGCCGGAACGGCGCCGGTGTCGTCAGCACCGTCGTCTCCTACGCCGACGTCGTCGGCTACCGGGTCGCGCGCTCGAGCGGAGACCGGCTGCAGGGCAGGCCGACGCTCATCGTCGAGCTGGCCGGCGAGCGCATGGTGAAGATCGCGAGCGTCGCCCAGTCGGGCGTCGTGGGCGAGGTGGCGGAGCGCCTGGCCGGCCTCACCGCGGCGGCACGGCCCGTCGAGCGCGTGGCGCTCGTCGTCCCGCTGCGGCCCGGCATGAAGGCGGAGGCCGAGGCGCTGCTCCTCCAGGGCCCGCCCTTCGACCCGCGCGTGTTCGGACTCGAGCGCCACGAGGTCTTCGTCACCGACGAGGAGGTCGTGTTCGTGTTCGAGGGGATTCCCTCCGTGTTCGTCGAGCGTATCGCGGCCGACCAGACGATCTGGGATGCCGCGAACGCGTGGCGGCCGCTGATCGACGGGCGGATGCGGTACGCCGACCAGGCGTACGCCTGGAGCGGCTAGCCGAGCGTCCTCTCCACGGCCGCCGCGATCACGAGCTCTTCCCTAGCGGGTAGGACCTCGACCCGGAAGTCGCCGACGAAGCGCAGTCTGGACGCGACGGAGTCCCGAACGTCCTGCCGGTTCTCGCCGACGCCGCCGGAGAAGGCGAGCACGTCGAGGCCTCCGAGCGCCATCGCCATGTGGGCGGCGACCGCCGCGATCCGGTACGTGTAGACCGCGAACCCCAGCTCGTCGTCGAGGCCGCCGAGCGCCTCGAGGCCGGACTCGTGCTCGAGTGCGCGGTCGAGCTCGTCGGGCGTCAGGCCGCGCTCGCGGAGGAGGTAGAGGAGCGCGCCGGGATCGACCGACCCCGAGCGCGTCGCCATGGGAACGCCCTCCAGCGGGCTGAACCCCATCGAGGTGTCGACCGCCCGCCCGTCGAGCACCGCCGTCACCGAGCAGCCGCCGCCGAGGTGGCAGGCGACGATCCTCCGTGCGTTCAGCCGCTTCACGACCGAGGCCACGGCCAGGCCGTGGAACCCGTACCGCTTGATCCCCCACTCCTCGCGCCAGCGCCGCGGGATGGCGTACGTGGCAGCCTCCTCGGGGATCGTGGCCATGAACGCCGTATCGAAGACGGCCACGTGCGGGACGTCGGGCAGCGCCGCACGAGCCTCGCGGATGCCGCGGAGCGCAGGGTCGTTGTGCAGCGGCGCGAGCGAGCGGAGCTCCTCGATCGCTGCGACGACCTCGTCGTCGATCACCGCCGGCTCGACGAACCGTGAGCCGCCGTGGACGACGCGGTGGCCGACGGCGTCCGCATCCTCGTACGCGTCGACGGCCCGGGCCGCGCCGCCCTCGACGAGGTGCCGCTTGAGGCTCGTCGAGCCCGCGTTGACGGTTAAGACCCTCAGACCGGCCAGATGAAGCCGCTGATCTCCGGGTCGTCCTCCCCGTGCTCGCGCGTGTACAGGCGGGCGCGGAGCCGACGCTCGACGAGCTCCTGCCTGAGCCCTGCCGCCCGGGCCCCGAGCCCGGGAACCCGGTCGATCACGTCGATCGCGAGGTGGAAGCGGTCGAGGTCGTTGAGCATCACCATGTCGAACGGCGTCGTGGTCGTCCCCTCTTCCTTGTAGCCGCGCACGTGGAGGTTCCGGTGGTTCGTCCGCCGGTAGGCGAGGCGGTGGATCAGCCACGGGTAGCCGTGGTAGGCGAACACGATCGGCCGGTCGGTCGTGAAGATCGAGTCGAACTCGCGGTCGGGAAGCCCGTGGGGGTGCTCGGTGTCCGGCTGCAGGCGCATCAGGTCGACGACGTTCACGACCCGCAGCTTGACGTCGGGCAGCCGGTCACGCAGCAGCGCGGCGGCGGCGAGCGTCTCGAGCGTCGGGATGTCGCCGGCGCAGCCCAGCACGACGTCGGGCTCGCCGCCCTCGTCGTTCGAGGCCCACTCCCAGATCCCGAGCCCGCGGGTGCAGTGCACGATCGCATCGTCCATCGAGAGGTAGTTCAGGGCCGGCTGCTTGCCGGCAACGATCACGTTGACGTAGTCACGGCTGCGGAGGCAATGGTCGGCGACCGACAGCAGGGTGTTCGCGTCCGGCGGGAGGTAGACGCGGATCACCTCGGCCTTCTTGTTGACGACGTGGTCGATGAAGCCGGGGTCCTGATGCGAGAAGCCGTTGTGGTCCTGCCGCCACACGTGCGAGCTCAGGAGGTAGTTGAGCGACGCGATCGGGCGTCGCCAGGGGATCCCTCGGGTCGTCTTCAGCCACTTCGCGTGCTGGTTGAACATCGAGTCGACGATGTGGATGAATGCCTCGTAGCAGTTGAAGAGCCCGTGCCTCCCGGTGAGGAGGTAGCCCTCGAGCCACCCCTGACAGAGGTGCTCGGAGAGCACCTCGACGACCCGGCCGTCCGGCGAGAGGCCCTCGTCCGTCGGCTCGAGGAGCGCGCTCCACGCGCGGTCGGTGACCGCGAAGAGCTCGCCGAGCCGGTTCGACGCTGTCTCGTCGGGGCCGAAGACGCGGAAGTTGTGCGGGTTGCGCACGACGACGTCGCGCAGGAAGCCTCCGAGGACGCGCGTCGCCTCGCTCGTTCCCGTGCCGGGTCTCTCCACGTCGACTGCGTACTCCCGGAAGTCCGGCAGGACGAGGTCGCGGAGCAGCTCGCCGCCGTTCGCGTGCGGGTTGGCGCTCATCCGCCGTTCCCCACTCGGCGGGAGCTCGGCGAGGTCGGGCCGCAGCTGCCCCCCGTCGTCGAAGAGCTCCTCCGGCCCGTAGCTGCGCAGCCACTCCTCGAGGAGCGCGAGGTGCGCAGGATTCGTACGGACGTCGGTCATGGGAACCTGGTGCGAGCGCCAGCTCCCCTCGGTCGGGAGGCCGTCGACCTCCTCGGGGCCCGTCCAGCCCTTGGGAGTGCGGAGCACGATCATCGGCCAGACGGGACGCCCCGTCTCGCCCTCGTCACGCGCCGCCCGCTGGATCTCGCCGATCCGGTCGAGCGTCCGATCGAGCGCGCCGGCGAAGGCCTGGTGGACGAGCTCAGGGTCATCGCCCTCGACGAGCACCGGCTCCCAGCCGTAGCCGCGGAAGAGCGCGAGCAGCTCGTCCTCCGGGATCCGGGCGAGCACCGTCGGGTTCGCGATCTTGTAGCCGTTCAGGTGCAGGATCGGGAGAACGGCGCCGTCGGTCCTCGCGTTCAGGAACTTGTTCGAGTGCCAGCTCGCCGCAAGCGGCCCGGTCTCGGCCTCGCCGTCGCCGACGACGCAGGCGACGAGCAGGTCGGGGTTGTCGAAGGCCGCGCCGAAGGCGTGCACGAGCGCGTATCCGAGCTCGCCGCCCTCGTGGATCGAGCCGGGCACCTCCGGTGCGACGTGGCTCGGGACGCCTCCGGGAAAGGAGAACTGGCGGAAGAGCTTGCGCAACCCTTCCTCGTCGCGCGAGACGTCGGGGTAGCGCTCCGTGTACGTCCCTTCGAGGTAGGCGTTGGCGACGAGCGCGGGGCCTCCGTGGCCCGGCCCGGTGATGTAGACGGCGTCGAGGTCACGCTGCCGGATCGCCCGGTTCAGGTGGACGTAGACGAGGTTCAGGCCGGGCGTCGTCCCGAAGTGGCCGAGCAGCCGCGGCTTGACATGGTCCGGCTCGAGGGGCTGCCGGAGCAGCGGGTTCGAGAGCAGGTAGACCTGGCCGACCGACAGGTAGTTCGCCGCGCGCCAGTACTCGTTCAGCAACCGGAGCTGGTCGGGGGCGAGCGGCTGAGCTGCGGTCGTCTCGGTCGTCGCGGTCAAGCGTCTCTCCTCGTCAAGCGGAGACGGCCCGTCGTGCTTCGGCGGCCTCGAACAGGGCAGGGATGAGCATGATAGGGAGCGGAGATCGCTCGAGTGCGGCGCGCACGATTTCCTTTCGCTCGGCCGCAAGCTCCCCCGCCCACGCAAGCGCGATGAGGTCGCAGTCCAGCTCGTCTGCCACCCACGGGACGAGCGTCTCGTGACGCCCCGCACGGGTCTCGAGGCGCACCGAGCCGATGCCCTCCGGGCAGTAGCGGCGGAGGAGCTCGTCCCGGTCCTCGACGTCCTCCGCGCCGGCGTACAGCGCGACGACCTCGAGGCTCGGGTTTTTCCGGAGCTCGATCGGCGAGAGCGGGCCGAGCGATCTCGACGCAGCCTCGAGGGGCACCAGCACCCTCGTGATCCTGGGCGCGATGCGGCCCACCGGCGGGACGACCACGACGGGCTTCGTCGACGACGCCAGAACCGCGAGGGCCGTGGAGCCAAGCGCATGCGGGCTCGTCGGCGTGGATCGCGCGCCGATGACGATCGCGGCCGTGTCGTCGGCACGGTCGGCCTCGGCGAGCCGCTCGACGACGCGGCCGGCGACCACGCGCAGCGGAACGCCCACTGCAGCTGCGGCCCGGTGGGGCGGATCCCCTTCGCCGGCAACCACGTGGATCGCCTCGACCCGCGCGCCCAGCACACGGGCGAGCGCGCGGGCCGTGACGAGGACCGGGTTGCCTGCGAGGCTGGAGTCGACGGCCGCGACGACCCGCTTCCGTGCCTCCGGGCTACTCATACCGCAGCGCCTCCGCCGGGTAGACCCTCGACGCGCGGACGGCCGGCGCCAGCGTCGCGAGCAGGGCGGCGGCGTAGACGGCGCCGAAGATGATCGCCAGGTTCACCCACGGGACGACGATCGCGATGTCGCTCCAGCTCGACTGGCTCGCAGAGTCCTCGATCACGTTGACGGAGACGATCAGGGCGAGCAGCGTCCCCACGACGATTGCGGTCAGCGCGATGAACGACGACTCGATGAGGAAGCTCACCTGGATCATCCGCCGGCGGAACCCGAGAGCCCTGAGGATCCCGATCTGCTGCCGGCGCTCAACGACCGCTCGGGCGCTGATGACGCCGAGGGCGGCGATGCCGACGATCAGACCGAGGCCCATGAACCCTTGGATCAGCCGGTTGAACGTCCAGGAGACGGCGATCGTGTCCTCGAGCCTCTCGTCGAGCGCGTCCGCCTCCAGGCCGTTCGCAACGAATGTCGACTCGAGCTTGGGCGCAAGCGCCCGGGCGTCGACACCGTCGGCGACGGCGTACCAGTAGGCGGTCGGCTGCACACGGTCACCGTAGGCCGCTGCAAGGGTGTCCTGCGACGTCCAGATGCCGGCGAGCTCCATCGGGACGGTGTCCGCGAGGATCCCGATGACAGTGACGTTCAGGCTCTTCCCCGTCTGCGGATCGCGGGTCGCGACCTTGAACGGGGCGAAGACGCCGTCCTCGAGGAGGAAGCCGTGGAGCTTGAAGTCGGGAGGGACGTTGCCCGCGTTCCAGTTGTCGCGCCGGGGGGCGACGATAGCGTCGACCACGGCGAGGTTCGGCTTCTCCGCGATCGCCCGCCAGACGTCCTGAGAGCTGCTGTACCCACGTGCCAGCGCGGACATGCCGTATGTCGTGTGCGCGAGGAAGGCGTGGTCGTACCCGCGCAACGGATAGTCCGCGAACTGGTCGTCGTAGCCCACCTGGCGCGCCTCCGCGCCGAGGAGCGACTGCTGGGAGACGACGGTGAACTGCGACGGATCGAGGTCGCTCCGTCGAATGGCGGCCTGCATGTCGACGACAGGGTTCGTGGGCGCCGCCTGAGCAGCGATGTCGAAGCCCCCGCCGAACTTGTCGAGGTCGTCCGCACTCTTGATGAACGAACCCGAGATGACGGCGCCGACCACGAGCGTGAACACGACGAGCGTGAACATCGCGAGCGTCACGCCGGTGCGGAAGCGGTTCCGCAGCGGGTAGGCGATGGCGAGTCTGAGCACCGGCGCGATGCTGCGGATCCTTCCGAAGGTGGCCACGAGGCCTCCGAGCAGCACGTCGGCGTTGTAGACGAGCACCCAGGCGGAGCCGAGTACGACGAAGATCCCGCCCATGATCCACACGCCGAAGCCCCACTTCAGCTCCTTGCCGGCGAGCGTCTCGACCGTGTCGAACGGCAGGAGCCAGAGCACGACCAGGAGGAGACCGGCCGCCGAGAAGACGATCCGCTCGGACGCGCCCGCAGCCCTGGCGAGCGGTACGAGCCCGACCACGACGAGCGAGATGCCGAGCATGAAGGCGGCCGCATCGCCCGACGAGACGCCGCTCGAGGCGAGTGCGACACCGAGCAGGATGCCGAGGATTCCTGGAATCCACCGTCGCTTGCGCGATTTCGGCATCACCGGCTCAGGGGTGTTGCGAACTGCGGCCACGATGTTGAGGCGGCTCACACGCCACGCCGAGAGCGTGACGATCACGAACGTGAGGATCACGCCGAAGCCATAGGCGACGACGAGGCTTCGGGGCTGGACGTCGTGCTCGATCGTGACGCCGGTGAAGTCGAGCGCAGAGGCGAGCACGAAGACCATGCCGAACGCGACCGCAACACCCAGGAGGGCGCCGACGGCCGCTGCGAGGAGGTCGTAGGCCAGGCCCTCGAAGAGATAGAGCTGGACGAGGTGGCCACGCCTCGTCCCGACCGCCCGGGCGATCCCCAGCTCCCCGCGCCGCTCCGCGGCGAGCATGACGAAGATCAGGAAGATCAGCATCGCGCCGGCGAAGATCGAGAAGCTGCCGAAGGTCGTGAAGAGGGACATGAACGCGTTGCCCTGGGCATCGGCCTCGTCCAGCGCGTCCTGCTTGACCGGCTGAACCTCGAGACCGAGCGGCTTGACGACGGGGGTCACGATCTCGCTGACCTGCTCGGTGAGCTTGGCTCCGGAGAGCTCGTCGCCCCGGTTCGAGATCAGCACGTGCTTGATCTGCCCCTGGCGATCGAGGAGTCGCTGGGCCGCGTCGAGCGGCAGCATCAGCCCCGGGCCGTCCGTTCCTGCGCCCTGGTAGTCGACGATGTCGCGGACCGTGACCGGCAACGCGTTCTTCTCGGCGTACAGCCGCAGCTTGTGGCCGGGCTTCGCCTGGAGCTCGTCGGCGGCGTCGGCGTTGAGGAAGACCTCCCCGGGACGAAGGTCGTTCAGGTACTCCACCTGTCCGTCGGAATGGCGCCTGATGTCTCCGAAGGCGGCGAGATGCGCCTGGTCGCTGGCGAAGAGGGTCACACGCGGCTCGCTCTGACGGGTCGTGACGCTCTGGACGGCGAGCGGTTCGACGATCGCGGGTGCGACGCCGTCGATCAAATCCTCGTGGCCGAGCAGGAGCTCGTACTCGACCTCCGGAAAGACGTCCTGGCTGAAGTACTCGACCCCGGTCGTGGAGCCGAGCTGGACGTCGGCGCTGACGTCGGCACCGCTCACGGAGACGAGCTCGTCCGTCTGCCCGAGCGACGAGATCGCCGAGATCCGGATCGTGTGGCTCATCGTGTCGCCGGTCGCCAGCGCCGACGAGATGATCGCCGTGCCGAGCATCAGCCCGAGCACGATCAGCGCCGTGCGAGCGCGGCGCCGTGTGACGTTGCGGATGCCCAGTTTCAGGAAGATGCGGTTGCGGAAGGCGAGGGCGCCGACGGCGCCCACGAGAACCGCGAGGGTCGCGATCATGCCGACCGCGAGCGGTCCCATCGGAATGCCGAACAGCTCATTCATGGTCGCCTCCTAGGTGACGAGGCCGACCGGTTGGTCGGCGACGTAGACCGCGTACCGGCCGCGTCCCGGCGGCGAGGCGAAGATCGCCGAAAACCGCGCGAGGTGCTCGGAGTACTGGCCGGTCGGCGCGTTCGCCTCGGCCTGCTCCTCCGTCTGCCAGAAGGTCAGGAGGAGCGCCTTGCCGTCGGGGTTCGCGAGCACGAACGTGCCGTCGTACCCCTCCTGCTCGCGGATGGCTGGGAGCACCTCCGCGCGGAAGAGCTGGACGGCGTAGTCCAGTTCGATTCGTGTCGTGTCGATCTCAAGCTGCGTGACCCGCGCGTACATGCGGCACCTCCAGGTACTGGTCCTCGACGACGGTGCCGTCGAGCATGCGAATGATCCGGTCGGCCTTCCGGCCGACGCTCACGTCGTGCGTGACGATCAGGAACGTCAGCCCGCGCTCGACGTTCAGCTGGCGCATCAGGTCGGTGATCTCGGCGGCGTTCTCGCTGTCGAGGTCGCCTGTCGGCTCGTCCGCCCAAACGATCGCGGGATCGTTGACGAGCGCGCGGGCGATCGTCGTCCGCTGGCGCTCGCCGCCGGACAGCTCGTCCGGGACGTGGCCGGCGCGCGCACGGAGGCCGACGAGCTCGAGTGCATCGAGCGCCTTGCGGCGGGCCTCCTTGCCGGGGACGCGGGAGACGAGGAGCGGCAGCTCGACGTTCTCGACCGCCGTCAGCACCGGCATCAGGTTGTAGAACTGGAAGACGAAGCCCATGTGTGCCGCCCGGTAGTCGGTGCGCTGCCGGTCGGACATCGCCGCGAGCGAGACGCCCTCGATGAGGACGTCGCCGCCGTCGATCGCGTCGAGCCCGGACAGGCAGTTGAGGAGCGTGGTCTTGCCGCAGCCGGACGGTCCCATGATCGAGACCATCTCGCCGCGCGTAATGGCGATGTCGACGCCCTTGAGAGCGTGCACCTGGACGGCGCCGGTGTCATACGTCTTCACGAGCGCCTTCGCTTCGACGATGGGCTCGTTCATCGGAAGCTCCCTTCTCCTGGGTCCTCGGTCCGTAGGTTCAGCGTGAACGCCGCGCCCGGGTGCGCCATCGGCGAGCCTGCGGGTTCGAGTTGCGGTGAATCACGGACGCTTGTCCGCGGCGTCGCCGATGGCCTGCGCCGGTGCCCGTCAGACACTGACGTTCGTGACCGCCAGCGCACCGCCGGAGCGCATGTGCCTGCTTGCCGCCCGGGCCGGGCGCGTGGAGGTGTGCACCGAGGACTGCCCGCTCTGGGAGCACGGCGCCTGCCAGCTCGAGGCGGTTCTCGACCCGGCCGCAGACGTCGACCTGGACGAGGAGCCCGAGGCCGAGACCGAGCCGCTCTGAGGCAAGGCCCCGCGGCCGCCCTGGGGCGGCCGCGGCGGGCCAGGCCCTCGAGCTAGAAGAGCGCGACGGACAGGTCGACGCGCAGGAGGATCGGCGCGAGGACGTCCTCGAGCGTCGGCTCTCCGATCTCGCGCAGCTCGTACGTCGCGTGGTGGATCGGGTGGCGGGAGTCGATCAGCCGCCCGAGGTCGATCGACGTCCCCGTGACGACGACGTCGCACGGGACGGCGTTGATCGTCGCCTCGAGCTCCTTCAGCTGCTCCTCGCCGTAGCCCATCGCCGGCAGGACGTGCGCGATGTGCGGGAAGCGCTCGTAGACCTCGGCGATCGAGCCGACCGCCCACGGCCGCGGATCGATGATCTCCGACGCCCCGCCGTTCCTCGCCGCGACCGTTCCGGCCCCGTACGCCATCTCGCCGTGCGTGATGGCCGGGCCGTCGTCGACGACGAGGACCGACTTGCCCGCGAACTCGAGCGGGTCGGGTACGTCCACGGGCGACTCTGCTCGTACGATCGTCGCGTTCGGGTTCAGCGCCTCGACGTCGGCCAAGACCCGCGCGACCTGCTCGGGCGCGGCGGAGTCGAGCTTGTTCACGACGACCACGTCGGCCATCCGCAGGTTCGTCTCCCCCGGGTGGTAGCGGAGCTCGTGGCCCGCCCGCAGGGGATCGACCACGACCACGAACAGATCCGGGTGGAAGAACGGGAAGTCGTTGTTCCCGCCGTCCCAGACCAGGACGTCGGCGTCCTGCTGGGCCTCCTCGAGGATCTCCGCGTAGTCGACGCCGGCGTACATGACCATGCCCAGCTCGACCGGGCGCTCGTACTCCTCGCGCTCCTCGATCGTCGGGTCGACGGCGTCGATGTCGGCCTGCGTCGCGAAGCGTTGGACGCGCATCGCTTCGAGGTCAGGGCCGTAGGGCATCGGGTGCCGGACGAGCGCGACGCGGAGACCGCGGTCGACGAGGATCTGGCCGATCCGCCTGCTCGTCTGGCTCTTGCCGGCGCCGGTGCGGACCGCGCCGACGGCGATGACCGGCTTCGAGGCCTCGAGCATGGTCTCCTTGGGGCCCAGGAGCTTGAAGTCCGCCCCTGCCGCGAGGACGATCGACGCCTTGTGCATCACCGTCTCATGGGAGACGTCCGAGTAGGCGAACACGACCTCGTCGGCCTCGAACTCACGGATCAGCTCGGGCAGCTTCTCCTCCGGGAAGACGGGGATGCCGACCGGATACAGGTCGCCGGCGAGCGCGCGCGGATAGCGGCGCTCGTCGATGCCGGGGGTCTGGGCCGCCGTGAAGGCGACGACGTCCGTCTCCGGGTCGTAGCGGTACACGGCGTTGAAGTTGTGGAAGTCGCGGCCGCCGGCTCCCATGATGATGACCTTCCTCACGGTTCCTCCTCTCGCTTGCGGAGGCTGGTGCGCCTCGTCGGCGCGTTTTCAGTGAGCATCCGCCCGGCCCGGGACACCCGCATCCGCGCCCACCCGGATCTCCGGTACGCCTTTTCCGCGAGGGCCTTCGGCACGAATAGCTCGCGGTGGGCCCCCCGAACGGCCCGGGACGCCCACCGCGAGGAGGAGACCCGCGCACGGGATGCGTGCGGGTCTTGCCTGCGTGAGGGACCCGTCGATCGAGGGGCGACGCGGGTCCCGTGTGTCGTGCAATGGTGGCGGGACGCGCCGTGCGGCGCTTGACCCAATTGCGTCAATCGTCGACGACACCCTCTGCGCGTGCCGCGGCGACGGCCTCGACCCGGGAATGCACTCCGAGCGCCTGGAGGACCCCACGGACGTGGTTCCGCACCGTCTCCGTGCTGAGATAGAGCTCTTCGGCGATCTGCCGTGTCGAGGCGCCGTGGGCGAGCATGCGCAGGATCTCCCGCTGGCGCGGCGTCAGCTTCGGGTGCTTCTTGGGCTGACCGGCCGGCTTCGGCGGGCGGGAGACCTGCCCGAACACGCCCACGATCTGATGGCCTTCGCGGAGCGGAACCGAGCTCACCTCGACGCAGAGCTCCTCACCGTCGGGCCCGAGGAGCTCGACCTCGGCGTCCGTGACCTTCTCCTGCCCGACGATCTTGCGCGCGAAGGCCTCCTTCGCACGCGGCCGGTCGTCGCGCGAGACGACGTCGGTGAAGCGCTTGCCGCGAACGTCGCCGACGAGGCGCTCGGCGGCCGGGTTCACCCACGCGATCGTGCCGCTCGAGTCAATGATGTACGAGGGAACGTTGACGTCCGTGAGCGCGCGCTCGACGTCCGCGCCCAGGCTCTGCATCAGGGTCATCGCCCGAGTCTGGGCAGGGCGTTCGCGAGCGTCAAGGGTGATCCGGCCGCGCCGCAGCCGGGCCCGGCAGCTGGCGGATGACGAGCAGCCGCTCCGCCTCTTCGGCTGGCGTCTCTCGTCAGACGCCGGTGACGTCGGCGTTCATGTGCCAGCGCTCGGCTTCCCTGCGCCGCGGCGCACGCACGGTGAGCAGACGGTTCGAGAGCGTGACCGTCAACTTCGGCTCCTTACGCGGAAGCTCGACCTCGAGCACGGTCTCGCTTTCCGTCTGGAAGGCGTGCACCGACCGGAGCGGGACCTCCCTTAGCGTCTCCATCGCTCCTCCTTTCGGGTACGGGCCAATCGTCCGCCGGTCCGCTGCCAGCCGCATCGGCGCACGACCGGATCGAGCCTGCGGCCGACTACGGAGCGCCGTCGGTGCCGCGACGGGGTACCGGGACCTCGAGCGCCCGCATCACGTCGGTGATCGAGAGCAGGCCGACCAGCCGGTCCTCTTCGAGCACGAGCCCGCGTGAGACCTCGGACCGGATCAGCCGGTCGAGCGCGCCGAGCAGCTCGTCGTCCGGGTCGAAGACGGGTGTCCGCTCGAGCGGGACCATGCAGTCGCGGACGAGACGCTCGTCCCACTCGTTGCGAGGCACCTCCGCGATCGAGCGGAAGGGCAACAGCCCCACCGCCCGGCCGTCGTCCACGACCGGGTAGGTGGTGAACCGGCGCGACGAGACGACCGTGTCGACGAAGTCGCCGAGACGGACGTCCTGCGGCACGGTCGCTGGGTCGCGGACCATCAGGTCGGCGACGCGGAGTCCCCCGAGCGCCTGCTGGGCGGCCAGGTAGCGGGCCTCGGCCGAGGCCGCCTGGAGGAGGAACCAGCCGATGAAGGCGAGCCAGACCCCGCCGAACGACCCGAGCAGCACGAGCTCGGCGAGCCCGAGCAGGATGAGCGCGAACGCGACGCCTCGACCGATCACCGTGGCGGTCCGGGTCGCCTTGCCGAGATCACCGCTCCGCGCCCACAGCAACGAGCGGAGCACCCGCCCGCCGTCGAGCGGGAGAGCCGGGATCATGTTGAACGCGAGGAGGAAGAGGTTGATGAAGCCGAGCCAGGCAGCCGCGCCGTCCACCTCGGGGGGCAGGCTGAGGCCCCAGGCGAAGACGACGAAGAGCACGCCGATGGCGAGCGAGACGAGCGGCCCGGCGATCGCGATGCGAAGCTCGGCGCCGGCGCTCGGGAACCTCCCCTTGAACTGCGCGACGCCGCCGAAGAGCCAGAGGGTGATCCCCTCGATCGCGACGCCCTCCCGCCGGGCCTGGAGCGCGTGCCCGAGCTCGTGGAGCAGGATGCACACGAAGAAGATCAGGGCCGCGGCAAGGCCCATCGCGAGGTACGAGCGGTCGGAGAGGCCGGGGTTGCGATCGGGGAAGATCGAGTCGGCGAGCGTCCACGTGATCAGTACGAAGACGACGAGCCACGACCAGTTGATCGAGATGCGGATCCCGGCGATCCGGGCGATCGGGAAGCCGTTCACGGGCCGGGATCGACGTGCGCCCGGCCGGGTGCGAAGCGCGGGTCGGCGATCCAGAGGGCGGTGAGGACGAGCACCGAGGCCCCCGCAGCGGTGGCGAGCATCGCCGGCGTCGGGACGACGAGCGCGAAGAAGTCCCGGGAGACCGGCCAGAGGAGCACCAGCACGTAGCCGGCTGCGAGCGCGAGCACGAGCGTCGAGACGACGGCGCCGCGGAGCCTCCCCGACGCCTCCAGCACGAGAACGAAGTAGAGGCCGATCGCGATCAGGGCGGTCGTCGCCACCGTCCGGGCCTCGATCACCGGCAGGTCGAGCGTGTAGAGCGCGAACCAGTAGCTCGAGACGACGCCGAGGCCGGCCGCCGTCCCGGCGGGGACGGAGAAGGCCGAGACGGCGCGGAGGAAGTTCGGCGTGCGGAACACTCCGTGGCTCGGCGCCAGCGCGAGGAAGAATGCGGGAATCCCGATCGTCAAGGCCGCCGCGAGCGTCAGGTGGCGGGGGAGCAGCGGATAGGCGGCAGGGGTCAGTCCCGCGGCGAGGATCAGGAAGGCCGCGAACGCAGACTTCGTCACGAAGAGGCGGGCGACGCGCTGGAGGTTCCGCAGGATCTGCCTTCCCTCTCGGACCATCGCCGGGATCGCCGCGAAGTCGCCGCGGACGAGGACGAGGTCGGCGACGCTCTTCGCCATCTGCGTCCCGCCGCCCTGGGCGATCGCGAGCCGCGAGGCCTTGAGCGCGGGCACGTCGTTGACGCCGTCGCCGATCATCGCCACATAGTGACCGTCGGCGGCGAGCGCCTCGACGACCCGGCGCTTGTCGGCGGGCGAGATTCGCCCGACCACGCTCGCTTTCTCGACGGCGCGGGCGAGCGCGCGCGGCTCCTGCGGCAGCCGGCGGCCGTCGAGCGGCTCCGTGACCGGGATGCCGGCGTCGCGCGCGATCGCGGCGACGGTCTCCGGGCGGTCGCCCGAGAGCACCTTCAGGGAGACGCCCTCGCGCCGGAAGTACTCGACGGTTGTGCGCGCCTCGGGCCGGAGCCGCTCGGCGATCACGACGATCGCGCTCGCCGGGAACCGCGGCGGCGGACCGGCCGCTGCGTCGATCCGGTCGAGCGGGACAGGGCTCGTCCCGAACGCGACGACGCGGCGCCCGCTCGCCGCCTCGGCACCGGCGCGCTTCGCGAGCGGGCCCAGGTCGAAGAGCTCGGGGGCGCCGAGGACGAGGTCGCGGCCGTCGAGGCGCAACCCGCTCCAGCGCCAGCGCGAGGAGAAGGGCACGGCGTGCTCCGGCTCGACCGTCTCCGCCGGCGCAGCGGCGGCGATCGCGCCGAGCGTGTCGTTGTGGACCGGCGAGGAGGCGGCGAACCGGCCGAGGTCTCCGTCGTCGCCGACGACCTCGACGACCCGCAACGCGTTCTCGGTCAGCGTGCCCGTCTTGTCCAGGCAGAGCAGGTCGACGGAGGCAAGGGACTCGACGGCGTTCAGCTGCTGGACGAGCGCGCCTCGCCGTGCCATCCGCAGTGCGGCGACGGCGTAGGTCACGCTGGCGAGGAGGATGAGCCCTTCGGGGATCAGGCTGACGACCGCAGCCACCGACGTCGGGATCGCCTCGGACGCGTGCGTCCTGCGCTCCCACAGGGAGACACCGAGCAGCAGGCCGAGCGGCACCATCACGACGACGAGCGACACGAGCAGCCGGTTGAGCGCCCGCTCGAGCGGGGACCGCGGGTGCCGGAAGGTCCTCGCCTCGCCCGCGATCCGGACGGCGTAGCTCTCGGGACCGACCGCGGTCACCTCGTACGCGCCGGTTCCCTCGACGGCGAAGGTGCCGGAGCGCACGTCCTCCCCCGCCCGTCGCGGGACCGGCTCCGACTCGCCGCTGAGGATCGCCTCGTCGACGAGCAGGGCGTTCGCGGCCACCAGCGTCCCGTCGGCGACCACCTGGTCGCCCGGCGCCAGCCGGACCAGGTCGCCGACGACGAGCTCGTCGACGTGGGCGCTCTTCGGCTGTCCGTCGCGGACGACCCTGGCCGCCGGCCGGACGAGTGCCGCCAGCCGGTCGAGCGCGCGCTTCGCCCGGACCTCCTGCGTGATGCCGATCGCGGAGTTCGCGACGAGGACGCCGAGGAACAGGGCGTCTCGCCAGTCCGCGAACAGGAGGGTGAGCACCCCGAAGACGAGCAGGATGAGGTTGAAGACGGTGAAGACGTTGGCCGTGACGATGCTCCGGTAGGAGCGGCTCGTCTGCGGCGGCGGCGCGGGGCCGCGTTCGGCGAGGCGGCGGCGCGCCTCGGCCTCGGACAGGCCAGAGCGGGAAGGAGCGCCCGTTCGGGCCGGGCGCTCCTCCCGTACGGTCATGTCCGCGAGCGAACGATCAGGACGGAGGAAGCGGCCTGGTGGGCGACCCGCTCCGACACGGAGCCGAGCGCCTTGATTCCCTTGAGCCCGCGGCTGCCGACGACGACGAGATCGGCGTCGGCCGACATCGAGACGAGCGCGGAGACCGCGTGGTCGGGAACGGTGCGGATCGGCCCGCCGACGGCCTGCTCGACAGCGTCGAGGTCGACGTCCTCGCCCACGGAGGCGACGATCGGGTGCAGCTCGGCGTCGAAGCGATCCGCCACCTCTTTCGCCGTCCGGTAGGCGGCGATCGACTCGGGTGAGCCGTCCAGGCCGACCACGAGTCGGCGCGGAAACGCGCCGAGGCCCGTGCGGGTCACGAGCACGGAGCACGGGGCCTTGTGGATGAGCTCCGTCGCCGTGGAGCCGATGACGATGCCGAGGGTGCGCCCGGTGCCGTGCGAGCCGACCGCGACGAGGGTGTCGTCCCAACGGTCGATCTCGGCGAGCAGCTCCTCCCAGGGCCGGCCCGCGATGACCCTGCTCGCGGCCGGGCGGTCGATCTCCGCCCGCGCGCGCTCGATGGCGTCTTCGGCCTCGTGCTGCAGCGACTCCTCGTCGAGATAGGCGGGAACGGCAGGCCCCGTCCCGCCGACGAGCGCTTTCGAGAGGTTGTAGGCGCAGAGCAGCGTGATGGGTCCCTCCGCGAGGACGGCGGCCTGGCGCGCGGCCTCGAGCGCCTCGGGCGAGTCGTCGATCCCGACGAGGACGCGCCGGAAGGTCGAAACCTCTGTAGTCGTGACGATGGTTTGCTCTCGCGCCTCCATGAGGAGCCTCCTTCAGGTGATAGATACCGGAGAGCGGCGGACCACGAGCACCGAGCACGGCGCACGGTGGGCGACTCGCTCGCTGACGCTTCCGAGCGCCGCCGGGCCGTGCAGGCCGCGGCTCCCGACGACGAGCAGGTCCGCCTCCGAGGACAGGTCGACGAGCGCCTCCACGGGCCGCCGGTCGTCGAAGACCACGGCCGGAAGCGCCCCTTCCACCGCCGCCGCGTCGATCTCCTTCCCGCCGGTCGCGGCGACCGCGACCAGGGCGGCGTCGAAGCGGTCGGCGATCGACCGGGCGGCCGCGGCCGCAGCCAGGGATTCCGGCGATCCGTCGACGCCCACGAGCACGTCCGAGGGGAACGGACCGTAGCGGTCACGGCGGCCCAGGAGCACTGAGCACGGCGCGTCGTGGAGCAGCGAGGTCGAGACCCCGCCGATCAGCATGCCCATGGCGCGGCTGTGCCCGTGCGGCCCGACCGCGACGAGCGTGGCGTCCGCCCGCTCGGCCTCTTCCAGCAGGCAGTTGACGGCCTTGCCGGCGACCAGATGCGTGCTGTCCGGGTGAACGGTGTCGATCGCCTCGTGCAGGCCTGCCCGCGCCGACTCGTCCAGCTCGCCCAGTACGGAGCTCATCGCATAGCCCGCGTGGACGGCGGTGTCGACCTCGGCGACGGCGACGAGGCGGAGCACTCCGTCGGGCGCGCGCATTCGGGCGGCCTGCCGGGCGGTCTCGAGCGCCTCGGGGGAGCCGTCGACGCCGCAGACGATGCGGTCGAACACGTCGACCGCGGTCGCCGAGGCCGTCATCGGTTTTCCACCCGCTGCGCGACGAGCACGAAGACGAAGACGACGGCGAGGAGGAGGGCCGTCAGGCCGAGACCCGCCAGGAACCAGGTGGAGCCCTCGGTGAAGTCGAGCATCGCGAACCTCCTTGTCGCCCTGATGCTCGCGCCGGACCGCCCCACCGGAATCCGGGCGGTCGCGGAACGCCCCTGCGGAAAAGCCGCGCTAGAGGCTCCAGACCAAGCAGGGCAGTGCGAACGCGCTGAGCCGGCGCCGTGTTTGGGGCGTCATCCGGGCCCGGCCGAATCTCGCTGCAAGCCTCTGGTCAGAGGACCTCGCCCGCCCCCGCACGGGGCCGCGGCACCACGATCTCGGCGGGGTCCAGCAGGAGCAGAGCGAGCAGTGCCGCGCGCTCCGGCATCGCGGCCAGGACGACGTGCTCGTCGGCCGCATGCGCTCCGTCGCCCAGCGCGCCGAGGCCGTCGAGGGTCGGGGCCAGGCCGCTCGTGAAGTTTGCGTCGGACGCGCCCCCGACGAGCGCCGCTTCGCGGACGTCGATACCCAGGCGGAGGGCGAGCACCCGAGCCCGGTCGAAGAGCGCCCGGTTCCCCGCCGTCGCCACCATCGGCGGCCGCGCGAAGCTGCCCGCGACGCCAACGCGCACACCCGGCGGCAACGGGCCGGGGGAGCGGATCGCCTGCTCGATCTCGGCCGCCGACTCGAGCGTGGGAGCACGAACGTCGACGAGGGCGAAGGCCTCCGGCGCGACGACGTTGGGGCTGAGACCGCCGTCGATCGTCCCGACGTTGACGGTGATCCCGCGCTGCGCATCGTTGAGCGCGAACAGACGCTCGACCTGACGGGCGAGCTCACGGATCGCGCTGATTCCCTCCTCCGGGCTCGACCCCGCGTGGGCCGCACGGCCGTGCACGGTCACCCTGAACATGCCCACGCCCTTCCTGCACGTCTTCAGGCGACCGTCGGCGCCCGCGGGCGGCTCGACCACGAAGACCCGTGTGGCACCCGCCGCCAGGAGCCGGATCCAGCGTACGGAGTCGTCGCTGCCCGTCTCCTCGTCGGAGGTGACGAGGACGACGGGGGTCACGACCGGCTCCTCGCCGAGCTCGCGCAGAGCGCGAAGCGCGTAGACGAGCTGGACGAGACCGCCCTTCATGTCGTAGACGCCCGGGCCGTACAGACGGCCGTCCTCGATTCGAGGCCGCATCTCCTCCACCGTGCCGAGCGGCCAGACCGTGTCCAGGTGGCCGATCAGGAGCTGGAAGGGTGCATGCCGGCGACGGGCGGAGGGGCAAGCGTAGAGGTGGTCACCCGCATTCCAGCCGCCGACGAGCCGCGTCCCGTAGCCGACGGCGTGGAGCTCGTCGGCGAGCATCTCGGCAGCGCGCTTGCCGGGCTCGTGGGACGGCGACTCGGCGAAGGCGAGCGCCCGGAGGAGCGTCGCCATCTCGCCCTCACGGGCGCGGAGCCAGTCGAGCAGCTCCTGGTCCCGGGCGGTCAACGGCTGAACTCCGCCGGGAACGGGAACGAGCGTGTGTCCGAGAGAGCGCTGAACCGGCCCGGGCTCACGTATGCGAGCGGCGAGAGGCGGCGGAGGATCTCGGCGTCGTCGCGGTCCGGGTCGCGGACGGCTTCCTCCCGCGCGGACGCGGCGACGATCCGCCCGACGACGAGCGTGTCGTCGCCGAAACGCACGAGCCTTTCGAGCTCGCACTCGAGGAACAGGTAGCAGCCGTGGACGAGCACGCCGTCGACCGCTCGAGCGGGAAACGTCGGCAGCGCCTGAAGGCTCGGCTTCGTGCCGTCCGGCTCGCGCCTTGAGCCGGCGAGCGCCGCCTGCACGACCTGGAAGCGGTGCGGGAAGCTGACGGTGAAGGCCCCTTCGCGCTCGACGTTCGCGTGCGTCGCGTGTCGGGGAGTGCAGACGAAGCAGAACCGGTCGCCCCAGCCGAGCGGCATCGCCATGTGCTTGGGAGCAACGTCGTAGCGCCCGTCCGGCTCCTTCGACCCGATGAGCACGAGGGGCGCCACCGTGAACGCGCGTTCCCAGACGTGCTCGGGGTCGAGTCGGACGACCGCCGTCTCGAGCCCGGCCTCGTCCGGGTCGAAGAGGTGCCCCGGCCAGCTCATGCGGCCACCTCGGCGGGCAGGAAGTCGAGCGCCGCGGCGGCATCGAGGTACACGTCCCGCTGCCCGAAGTCGTAGTGGTGGTCGAACTCGACGGCGCCGTTCAGCTCGAGGACGACGAAGCCGCCTTCGACCGGCAGGAGGTCGACCCCGACGAGGTCGGCGCCGATTGCCCCGACGGCGGAGAGCCCGAGCCGGACGGCCTCCTGGGGCGGATCGACGGGCCGCCGGCCACCGCCGAGCGAGACGTTCGTCCGCCACTCACCAGGAGCTGCCACCCGCTCCACGGCGCCGACGACCCGGCCGCCGGCGACGATCAGCCGGAGGTCGAACCCGCACGGGGGGATGAGCTCCTGCACGAGCACGCCGCGCCGCTGGAACCAGCGGCGGGAGCGAACCGTCGCCCACGCCGCCTCCAGCGCTTCCTCGGTCTCGCACCGGAGCACGTCGACGCCCCAGCTCCCGAAGCGGGGCTTCAGGACGAGCGGGGGCCGAAGCGGCATCTCCGTCACTCCCGCGGAGACGAACACGGTGTGCGGATGCGGGAGCCCGGCAGCGACGAGCCGCCGGGCGGTGAAGAGCTTGTCGTGAGCGTCCAGGAGCGCGGCGGGGCGGTTGAGGACGCGCGCGCCAGCCTCCTCCACCACCCGCAGAGCGGAGAGACCGGGCTCGACGCCGTCGAGCGTCCGCATGACGTCGAGGCGTCCGATCGCGATGTCGCCGGGCCCGAGCTCCCGCGCCGCCTCGTCCGGAGCGAGGAGCTCCGCAGGCAGTCCGTGCTCACGCCAGGCGTCGGCGAGCCCGAGGTTCGTCTCCTGCTCCCAGCCGACAATGCCGATACGGCCCATCGCGGAAATCGTCGGGCCTGCGGTCGCCGAGGGCATCCGCGTAGGCGCCGATCCGGGTGCGGGAAACCCCTGGGCTCGGAAAAGCCGCAGCGGGAATCCGCGGCCGCGCTGATTCTTCGGCCGGGCGCAGGCGGAAGACTCGGGGACATGGCTGAGACGTCCACAGAACCGCTACGGAACCGCCACAACGAGCTTCGCCCGCACATCGAGCAGATGGGCGCGATCGCGCGGCTCGTCCCCGAGCTCGACCCCGCGGCCCGCCTGGCGGCGCTGCAACCGGTCCTGGAGTTCCTCCGTGGAGACCTGTGGCGGCATGCCGAGGCCGAGGAGCGCTGGCTCTACCCGGAGATCGCTCACCGGCTCCGCCATCCGCTCGCGACCGCGACGATGAAGCTCGACCACACGATCCTGCGCGAGTCCATCGCTGAGCTCGCTACCCAGAACGGCCGCGACGCCGACGCGCTCCAGCGAACGCTGTACGGAGTAGAGGCGCTGCTCCTCGCCCACCTCCGGAAGGAGGAGGAGCTCTACCTCCCGCAGCTCGAGCACAAGACCGACGAGGCCACGGTCGAGTCGATCGAGGAGGCGATGGCGCGCTACGAGGCGGGCCGGCCCGAGCTGAAGACCGTCGAGCAGATCGACCTCGACCGGGACGAGTTCCCCTTCACTGGATCCGAGCTCTCCCGTCTCGTCTTCCTCCTGCGCTACGCCGTCCGGGCTCCCTCGAGCCACAACAGCCAGCCGTGGCGCGTCCGCGCCGAGGACGACTCGCTCCTCGTCTACGCCGACCGGACGCGGGCGGTTCCCGTCGCGGATCCGGACGACCGGGAGCTGGAGATCAGCTGCGGCGCGTTCCTCCACCACCTCCGCCTGGCGATCACGCACCACGGCCATGAGGACGACGTGGTGCTCCTGCCCGACCCCGACGACGACGACCTGCTCGCCCGGGTCAAGCTCGGAGCCGAGCGGCCGCCGTCCTACGATGAGCGCCTGCTCTTCTGGGCGACCGCGAAGCGACACACGACCCGCCGTCCGTTCCTGGCCGACGAGCTTCCGGACGACCTGCTCGGAGAGCTCGTCGACGCGGCCGGATCCGAGGGCGCGTGGCTCACCTTCCTCGACGGCGACGCGCGGGTCGAGCTCGCCTCCCTGGTCGCCGAGGGCGACCGCCTCCAGATGCGCGATCCGAGCTTCCGCCGGGAGCTGGCGTCGTGGGTGCACGGATCCCGGAACTCGAGCTCCGACGGGATGCCCCGCGAGGCGTTGGGCCTGCCGAAGCGCATGACCCCGGGCAGCCGCCTCGCGATCAGGACGGTCGACCTGGGCAAGGGCGCCGCGGCCCACGACGCGAAGCTCATCGAGGCCTCGCCGCTCCTCGCGGTGCTCGGGACCGCCGGAGACACGACGCGCGACCGCCTCGCCGCCGGCCAGGCGCTCTCGCACGTTCTGCTGCGAGCGGCCCAGGACGGCGTGTCCGCCTCGTTCCTGAACCAGCCCGTCGAGGTCGACGACCTCCGGCCGAGGCTGTCGGAGCTCGCCGGCTCCCGGGGGATGCCGCAGCTCGTGCTCCGGCTCGGACGCGGGCCCGCCGTGCGCCAGACGCCGCGCCGGCCCGTGCGCGAGATCCTCGTCAGCTGAGAGCGGCCGGGGCCGTCGCGCGGTTCGCGACGGCCAGCATCCGGCGCGTGTACCGCTCGAGCGTCCGGGCCTGCCGCGCCTCCAGGCGGTCGCAGACCCAGTCCCAGTGGAGCGAGACCCAGTCCCCGACCCGGAGCTCCGGAAGGAAACCGAGCCCGTCTCGCCGCCAGGCAGCGCGGCGGACGGCAGGAGCGCCGAGCCGGAGCCGGCGACCGTCCCAGGCGAGCGGCTCGGCGAGCACGTCCGCCTCCTCGCCCTCGACGTCGAGCACGCGGCCCGGCGAGATGCGGCAGCTCTCGAGCACGCGCAGCGGCTCGTCGGCGTTGCCGGACCGCAGCAGCCCGACCCAGGGGTAGACCCCGAAGACGTGGAAGTCGTGATGGGGGACGCCGCCGTCGGGGATCGAGGACGCGAGCACGTCCCAGGATCGCCCGGCCCGCCGGCGGAAGCGCTCGTCGAGATGTGAGGCGAGCGTGCTGCAGTCCACCCGCTCGAGCAGCGAGCTCCCGACCCAGTAGGCCTCGACGACGCGGGGGTCGAGCGGGTCGTCGATTCCGTTCGCGCCCGCGATCAGCTCGAGGTAGGGCCATGCGCCTTCGAAGGAGCGCGCGAGCTGGACGAGACCTCCGTCCGAGATCCCGGCGTCGCCGTACTCGAGCAGCGTCCGGTTCTCGTCGGCGCCGCAGTAGCCGAGCGCGTTCGGCGGGTAGGCATAGCGCGCGAAGAGGAGCGCGCCGGCGCTCACGCCGGAACGGGCCGACGGGGCGGGTACAGCACGCGGAGCGCCGCGATCGTGCCGCCGAGGGCGATCAGTCCGATGCCGACGAGGTCGAAGGGTGTTCCCTCGAACCCGCGGTCGAGCAACGCGGTCACGACGACGGAGAGGACGAGCACGGCCGTCACGTCGACGGCCTGCGCGCGGGCGAGCGCCGCGTACCAGGTGGCGACGTAACCGGCCAGCAGGACGCCCGTGAGGAGCGCCCAGCCCCACTGCGCCGAGCCGAGGCCGGCGAGCTCGCCCCACCGGCCGGACAGGGCCACAAAGCCGAGGAGCAAGAGCGTGCCGAGCGCGAGGCGCGCGGCGGCGAGCGTCGGCGCCGCGAGCGAGCTCAACAGCCACTTCACGAAGACGACCTCGACCGCCCACAGGAGCGTCGCCGCGAAGATCATGGCCTCCCCGGTGCCGACCGAGACGGTCCCGGCGTCTCCGACCACGACCACCTGGCCCGCGATGAGGAACGCGATCGCAGCCCAGTGCGCCCAGGTCAGTCGCTCACGGAGCAGGGGCACCGCGAGGAGCGCGACCCAGATCACGAGCGTCTTGTGGATGAACGCGGCCTGCGTCGAGGTCGCCCGCGCAAGCCCCTCGAAGAAGAGGACGAACGGCACGCTGCCCCCGACCACCGCAACGGCGCCGAGCGCCAGCCAGTGGCCGGCCGTGCGCGGCCGCCCGGCAGGCCCCCGACGGGGCGCCGCGCGAAGGACGGGGATGGCGAGCAGCAGGAGCAAGAGGCCGGCGACGCCGTTCTTCGCGGTCGTGTAGACGGTGGCGTCGCCGAAGCGCTTCACCGCGTAGCCGTTCAGGAAGACCGCGAACCCGCTGATCGTGGCGGTGACGAGCGCGAACGCGACGCCGGTCGCCCGTGTGCTCACGCCTGCATCGCCTCCCGCAGCGCCTCCGCGTCCTCCGCGGAGCCGGGATCGAGCACGCGGACGGCGACGCCCGCGTGCGCGAGGACGTGGGAGCCGACGACGGCGTCGGGCGCGAAGGCGAGCGAGAGGACGGCGCCGCACTCGGCCCGTCCGACCCGCGTGCCCCCGTCCTCCCAGACCTCGGCGAGCCGCTCGATCTTGCCCAGACACATTTCGCCCGTGAGCTTGACCTCTCGCAGACGCCTTCGCAAGCGGAGGTTTCCGCGATAGGGTCGACGGGATTCCACGGATGGCCCGGGCCCGGGCCGTCCGTACGTTGACGGTGGTGAAGCTCCTCGAGCAACCCGCTCTCGACAGCCTCCTCGAGGCGCTGGTCGGCCGCGGCTACCGCCTCGTCGGGCCGACCGTCGCCGACGGCGCGATCGTCTACGACGAGATTCGTTCCACGGCCGACCTTCCCGCCGGCTGGACCGACGAGCAGGACGCCGGGAGCTATCGCCTGAAGCGGCGGGCGGACGACGCGCTCTTCGGCTACGCCGTCGGCCCGCAGTCCTGGAAGCGGCTCCTGCATCCCCCGACCCAGACCCTCTTCCGCGCGCGGCGCAACGGCGAGGCGGAGCTGGAGCTGCTCGCGGAGCCCGAGGACGACACGAGCCCCGTCGCGTTCGTCGGCGTCCGCTCCTGCGACCTCCACGCGATCGCGAAGCTCGACCGCGTCTTCCTGGGCGGCCGCTTCGTCAACCCGGCCTACGAGGCGCGCCGCGGCCGCGTCTTCGTCGTCGCCGTCAACTGCGGCGTGGCCGGGGGGACCTGCTTCTGCACCTCGATGGGAACCGGCCCGCGCGCGACCTTCGGCTACGACGTCGTGCTCACCGAGCTCCTCGAGGACGGTCGCCGCGGCTACGTCGCAGACGCGGGCTCGGAGCGCGGCGCCGAGCTGCTCGCCGCGATCGCCGCGCGTGACGCGACCGCGGAGGAGGAGGCCGAGGCGGACCTGGTCGTCGAGCGCACCGCAGCGTCCATGGGACGCGAGCTGGACACCGCCGGCCTCCCGGAGCTGCTTGCGACGAGCCGGGATCATCCGCGCTGGGAGGACGTTGCCGAGCGCTGCCTGACCTGCGGGAACTGCACGATGGTCTGCCCCACCTGCTTCTGCACCACGGTCGAGGACGTCACCGACCTGTCCGGAACCGAAGCGGAGCGGCGGCAGGTCTGGGACTCCTGCTTCACCCTCGACTTCACGTACCTGCACGGCGGCGGAGTCCGCACGACGCCGAAGGCCCGCTACCGGCAGTGGCTGACCCACAAGCTCGGCACCTGGCACGCCCAGTTCGGCGAGTCCGGCTGCGTCGGCTGCGGGCGCTGCATCACGTGGTGCCCCGCCGGCATCGACATCACCGAGGAGGCTGCCGCACTGAGGGAGGACCCACGATGAAGATTCGGACGATCGAAGAGCTGCTCGTCGAGATCCCGCTCCTTGCCGACCTCGCCGAGCCGCACCTGGCGACGATCGCGGGCTGCGCGACCACCGCGCAGTTCGACGAGGGCGACTACCTGTTCCGCGAGGGCGACGGCGCCGACGCGTTCTACGTCATCCGCACGGGCTCCGTGGCGCTCGAGACCCATGTCCCCGGGCGAGGGCCGGCGACGCTGATGACCCTCCACGACGGGGACGTTCTCGGTTGGTCGTGGCTTTTTCCGCCCTACCGCTGGCACCTCGACGCCCGGGCGCTCCAGCCCGTCCGCGGGCTTGCGTTCGACGGGGCGTGCCTACGGCAGAAGTCGATGGACGACCACGAGCTTGGCTACGAGCTGATGCGTCGCTTCGCCGAGGTGATCGTCAGCAGGCTGCAGGCCACCCGCCTGCAGCTCCTGGACGTCTACCACCACGAGGATGGCTGAGCCTGCAGTCACGCCGGCGGCGCGGGCCTCGCCGTACCTGCCGGAGCCGTTCGTGATCCGGCGGCGGCGGCGCGAGACGGCGGACACCTGGACCTTCGAGCTCGAGCCCGAGTCGGGCGGCGGGATCTTCCGCTACGACCCCGGGCAGTTCGCGATGGTCTACGCGTTCGGCGCCGGGGAGGTACCGATCTCGGTCAGCGGCGACCCCGGCCGGCGCGACCGGCTCGTGCACACGATCCGGATCGGCGGCGCGACGACACGGGCGATCTGCTCGCTAACGCGCGGCGCCACGCTCGGGATCCGGGGTCCCTACGGGACCTCGTGGCCGGTCGGTCTCGCCGAGGGCGGCGACCTCGTGATCGCGGCCGGCGGCATCGGCCTCGCTCCTCTGCGGCCGGCGCTGTATGCGGCGCTCTCCCGGCGGGAGGCGTTCGGCAGGATCGTCCTGCTCTACGGCGGACGGTCGCCGGACCAGCTCCTGTACACGGGCGAGCTCGACCGGTGGCGGGCCGCCGGCGTCGACGTCCACGTGACGGTCGACCGGGCGGACGAGACCTGGAACGGCCCCGTCGGCGTCGTGACGACGCTGATCGAGCGGGCGTCCTTCGACCGCGAGCACGCGAAGGCGCTGGTCTGCGGGCCCGAGGTGATGATGCGCTTCACCGCAGCAGGCCTTGTCGCCGCGGGGCTCGGCGCCGACTCCGTCTTCCTCTCGCTGGAGCGGAACATGAAGTGCGCGCTCGGCCAGTGCGGCCGGTGCCAGTTCGGGCCCGTGTTCGTCTGCGGCGACGGCCCGGTGTTCTCCTACGCGGCGGTCGAGCAGCTGCTCACCGTCCGGGAGCTCTAGTGCCCCATCACGCAATACATGCCTGCTTCTGGCCCGCGATCACGCGGCGCCAGAGCCGACCAAAGGGGCACTGATGGCGGCGCGGCGCAAGAAGCTCGCGGTTTGGAAGTTCGCCTCCTGCGACGGGTGCCAGCTGAGCCTCCTCGATTGCGAGGACGAGCTGTTGGCGCTCGCAGGCGAAGTCGATATCGCCCACTTCCTGGAAGCGTCGAGCGCCGTCCGCGGCGGCCCGTACGACCTCTCGCTCGTCGAGGGCTCGATCACGACGCCTGAGGACGCCGAGCGGATCCAGCGCGTCCGAAAGCTTTCGCGCCGGCTGGTGACGATCGGTGCCTGCGCGACCGCCGGCGGGATCCAGGCGCTGCGGAACTTCGCCGACGTGCGCGAGTTCACGTCCGTCGTCTACGCGAGCCCCGAGTACATCTCGACGCTCGCGACCTCGACGCCGATCAGCTCTCACGTCCACGTCGACTTCGAGCTCCACGGCTGCCCGATCTCGAAGCACCAGCTGCTCGAGGTCCTGAGCGCGTTCCTGAACGACCGCCGCCCGGCGATCCCCGGCTACAGCGTCTGCCTCGAGTGCAAGCGCCGCGGCAACGTCTGCGTGATGGTCGCGCACGGAACGCCCTGTCTCGGCCCGGTCACTCACGCCGGCTGCGGCGCGCTCTGCCCCGCCTACAACCGCGGCTGCTACGGCTGCTTCGGGCCGATGGAGACTCCGAACACGGTCTCGCTCACCCGCCAGTGGCTCGAGCTCGGCTCCGGCCGGCAGACGGCCCGGCGCGCATTCCGGACGTTCAACGCGGGGGCCGAGCCCTTCCGCGCGGCAGGCGACCGCCATGCATGAAAGGGGCAACGGCCGCCGGACGATCAAGACAGACTTCCTCGCCCGCGTCGAGGGCGAGGGCGCCATGCGCGTCGTGATCCGCGACCGGCAGGTGGCTGACGTCGAGTTGCGGATCTACGAGCCGCCGCGCTTCTTCGAAGCCTTCCTCCGCGGCCGCTCCTATCAGGAGGCGCCCGACATCACGGCCCGCATCTGCGGGATCTGCCCGGTCGCCTACCAGATGAGCGCCTGCAACGCGATGGAGGACGCCTGCGGCGTGACGGTGGACGGGCCGATCCGCGACCTGCGCCGGCTCCTCTACTGCGGCGAGTGGATCGAGAGCCACGCGCTGCACGTCTTCCTGCTCCACGCTCCTGACTTCCTCGGCTACGACGGCGCGCCGGCGATGGCCCGCGACCACCCGCAGGTCGTCGAGGACGGCCTCCAGCTCAAGAAGGCGGGTAACGAGGTGATGCGCGTCGTGGGCGGCCGGGAGATCCATCCCATCAACGTGCGCGTCGGCGGCTTCTACCGCGCGCCCTCCCGGCGCGAGCTGGCGGCGCTCTTGGAGCCGCTCGAGCGGGCGCGGGAGATCGCGCTCGCGACCGTCCGGCTGACTGCGTCGCTGCCGATGCCGGAGCTCGAGTTCGACTACGAGCTGATGGCGCTCTCGTCGCCGGGCGAGTACCCGATCGACCGCGGAGGACTTCGCTCCTCCGGCGGGCTCGAGTTCGGCGTCCACGACTTCCAGCGGCACGTGGTCGAGGAGCATGTCGAGCGCTCGAACGCACTGCACGCGACGCTCGACGGTCGCGTCTACCTCACCGGCCCCGTCGCGCGGTTCAACCTCGCATTCGAGGAGCTCTCGCCGCTCGCACGCGAGGCGGCGGACGAGGTGGGGCTCGCCCCGCCGAGCACGAATCCGTTCCGCAGCATCGTCGTGCGGAGCGTCGAGATGGTCTACGCGTGCGACGAGGCGCTGCGCCTGATCGAAGCGTACGAGGAGCCGGAGCGGCCGTTCGTCGAGGTGCCGCCGCGGGCCGGCGTCGGCTTCGGCGCCACGGAGGCGCCGCGAGGCACGCTCTGGCACCGGTACGAGCTGGACGACGAGGGCACGATTCTCGACGCGAAGATTGTCCCGCCCACATCGCAGAACCAGAAGGCGATCGAGGGCGACCTCTTCCGGTTCGTCGAGCGCCACGTGGACCTGCCCGACGACGAGCTCGGGCTCCGGTGCGAGCAGGCGATCCGCAACCACGATCCCTGCATCTCCTGCGCCACCCACTTCCTGCAGCTCGAGGTCGACCGCGCCTGAGAGGGTGGCCACGCTCGTTCTGGGGATCGGGAACGCCTGGCAGGGCGACGACGCCGCCGGGCTCGTGACGGCGCGCCGGATGCGCGGGCTGGCGCCGGCGGGGGTCGACGTGCGCGAGCTCGAGGGCGAGCCGGTCTCGCTCGTCGAGGCCTGGGGCGGCGCCGAGTCGGTCTTCATAGTCGACGCGGTGCGCTCCGGCGCGGCGCCCGGGACCGTGCACCGGCTCGACGCGACGGACGAGCCGCTGCCGGCGACGCTGTCGGCGGCCTCGACGCACACGCTGGGCGTCGGCGAGGCGATCGAGCTCGCCCGGGCGCTGGGGCGGCTGCCCGCGCGGATCGTCCTCTACGGGATCGAGGCCGAGAGCATCGCGGCCGGGGCCGACCTGACTCCCGCCGTCGCCCGTGGGGTGGACGAAGCAGTCGAGCGGCTGCTCGAGGAGCTGAGCTGATGCATGAACAGGCCCTGATGGACGGGCTGATGCGCCAGATCGAACAGGTGGCGGCGGCCGACGGCGCCGCGCGCGTGACGGCGGTGAGCGTCTGGTGCGGCGCGCTCTCGCACTTCACGCCGGAGCACTTCCGCGAGTACTTCGAGCGGGCCTCGGCCGGAACGGTGGCGGAAGGCGCGGAGGTCGCCGTCGAGGTGTCGGACGTGATCACGCACCCCGACGCCGCCGGCGTCCGGCTCGAGAGCGTCGAGGTCGAGGACTAATCCGTCGGGTGCGGCGGGAGGAACGTGTCCGTCTCGTAGCTGTGGACGACGGCGGCCGTGTGCATCGCTGCATGGGCGATCGGCGCGCCGATCGGATTCAGGGTCAGCAGCGTCGGCGCGCTCCAGACCACGTCGCCCCGAACGGGCTTGCTCATCTTCTCGCCGCGGAAATCGGCGTACCCGGCGTGGTAGACGGTCGTCATCGCCAGGGACGCGCTCAGCGCGACGAGCGCCACGAGCACCGTTCCGGCCCGGCTACGACGAAGCCGGCTGCCGGCAAACGCCGCGAAGACCGCGAGGATCGGGAACGCCGAGAGCAGCAGCCCGTCGGCCGCCCCGTAGACGAGGCCGCGCCAGCCGATTGCGGCGACGAGGCCGATCCCGTCGGGACGCGGCGTCGCGTCCTCGGTCCGCCACACGACGAGCGCGAGCAGCGCCCCGGCCGCCACGCCGAGGCCCACGGCCCACGGCCAGCGCCGCGCGGCCGCCTCGGTCAGCGAGACTCCGGTCGCGCGGGCCCAGAGAACGACGTAGCCGACGACGGCGGCGGCATAGACGCCGTAGTAGAGGTCCCGCGGAATGCCGAACGTGTCGGCGAGGAGGAACGGAACGAGAAAGGCCAGCAGGAACCCTCCAGCCAGCCACAGCACTTGCGCCGCGGCGGGAGAGAGGGCGGTGCGCGGGGCGGTCCGATCGGCCCCGCGTTCAAGTACGTGAGTGGACATCTCGGGTCACCTCTTTCGCCCCTGAGGATGCGCGCCGCCGGCTGGGAACACATCCGGGGACGCCCTCGCGCTCCTGCGGGCCAATGCGGATCTCCAGCGCCGTGAGGGCGATGGTGCTCAAGCGCCCGCGCGAGCCGCTCGCGCTGGAGGAGATTCCGGAGCCGGAGCCCGGCGAGGGGCAGCTCCGCGTCCGTGTGCTCGCGTGCGGCGTCTGCCGCACCGACCTCCACATCGTCGACGGGGAGCTCGCCGAGCCGAAGCTCCCCCTCGTCCTCGGGCACCAGATCGTCGGCGTGGTGGAGGGCACTGGCGAGCGGGTCGGCATCCCCTGGCTCGGCTGGGCGTGCGGCGAGTGCGACTACTGCCGTTCCGGCCGCGAGAACCTCTGCGACCGCGCCCGCTTCACGGGCTACGACCTCGACGGCGGCTTCGCCGAGGCGGCGGTGGCCGACGCCCGGTTCTGCTTCCCGCTGCCGGACGACTACGCGGCGCTCCAGGCGGCGCCGCTGCTCTGCGCCGGCCTGATCGGGTACCGGGCCCTGCGCCTCGCCGGCGACGCCGAGCGGCTCGGGCTCTACGGCTTCGGCGCGGCGGCCCACGTGATCGCGCAGGTCGCGCAGGCGCAAGGACGGCGCGTGTTCGCCTTCACCCGAGCCGGGGACGCCGAGGGCCAGGAGTTCGCCCGATCGCTCGGCGCCGAGTGGGCCGGCGGCTCGGACGACGCGCCGCCGGAGCTCCTCGACGCCGCGATCATCTTCGCGCCCGTCGGCGAGCTCGTCCCGCCGGCGCTCCGCTCGCTGCGGAAGGGAGGCAGCGTCGTGTGCGCGGGGATCCACATGAGCGACATCCCGACCTTTCCCTACGAGCTTCTCTGGGGCGAGCGGTCGCTTCGATCCGTCGCCAACCTGACCCGGCGGGACGGAGAGGAGTTCCTCGACCTCGCGCCCCGCATCCCGGTGCGGACGCACGTCGAGACGTTCTCCCTCGCTGACACGAACGAGGCGCTCGAACGGCTGCGCGCCGGACGGATCCGCGGCGCGGCCGTGATCGACGTCGGGATCTAGGCGGGCTGGCGCAGCGCCCGGACCGCGCTGATCGGCCGCAGTGTGCGGAGCATGAGCATCGCGGCGGTGAGGCCGATCAGGAGGTTGAGCGTCGTGACGGCCGCCTGCATGCCCACCGAGAACGACACGATCGTCGCCGTCGAGGCGGTCGACTGAAGGAGGAAGGCCAGGAGCACCTGTTGCGTGCCGACGCCGCCGGGCGTGGGCACGAGCGCCGAGATACCCCCGACCAGAACCACGATCAAGGCCGCCGTCAGCGACGCCGGCACGTGCAGCGCGGCGAGGAGGAAGTACGCGGTACCGATCCGGCAGCCCCAGGCGGCAAGCTGGACCGGCATGACCTCCGTGACGTAGCGTCGCGGCTCAGAAAGGATCGCCACGCCGCGCCTGACGTCCTGCCAGAGCCGGACGAGCCGCGGGGTGAGGCGCCGGCCGAGAACGAACGCCGCGGCAGCGAGGACGGTCGCAACGGCGATCGCCGCTCCGGCATGGTCGGCGACCACTCCGGGAGAGGCCGGGAGCGCCGGGACGCCGGCCGGGCTCGGCAGGGCGCCGAGGCCTGCGAGCAGCAGGACGAGGCTGACACCGATCACGGCGTCGAGGGCGGAGACGACCGCCATCGAGGAGCCGATGGTCGCGAGCGAGGAGTCGCGGATGCGCGTTCGCGCGAGCCCGATCTTCGCGAGGTCGCCGCCGCGCGCCGGGGTGAAGGAGTTGACGGCCACGCCCGCGGCGTACGCCCCCGCGATGCCGAGCAGCGGCACCCGGCGGTCGGGGTACGCCGCGCCGAGCACGTTACGCCAGGCGAGCGAGCGAAAGGCGAGGTTGCCGAGGTGGAAGGTCAGGGCGACGAGCGCCATGTCCATGTCGGCCTGGCTGATCGTGTTCAGGAAGGTGGACAGGAAGGTGGACATACTGGCGGCGCTAGGCCGAGCCCCCGACGACCGGCTGCACGAGACCGGGGTGGTCACTGATCAGCCCGTCGACGCCGAGGCGGACGAGCTGCTGGGCGCGCTCGACGGTATTGACCGGCCAGGTGAGGATGACGTCCGCCAGCCCGCGCAGCTCCCGGACCGTCCGGGAGTCGAGCAGCCGCTCGTGGATCGTCACGCCGTCGATCCGCCCACCGCGTCGGCAGAGCCTGCGGAGCTGCCGAGCGTTGCCGACCGAGTGCACGAGGCGGAGCCCCTCGACCCCGCGAAGCGACTCGAGGTGCGGCCAGTGCCGCGCGCAGACCGTGATTCGCGACCCGCTTCGAAGGAGCGGCTCGAGCTCGCGCAGGAGCTCGGTCGCGACGCTGCGGTTCCGCCCCTTCAGGTCGAAGACGAGCTCGGCGTCGCCCTGGTATGCCGCCAGCAGGTCAGCGACGACGAGCCGGGCACGAAGCGGATTTGCGAGCGTCCAGCGATCCCACAGGATCGGGATCGGCCCGAGCGTCTTCAGATGGCGCAGCTCGAGGCGCCCTCGAAACAGGTGGACGTCCGCCTCGATCGCATTGACCCCGAGCGCCTCCGCTGTCCGGAACTCGGGCAGCGAGTTGCCGGACCGGTGCGCGATGACGAATGGGCGGTGAGACGAACGGCCCGGATCTCGCTTCCGACCGTTCACGTGTACGTCGCATTGTACGCGCGTTCAGGGACCTTGCTATCGCATAGCCGATCAGCACGAGCACGGTGCCCCCCACGACGTCGAGGACGTAGTGGTTCGCTGTCGCGACGACGGCGAAGGCCATCGCCACCGGCATCGCGAACGCGAAGGCGCGAACCGCGCGATGCGTCGTCGCCTGGAAGAGGACGATGCCGACGAGCAGGTTCCAGCCGGCGTGCAGGCTCGGGAAGGCCGCGTACTTGTTCGTCAGATCCGGGGGCTGGAGGGCGCGATAACCCTCCGAGTACCTGGTGATGGTGTCGACGAGCCCGGGATCGGAGAACCGCGGAGGCGCGACCGGAAAGCCCGCGAAGAAGGCGAACCCGAGCAGGCCCGAGATGAACATCGCGTTCCGCAGCAGGACGTAGCGGTCCGGGCGCCAGACGTACAGGGCGATCCCCGAGCCGATGATCACCGGCCAGTGGCCGTACACGTACACCCAGTTCGTGGCCGTCAGGAGCCACCGGTGGTCGAGGATCAGGCTCTGCAGCCCTTGCTCCCAGGCGATTCCGAGCTCGCGCTCGAGACGGAGCAGGCGGTGAGCGTTGTCGAACGCGTGGTCGACCCTCCCCTGGGTCAGGCCGCGGACACCGAAGTAGACGAGCGCGGCCATCGCGATCAGGGCGATCTCCCTGCCGATTTCCCGCACCGAAAAGGTGTGTCGCCGATCGCTCACGATTCCAGTGTCTCCGCTCACCTCCGCTCGGACATCGGTCGCGGCCCGCAGACCGCTTCGGCTGACTACTCAGGCTACGCCACATGGGGTGGTCTCACCGAGCGGTGTCAGTGGCGACCCCGATGCCGTTTCCGGCTGCGTGCGGCAACGTCGAGGTGGACGAACGAAGGAGGCATGCGATGTGGGTCGAGACGCACCGCTGCTCGGTCGAGGGGTGCCCGAACCTCGCGGCGTACGAGGTCGTCCACTACGACTTCGACGTCAACGAGGGCGCGATCGTGTTCGAGCCCGACGAGGGTTGCCCGACGATCTGCGTCGAGCACGCGGTCGAGAACGAGCGCCGCGCCGTCGGCGACCGCCGTCCCGGCGGGCTCGTCGAGTACCCGTACACGAACCGGGCCGGCGTTCCCGGGCTCACCGTGTACCGGCAGCTGCAGCCCCACTACGCGGACGAGCTCAGCTAGGGCTCACGGTCCTTTCGACGGCGGGCCACCGTGAGCCCGGCACTCCACCCAGGCGCGCGTCCGCCTGCCGGAGGCCGGATCGACTCGCCCGGAAGGCCACTCCGCGCGACGAGCCAGGCGATCACCGAGTTCGAGTTCCACATCTCGCCTGTGCCGAGCTCGTCGCGGCCCCAGACCGCAGTCGGAACACGAGGAGCGAGCTCGAGCACCCGCCGCGCGACGGTTGCGTCGTCCGTGAGGCGCCGCGGGCTCTCGACGGCCTCGTCGACATCGGGGATCACACCGTCGCGCCAGCACCGAACCTCGTAGCGGAAGAGCCGAAAACGCCCCGTCAACCGGCTTCCGACGGCACCTTCTGCGATGACCCCGCGTCCGTGCCCTTCGAGGTCGCGCACCGGCGCCTGCTCGATCACGAACACGCCCTCCGGCACCCGCACCTCGAGCGCCGAGTGGTACAGGTCGCACGCCGGACGCCGCTCGAACCGTGCGGCAACCGCCTCGAACAGGCGCCCGTTCAGCCGGACGAAGTGCCCGCCCGCCCCGAGCGGAAGCCAGTAGAGGTCGACCCCTGGGCCGCGGGTCACTCCAGGACGCGGATGTTCCGGCTCGCGCACATGTCCTTGAGGATCCGTGGCCAGACAGTGACGCTGACCTCGCCGAGGTGCGCCTTGCGGAGCAGGAGCATCATCGTCCGCGACTGGCCGATCCCGGCGCCGATCGAGAGCGGGATCTCGGCCCGCAGGATCGCCTGGTGATACGGGAGCTCGAGGAAGTCGAGCTGGCCCGAGAGCTCCAGCTGCCTGAC
>DASTCG010000112.1:0-7741 GCA_035711385.1 Gaiellaceae bacterium
CGCGCGATCATCACGAGGGCGTCCCGCCACTCCGCCTCGTTGGAGATCCGGTCGCCGCCGGCCTCGACCGAGACCGCCCGGAGTTCGAACCCGGGCGGGGGGCCCATCAGAGCGTGGGCGGGAGGTCGAGCGCCGCGAGCAGCTTCTCGTCGAGCGGGAAGACCATGATCTCCGCGACCTTCCCGTCCTCGATCCGCAGCACGTCGAGGGCGAGCGGCCGGTACTCCGAGTCGCCGGCGCGCTTGACGTAGGCGGCGACTGCGGGCTCCCCGTTGGCCCGTGTGAGCACGCAGCGCAGCCGCCCCCACGAGTCGTCGCCGAACCCTCCCTCGACCCAGGCGTCGACGATCCGCCGGCCGCCGACCCACCACTGCGGAGTCGGCGGCATCGCGCAGAACGCGTCTTCTCGGATGAGTCGAACCATCGCCGCGGGATCGCCGCGCTCGGTCGCCTCGACGTAGCGCTCGAGCAGGCGGCGCTCTTCCCGGCTCGGGTTGGAGCCGGAGGCCCACTCGACCCGTCGCCGGGGAAGGTGCCGCTTCAGCGTGCCGCGCGCCCGCTGGAGCGCGCTGTTCACGGCCGCGACGCTGGTCTCGAGCAGCGCGGCGCACTCGGCCGCCGACCAGCCGAGCACGTCCCGTGCGATGAGGACGGCCCGCTGCCTGGGCGGAAGGAGCTGGATCGCTGCGATGAACGCGAGCTCGATCGTCTCCTTCGCGACGACCTCGGCCTCGGGCTCCTCCTCGCTCGGGGCGACGCCTTCCAGCAGCCGGTCGGGATACGGCTGGAGCCACGGGACCTCGGCGAGCGGCCGCTCGGCGGCGTGCGACACCGTGTGCCGGCGGCGCGCGAGCGCGTCGAGGCAGGCATTCGTCGCGATTCCGTAGAGCCAGGAGCGGAACGACGAATCGCCCCGGAAGGACTCGCGCCTTCGCCAGGCGCGCAGGAACGTCTCCTGCACGAGGTCCTCGGAGTCCTCCAACGAGCCCAGCATCCGGTAGCAATGCACCTGGAGCTCGCGCCGGTAGCGCTCGACGAGCGCAGCGAAGGCCGCCTCGTCTCCCGCCCGCGCCGCGGTGACGAGTGCTCCCGCTTCGGCCACGCTCTGCGTCATCACCCCTCTATGACGCGCTGGAGGGAAAGAACTCATCGGATTGCTCGGCGCATCGCGTAGCTTCTCGGCGAGTCGTGCCATGGCCGAGGAGCTTCAGACCAAGCGATTCACGAGCCGGGCGGCCTGGGAGCGATGGCTCGACGGGAATCACGCGACGTCTCCCGGCCTCTGGGTCAAGTTTGCGAAAAAGGGCTCCGGCATCGAGACCGTCACGTTCCCGGAGGCGCTCGAGGTTGCCCTCTGCTACGGCTGGATCGACGGGCAGAGGCGGAGGCTGGACGAGACGTACTTCCTCCAGCGCTTCACGCCGAGACAGGCCCGAAGCAGGTGGTCGAAGATCAACCGCGGCAGGGCGACGGCGCTGATCGAGCAGGGGCGGATGCAGCCCGGGGGCCTCGCCGAGATTGAGCGCGCGAAGGCGGACGGTCGGTGGGAGGCCGCCTACGACAGCCCGAGCACGGTCGCGCCGCCGCCTGAGCTGCTCGAGGCGCTCGAGGCGAGCCCGAAGGCGAAAGCGCTCTTCGCCGAGCTCGACAGCCGGAACCGGTACGCGATCCTCTACCGGATCCACGACGCCAAGCGGCCCGAGACGCGTGCCCGCCGCGTGGAGAAGTTCGTCGCCATGCTCAGCGAGGGACGGGCGCCGTACCCGCTCCCGCGCCGGAAACCGCGCTGAGAGCAGCGAGCCGGAGGATCGCCTGGGCGTACCGGCCGGACTCCCGGATCCCGAGCTCGCCCGCGGGCAGCTCGACGACGAACGCCCGCGACCCGGGGAGCGTGCGGTGCTGCCACGCGGTGGCCGAGCCGGGCGGCCAGGGCAGGCGCGCGAAGCGCATCCCTGCGAGCCGGGCGTACCGTCGGCCGATTCCGACGCTCCGGCCCCACGCGCGGACGAGCGCCTGCGGCTGGTGGAACCAGATCGTCACATCGGGCCGTAGCCGGCGGATGAGCCCCATCGCCAGGCGGGTCTCGACCTCCGAGCCCGGAGCAGGACCGGCGGTGGCGAGCGGCCGCCACGTCCCGGGGAAGTTGCGGTTCAGGTCGACGCCGCGCGCGTTCGCCCGCCGCCCCGCTGCGTGGCCGTCCGGGTTGAGGTCCTGCACGATCGTGATCGAGCCGCGCCGAGGCGCGGGCTCGTGGAGAAGGCGTGTCGCCACGACGCTTCCTGCGCACTCGTTCCCGTGGACGCAACCGACGACGAGGATCGCGGGCCGGCCCGATCCGAGCGTGAAGGCCCGGACGGGCAGCCGGCGTGTGCTCACGCCGAGCGGCGCCGACCGGACACCGTCGCCCGGGAGCCGCACGTGCATGTGGTTGTCGTGGTGCGCGGGGAGAACCTCGACGACGGCCGGCGGTCCCCGGAGCCCTGTGTGAGGGCCGATGAAGACCTTCGCCGCACCGGCGGCGACGAAGCGGTCGACGAGGTCCTGGGCGAGCGGGCGGTCGATCTGGCGCGGTGACCCCGGCGGACGCTCCCGCCCGTCGCGGCGGGGGTAGTACACGTCGACGTCGAGCCCGTTCTGGTGGGAGGCGTGGCCGATCCCGCCGAAGCGCGGCCCGAAGCTCCCGCCGTTCCTGCGCGAGAGGTCGCCGATGCCCACCCGGGCGGCATCCGGATTGGCCGCGGCGTACGCGGCGACGACCCTCCCGATCGTCTGCACGAGACGGGCGTTCCCGTAGCGCCTCCAGCCCCGGTTCGGCGAGCGCTTCAGCACGGAGTCCCACGTGAAGTGATGCGGGCCCTGCGCGGCGAGCTGGACGCCGCCGACCAGCGAGCCGTCCCACGGAACCCCGAGCGAGCGGGAGCGGGACTGTGCGCTCGCGGCACCGCCGCCGAGGGAAAGGGCGAGTGCCAGACAGAGCGCGATGCGACCCCAGGTCATGCTCCCACGGCAAGACTACGGTGGTCCCGTCGAGCCCGGTCCAGGCATCCTGAGCCGGTGTCGCGCGAGCTCGCCATCCGCCTGCGCGGGGCCGTCAAGCGGTACGGGCCGATCACCGCCGTCGACGGCCTCGACCTCGAGGTCCCGATGGCGACGTGCGTCGGGCTGCTCGGCCCGAACGGGGCCGGCAAGTCGACGACGATGCGCCTGCTCACCGCCCAGTCGATCGCGGACGAGGGAGAGATCGAGGTGCTCGGCTTCAAGCTCCCCGAGGAGTCGAAGCAGGCGCGTGCACAGCTGGGAGTGGCTCCGCAGCTCGACAACCTCGACACGACCCTGACCGTCGAGCAGAACCTGCTCGTGTTCGCGCACCTGTACCGCATCCCGCGCGGCGAGCGGAAGGAGGCGATCGAGCGTGCGCTCGTGATGGCGAAGCTGGTCGACCGGCGGGACTCGCGGGTCGACAAGCTCTCGGGTGGCATGCGGCGCCGGCTCCTGATCGCGCGGGCGCTGATCCATCGTCCGCGACTCGTGCTCATGGACGAGCCGACGGTCGGGCTCGATCCCCAGGTGCGTCAGGAGCTCTGGGCGCTGATCGACGCCCTTCGCTCGGAGGGCACGACGATCCTGATGTCGACCCACTACATCGAGGAGGCGCAGCGCCTCGCCGACACCGTGCTGATCATGTCGCACGGCAAGGCGGTCGCCGCGGGTCCCCCGGCAGAGCTCGTGATGGAGCACGCCGGCCATGAGGTCCTGGAGGTCTACGGGCCGCCGGCAAGGCTCGCCGAGGTCGAGGCGGAGGCCGCGGCGGCCGGGATGCGGACCCGAAGGACCGGCACCAGCATCTCGATCCTGAACGTGGACGGCTTCAAGGGCTTGGAGGGCGAGCGGCGACCGGCGAACCTCGAGGACGTCTTCGTGCTCCTCACCGGCGAGGAGATCGCCTAGTGGCCGCGGCGGCCAAGACGCCTCGCATCGGCCGGCTCGAGCGCTCGGCGCTGACCGGCGTGCTCGTTCGCGAGGTCGTGAACTACTCGTCCTACTGGAAGTCGAGCACCTTCTCGTCGACTGTCGAGCCGACGATCTACCTGCTCGCGTTCGGCTTCGGCTTCGGGTCGATCGTGAGCAGGGTCGGCGGCCTGGACTACGTGGACTTCGTCGGGACGGGGACGGTCGCGACGGCGGTTCTCTTCTCGAGCGCCTTCCCCGGCATGTTCGGCACGTTCGTCAAGTACCAGTTCCAGCGCACCTACGACGCGATCCTCGCGGCGCCCGTCGACACGGAGGAGCTCGTGAGCGCGGAGGCGATCTGGATCGCCACACGGGCCGGCGTCTACGGGTGCGTGCCGATGATCGTGGCGATGTTCTTCGGGCTCGACCCGGCGTGGGGGATGCTCGCCGTGCCGTTCGTCGCCTGGATCGGAGGCTTCGGCTGGGCGAACTTCGGCATCTCGGTCGCCGGCTTCTCGAAGTCCTTCGAGAACTTCAACTACATCGTCAGCGCCGTGCTGACGCCGCTCTTCCTGCTCGCGGGCTCGTTCTTCCCGCTCACCGGCTTCCCCCCGGTGATCCGGGCGCTGGCCGAGCTCAACCCGCTCCATCAGCTTGTCGTCCTCGTTCGCGACTGCGTGCTCTACGGCTGGGACGGCTGGGTCGACTTCGCCCGGCTCGGCTATCTCGCCGTCTTCGGGATCCTCATGTGGCGGATCGCGATCTACGCGATGGAGCGAAAGCTGATCGACTGAGCGGCGAGGTTCTCAGTCGCCGTGCGCTGAACCGGGCGCTGCTCGATCGGCAGCTGCTCCTGCGGCGGGCGGCGATGCCCCTCGGCGACGCGATCGAGCACCTCGTCGGCCTGCAGGCGCAGGCGACGCTGCCGCCGTACTACGGGCTCTGGTCGCGGCTCGAGCCGTTCGACCCGCACGAGATCGGAGGACTGCTGACCGGGCGCGAGCTGGTGCGGCTCACGCTCATGCGCGGGACGGTGCACCTGGTCACCGTCCGGGATGCGCTCCTCCTCCGTCCGCTCGTCCAGGTCGTGGTCGAGCGCGGCCACAACGGGGCCTTCGGCCGGCGCATGGGCGGGGCGGATCCCGCGGAGCTGGCGGACGCGACCCGAGAGCTGCTCGCCGACGGCCCGCTCGGCGCGCGCGAGCTCGGCAGGCGGCTCGTCGAGCGCGGGATCGGCGACGACCCGGAGGCGATCGGCAACGCCGCCCGCGTCTACGTGCCGCTCGTGCAGGTGCCGCCGCGGGGCGTCTGGGGCGCGAGCGGCCGGGCCCTCTACGCGACGCTCGAGTCCTGGACGGGCCTGGTCCCGCAGGAAGAGCCGTCCGCCGACGACGTCGTCGTCCGCTACCTGCGCGCGTTCGGGCCGGCGTCCGTGTTGGACGTGCAGAGCTGGTCGGGCCTCACGAGGCTCAAGGCGGCGGTCGAGCGGCTGCGCCCCACGCTCGCGACGTTCCGCAACGAGCACGGCCGCGAGCTCTTCGACCTGCCCGAGGCGCCGAGGCCCGATCCCGCCGGCCCCGCCCCGGTCCGGCTGCTCGGCGAGTACGACAACGTCCTCCTCGGCCACGCCGACCGGCGGCGCATCGTCCCGGAAGACTTCCCCTGGCAGGCGATGCGCGCACCGGGCCGGTTCGTCAACAACCTGCTCGTGGACGGCGTCCTGCGGGCGACGTGGTGGCTCGAGCGGGAGGGGAAGGCCACGGCGGTGCTGGCGATCCGTCCTCACGGAAGGCTGACGAAGGGCGAGCGGCGCGAGGTCGAGCTCGAGGCCGAGCGGATGGTCGAGTTCGCGGCGGGCGACGCGAACGCGCGCGGCGTGCGCTTCGAGGACCCGGTCCTCTAGACGGTCGTCCCGATGCGGTCCTCGGCCATCACCTCGTAGCGGTCGACGCTGACGCGGCGGCCGGACCACTGCTCCATGATCTCTCCGAGCGCCTTCGGCAGCTCCTGGTCGAACGTCGACTCGGCGGCCAATGCGTTCTCCTCGGTGTCGAACAGGCTGATCGAGAGCGCCTTCCCGGAGCGCTGGTCCATGAGCTCGAGGTGGCCCTGGAAGCCGGTCATCCCGCGCATGATCGGCTTCACGATCTCCTCCGCCCGCTCCATGAGCTTCGTGTCGGCGGTGGGATTTACGCCCTCGAAGGTGGCGATGCGAGCGATCACTGCTCCCTCCTTCGGTTGACGATCCAACCTTAGCCCCGACGGCTAGGAGATGAGACGTCGCGCAGCGACGAGGCGAAGGCCGTAGTCCGACCGGTCGAGCGCGACGACCTCGACCGTGCGACCCGACTGCGGCGCGTGGACCATCCGGCCCCTGCCGACGTAGATCCCGACATGGCCGAGGCCCGTGAAGAAGAGCACGTCGCCTGGTCGCAGCCGCGACCGGCGAACGCTGTGGCCGAGCCCGTAGAGCCCGTAGGAGCTGTGCGGAACGGAGACGCCGAGGCGGCCGTACGTCCAGTACACGAGCCCGGAGCAGTCGAAGCCGCTCGCCGGCGAGGAGCCGCCCCAGCGGTACGGCACGCCCACGGCCCTGAGCGCGATCGTGGCCGCCCGCTGGCCGACGCTCGGCTCCGGCGGCTCGCGGCGGAACGGGCCGTCCAGCCGCGCGGACGCGGTCGGAGCGGCACAGCCGAAGACGGACGCGGCGAGCGCGAACGCAAGCAGACGGCTGCGGAAGCGGGGCGGCATGGAGGGGAGAGAGAACCTGTCGGGACGCGCGGAGACCTGCGCGGGCGCGGCCCTGGCCTGTTCGTCGAGGGCCGCATGGTAATCACGAATGCGCGGAGGGCGCAGTCGGCCGCGTCTAGACGTCGATGCCGAGCTTGCGCAGCTCGACGGTCGCCGACCGCCGCCAGCGCGTGGTGTCGGGCGAGAACGGGAGCATGAAAGGCATCCCATTCGCCTTCCGGAGCGGCTTGCCGTCGCGCAGGACGCGGTAGTGGCCCGGCGTCGCCTCGACGGTCAGGCCGGCCGCCTCGAGGCGGCGAATGAACTCTCGGACGTCTTTCCTCAAACGGTCACGGCATAGCCCGGTGCGTCATGGCGTTGTCCCCGATGAGTTCCGCCATACGTCTACGTCATAGACGGTAAACAGAGCAAGGAGCTTCCAGTGACGACGATCAAGCAGTCTGACATCTCGATCGAGCAGATCCGTGCCGACCTCGCAGGCGAGGTGATCGCCCCGGACGACGCCGAGTTCGACCGGGCCCGCGCCGTCTTCTTCCCGAGCTTCGACCGGCGGCCGGCCGTCATCGTCCGGCCCGTCGACGCCGGAGAGGTCGCATATGTGGTCTCGCTGGCGCGCGCGCACGGGCTCGAGCTTGCCGTTCGGAGCGGCGGACACAGCTCCGCCGGACACGGCGTCAGCGAGGGGGGAATCGTCCTCGACCTCTCCCGAATGAAGGCGGTGGAGATCGATCCGGATCATCGAGTTGCATCGGTGGAAGCCGGCGCGACCGCCGGCGAGGTGACGGTGGCGGCTGGTGCCCACGATCTCGCGATCGGCCTCGGCGACACGGCCTCCGTCGGGATCGGCGGCCTCACGCTCGGCGGCGGAGTCGGCTATCTCGTCCGCAAGCACGGGCTTACGATCGACGACCTCCTGGCAGCCGAGCTCGTGCTCGCGGACGGCAGGCTCGTGCGGGCCGATGCAGACGAGAACCCCGACCTGTTCTGGGCGATCCGCGGCGGCGGCGGCAACTTCGGCGTTGTCACCCGGTTCGTGTTC
>DASTCG010000113.1:0-10835 GCA_035711385.1 Gaiellaceae bacterium
CGTCGCCGAGATGATGCGGGCGGCGATCGACCGAGCCGGCGTCGAGCCGGAGCAGATCGGCTACATCAACGCCCACGGCACCTCGACGCCGCTCGGCGACGCCGCGGAGACGAAGGCGATCAAGGACGTCTTCGGCGACCACGCCTACGAGCTCGCGGTCTCGTCGACGAAGTCGATGATGGGCCACTGCTTCGGCGCCGCAGGCGCGATCGAGGCGCAGATGGCCGCGCTCGCCGTCCACCACGGCAAGCTGCCGCCGACGATTAACTACGAGCATCCGGACCCGGCCTGCGACCTCGACTACGTGCCCAACGAGGCGCGCGACGCCGAGGTCGAGGTCGCGCTCTCGAATGCGATGGGCCTCGGCGGCCACAACGCCTGCGTCCTCGTCGGGAGGATCGATTGAGCCTGGTCGACGAGAAGGTCGAGGGTTACGCGATCGAGCACTCGACGCCGGATCCCGATCTCTTCCGGCGGCTCGAGGAGGAGACCCGTACGACGACGACGGCACCCGGAATGATGGTCGGGCCCCTCGAGGGGCCGTTCCTCGCCTGGCTCGTCAAGCTCTCCCACGCCCGCCGGGTGCTCGAGATCGGGACGTTCACCGGCTACTCGTCGATCTCGATGGCGCTCGCCCTGCCGGACGGCGGCCACATCACGAGTCTCGACGTCAACCCGGAGACGACCGAGGTCGCGCGCCGCTACGCCGCCGAGGCGGGAGTCGCCGACCTGATCGACTTCCGGATCGGAAACGCAGTGGAGACCATCGAGAAGCTGGGCGGCCCGTGGGACCTCGTCTTCATCGACGCGGACAAGGCGAGCTACGTCAGCTACTACGAGGCGGTGCTGCCGCGGCTCGCCGCCGGCGGCTTCATCGTGGCCGACAACGTCCTCTGGTCCGGGCGCGTCGTGGAGGACGACGGGGACGAGAACACCCGGGCGATCAAGGCCTTCAACGACCACGTGGCCGGCGACGAGCGGGTCGAGTGCCTGATGCTGACCGTCAGGGACGGGATGACGCTGATTCGACCGCGTCAGGCGTAAGCTCGGCGAGCCCCTCGAGCCGGACGTCCGCCTGCGCGAGCACGTCGTCCGGCGGGGGGAAATGCGGGTTGGGGATCGCGATCACGCGCATCCCGGCCGCCTTCGCCGACCGGATCCCGTTGGCCGAGTCCTCGACCGCGGCGACCCTCTCGGGCGGAACGCCCAACCGCCGCGCCGCCTCCAGGTAGACGTCGGGCGCCGGCTTGCCACGCTCGACTTCCTCCGACGACACCGTGGCGCGAAAGAGCTCGGCGACGCCCATCCGCTCGAGCGCCAGGTCGATCAGCGGCCGGTTGGACGACGAGGCGAGCCCGAGCGGCCACCGCTCTCCGAGCCGGCGCACGGCTTCGACTGCGCCGTCGATCAGCGGCAGGTCGTCCCGGTACCGCTCCTGCATCCGCTCGACGACGAGGCGGTTGAGCTCCTCGGGCGGCTCGGCCAGGCCGAGCTCGTCGTGCATGTAGCGCGACCATTCCGTCGAGCTCATGCCCATCATGTCCGCCTGCGCCCGGTCGTTCCAGCGTCCGCCGCGCTCACGCGTCAGCTGCTCCCGTACCTCGTCCCAGACCTGCTCCGTCTCGAGCAGCAGCCCGTCGAGGTCGAAGACGACGGCGTCGATCAAAGCCCGATGTACGACTGCGAGACGTAGACGAGCGGACGGTCGGAGGGCCCCGGATCGGCCGAGTCCACCTCGCCCACGAAGAACGTGTGCGTGCCGGCGGGATACTCGGCCAGCACGTGCCCCCGCAGCCAGCCGACCGCGCCTGCGAGCAGCGGCGGTCCCGGCCGGTCGAGCACCTCGATCCCCTCCCAGAGCGCGATCGGCGGCACACCGCGCGCGAAGTGCTGCGCGACGGCGTCCTGGCCGGCGGCGAGGAGGCTCACCCCGAAGGCGCCGGAGCGTCGCAGCAGCTCGTGGAGCGCCGCATCGCGCTTGATTGCGAACCCGACGAGCGGCGGATCGAGCGAGAGCGAGACGAGGGTCCCGACGGTCAGGCCCAGCCGCTCGCCGTCCATGTCCACCGCGACGACGGACACTCCGGCGGGGAAGCGGCGCATCACCCCGCGGAGCTCCTCGCTCAATGCTTCCGGCAGAGCCGGTCGCCCGCAGTGACTCGATCCTGGAGCGCGTTCATCGTCTGCTCGTGGTGGACGAGGGCCCGGTTGTGCCGGTTGTACCTCGGGAGCCCATCCAGGTAGCGAACCACGTCGGGCGTCACTCCGGGGCCTTCGATCGTCATGCGGTACCGGCGCCCGTTGCCGGCCACCCGGCGGCCGCCGCGCGGGCGGAACGTGTAGCAGAAGACGCCCGTCGGCTTGTGCGTGACGAAGGAGTTCTCGCGCCTCCAGCCGGGCCCGTACCGCGAGCGCAGTGTGTCGAGGTAGACGAGTCGTCCGTACTTGTCGAGTCGGGCGCCGCTCCTCCTCGTCCGGAACCCGTGCACGGGACGCCCGAGGTAGGTGAGGCGCCCGAAGAGGTGGTGGAAGCGGCCGTTCCAGGACCAGTCCGTCCAGCCCTCCAGCACGGCCAAAGGACCCGTCCAGTGCGAGAGGTGCAGCGCCCATGCGCGCTCTTCGGGGCTCGACGCGAGGTAGCCGAGGTTCGGCGTGCGGCGCCGGAAGCGCTGGACGGCCCAGTAGGAGCCGTCGGGCGCCTTGCACGCCTCGACGAGCCATGGCAGCGGCGGCCCGTCGTAGCGCCGGCAGTGATTTCGAATCGTCCGTGCGTCCCGCCGGATCCGGAACTGCACCTGCGGCACGCTCGGGTTCGGGAAGCGCGCGTTGATCGCGCCCCAGGCTCGGACGTGCCAGCCGCGTCCGTGTGCCCGGTAGCTGAGCACGGCGAGCTTGCCGCTGCGGTTGACCGCCAGCCGGATGCCGGTGGCGTCACGATCGATCAGCTGCGACGCCGCCGCCGGCGGCGCGAGCACGAGCGCAGTGATGGCGACGAGAACGAGTCGGCGCACGGGACCCCCCGCGCGCCGACTCTAACGATCCTTCCGGCTGGTCGAGCTAGTGATGCGAGCAGAGCCTGTCGTGCAGGCCGTCGAGGATCGAGTTCATCGACGACTCGTACTCCACGAGCTGGGGGTTCCCCGCATCGAAGGCGGGAAGGCCCCTGCCCTCCCACTTGACGTCGGGCGTCACACCCGGCCCCTCGACCGTCATGCGGTAGGCCTGGCCGTTGCCGGGCCCGCGGATCCCGCCGGAGTAGCCCGCGGGATGCGTATATCCGCCATGTAGCGGGTTGCGGGCGCGGAACGTGTAGCAGAAGGCGCCGGTGCCGACGTGTGTCACGAAGGAGTTCTCGCGGCGCCAGCCGGGGCCGTACTTCGACCCGAAGGTGTCCAGGTACACGAGCCGACCGTACTTGTCCTTCCGGGCGCCGAACCGGTTCGTCTTCCAGCCGTGGACCGGCCGGCCGAGATACGTCAGCCGGCCGAAGATGTGGTGGAACCGTCCGCTCCACGACCAATCCGTGTATCCGTCGAGAACAGCGAGCGGGCCCCTCCAGTGCGAGAGGTGCAGCGCCCACGCCCGCTGCTCGGGGAGCCACGGGAGCAGCCCGAGATTTGGAAGCGACCGCTGCCACTGCTGGAGCGCCCAGTACGAGCCGTCGGGCGCCTTGCAGGCGGTGACGACGTGCACCAGCTCCGGACCCTCGTAGGGCCGGCACGCGTTCGCGAACCGCAGCTTCCGGCCGAACGTGCCCCAGCCGCCCGCGCGGTCGAGCCGGAACTGAACCTGCTTGCGAACCTTGTTGGGGTGGAGCGCGTTGATCGCGCCCCACGCGAGGACGTTCCAGCGACGACCGTGGGCGTTGTAGCTGACCATCGCCTTCCCGTCCCGCGAGACCTTGAGCTTGATGTTGGTGGCGTTCCGGTCGATCAGCTGCGACGCGGGAGCCTGTCCGGCGAGCGCGAGCGAGCTGACGACCGCGATCGAAAGCGCGACGAGCGTGCGCAACGACCCCTCCTTGTCGATTACCGCAGAACGCTCGGTCAATCGGCAGCCGCGCGTGAAAGTTGACCCCGGACGGGGGACGGACTAGAGGCTTGATGCGAAATTCGGCCGGGCCGGGTGACGCCCCAAACGCGGCGCCGGATCAGCGCGTTCGCCCGCGACACGTAGCGCTGCTACGCGCCGCGAACGACCGCACTGCCCGGCTTGGTCTGGAGCGCCCCCGACTGCGGCCGAATTTCGCATCAACCCTCCAGGGCTATCCCTCGTCCGTGAGCTCGTCGGCGAGGATCGCCGTGGCGAGCGCGCGCCAGGCCCGGTCGGGGTCGGCGAGCAGCTCGTCGAGCACCGCGGCCGTCGCGGGCAACTCGTCCGCCGCCGATCGGAGTTCCCGCAGCGCGCCGCTCAGCTCCGCCCGACGTTCCGGGTCGTCGAGGTCACCGGCGAGGCCGGCGACCGCGCCGTCGTCCAGGTGCAGCTCGCGGCGCAGGTCGCCGCCCGCGGCGAGGACGAGCAGGGCCCTCCGCACGGCGGCGCTCAGCTCCGCCGCGGCGAAGTCGAGCTTGTCGAGGGCGACGAAGGCGAGCATCGCGGCGGCGCCGTCCGCCTTCGTCTCGCGGACGTGGGGCTCCAGGTGCTCGAGGATCTGCCGGTCGCTGTCCACGCCGGGCAAGGGTACGGCCGCCTCGGCGCGCGGAGGCGGCCGTAACGGTCCGGAGCTGGCCTAGGTCGTCACGGTGCGGTCGACCGCCGGGGCGATGCCCCAGACGAGCGCGAGCGTCTGGGCCGTTGATCGGTCTTTCATGGTTCCTCCGTGGACGGGGCCATCCTGTCTCTCGGAGATTCGGAGCGGCCCGCGATTCGGTTCGCGGGCCCCTCAGCGGGCCTGCTCAGCGGCGACGGTCGACGTCGAGCACCTCGACGAGCGACTCGTCGGCAGCAGGACGGCTCTCGAGCGGCTCGGCCAGCGCATCCTGCAACTGAGCAGCGAGGTCGCGCATGCTCTCGACCACGCGCTGGCGCCTGTCCTCGAGCATCCGCGCCTCTCGTCGAAGCCGCTCGTGCCGCTCGCCGACGTCGCGGTGGATCCGCTCCGCTTCGCCCTGGGCGTCCTCGAGCATCTTCTGTGCGCGCTCTTCCGCGTCGGTGAGCAGGCGGCGGGCCTCGGCCTCCGCGCTGCGCCGGTGCTGCGTGCCGTACGAGTCGGCCGCTTCTCGCATGTCGCGCGCGTAGGTGTCCGCCTCGTCGCGGAGCACCCGCGCCTCGCGCGTCAGCTGTTCGATCCTGGCCGCCGCCTTGGCTTCGGCCGCCTCGAGAACCTCGTTCTCGCGGCGCCGCGCGTCCCGCTCGATCTCGCCGGCCGCCGCCTCGGCCGCCTCGATGATCGCGTTCACCCGCCCTCCGACGCTCGGCGGCGTCTCCGAGCGATCGGCGTCGTCGGCGGGGACTCGTTCCTGTGGTTCCGGGCGATCCGTCATCGTCAGCTCCTTCGTTGGAGCCGCAGTGGCGCGAAGTTATCGCATCCCGGCGCCCAACTTGCAACTCGTACTGGCGAGGCGAAGCGAGAAAGGACGCCGGACCGGCGCCCTTCTCGCCTCGGCTGGGAACGGAACCTCAGCGAATGCGGAGGGTGTTGCTCGCAGCCGCGAGGTAGCAGCTGCCCGCCTGTGGCTGAGGGAGGAGCACGCGCAGCCTCCAGCCCCGGCGGAACCGCGCCCGGAACCGCGCCTGCGTGACGACTGTCCCCGCGGCAGGTGTGCTCGACGCTCCGAGCGTCACGCGCTTGAGCGTCGCCCACCGCTTGACCGCCGCGCGGTAGCGCTGGAAGACGAGGACCTTGCCCGTGAACGCCTGGGCGGCCGTCACACGCGCGGTGAACCGCGTACGGACCCGGCTGAGCCGGATCTGGGGCTGAACCTTGACCGTCGTGGCCGCGCTCGTCGTGGTGCGCCAGCGTGCGTGGTAGACCGTGTTCAGCGAGGGCCTCACGAGGAGCGTCCAGGCGCCCGCGGCGGCAGTCGGGACGGTGGCGACCCGTGTGAACGACGTCTTGCCGCACTCCTGGCTCTCGACGGTGACCGTCTCGCCCGCCTGCTGGTTGGAGACGAACCCTGAGAGGGTCAGTGGAGCCGCGAAGGTCGTGATGGCGCGGCCCGCCGAGAGCGTGACGGAGCTTCGCGGCCCTGTCACCGTCACGGTCCCGCGGAACCCGCCGCCCTGGGACGGATCCCGGTAGTTGAACTTCCCTCCCGCCCGGAAGACGCACGAGCCGGTCGCACCGGCCTGGATCGTGAGGCTGCACGGCGCCTTGTCGAAGACGACCCGGTGCGCGACCGTGTCGGTGTTCTTCCAGGTGACGGAGTCGTTCGCCGCGATGGTCACGTCCGCCGGGACGAAGCCCGTTCGGGTGATCGCCACGGAGTGGTCGGCGGCCGACGCGGATCCCAGCGCCGCGAGGGCAAGAACCGCCGTGGCCGCAGGCAACAGTCGTTTCATCGGTGCCTCCTGTGATCGTTGCCGCACTCCCAGCATTGTTCGAAACCGCCGGGAAAGCACCTGCGACTAACGCAATTCTTACGTCGTCTTCGTTCTCTCTTTACGTTGGAGGTCAGCGAGCCTCGGCGAACGGGCGCGGCGTCGCGTCGAGCTTGGGGATCGAGAAGCGGGCGATCGCGCCGAAGTGCGGTGCAGGCCGGCAGGCCTGGGCGATCCCGGCGTCGCAGGCGACGGAGAGGAAGATGAATGCGTCCTCGAGGGTGAACCCCCACTCGTCGACGAGCAGCCTCGCCGCCTCTTCGGAGCAGAGCTCGAGCGCGTCTCCGAAGTCCTCGGCGGTGGCATGGGCGATCCACCGGTCCGCGAGCTCGGTCACCGGCCAGCGCGCCTGCTTTCCCTTGAGCACGCCGAACCGGACGACCACCTCGCCGGCGATCTCGACACCCGTGAAGCAGATCTCCCCGTCCCCCATCGAGGCGTGCATGTCCCCGACGGCGAAGAGGCCCCCCGGCTGCCGGACGGGGAAGTAGATACGGGCCCCCGGACCGTGGAGGTGGTTGTCGAGATTCCCCCCGTGCTGTCCGGCGAGGCCGTTCGTCAGCGTCTCGCCGCCTGTCGCGACGCCGACGACGCCGACCATCGGCCGCGTGGGGAAGCGAACGCGATCGTTCATCTCGATCCACCCGTCCTGAACCTTGAAGAGGCGCGTGACGGGCGAGCGCACCTTCTCGATCAGCTGTCCATAGCCCGGGATGAGGGTGGCCACCCCCCAATCGATGGGCCGGACGTCGAGAATCTCGACGACCAGAGAGTCCCCGGGCTCGGCTCCCACCACGGAGACCGGGCCGGTCGCGCTGTTGACCCGCTCGAAGTCGATCTCCGTCACAAGGTCGTCCTCGCTGCGAATCTGCCCGCTGAAGCAGTCGTTCGTCTCCAGGCGGACCGTCGCTCCCGGCTGAACCGCGAGAACCGGCTCGAGCTCCGGGCCGAACGACCAGATCACGTCCTCGCGTGAGACCACGTGGTCGGCCCGAACGAGCGTCACCGGCCCACCGCGTATCCCTGCATGCCGCGCGGGCTCGCGCCCGCCTTCAACACGCCATCCTCGAGTCCCACTGCGCTCACCCTCCCCAACGACCAGTCGTCGGTCACCGCGACATCGTGACCGCGATCAAGCAGGTCGGCGACGACCTCGGCCCCGAACCGCGCCTCGAGCGAGAGCGAGCGGGGGCTCGCCTGGCGCGGGAAGAACGAGGACGGGAAGTGGTCCGTGTGGAACTCCGGCGCGTCGATCGAGGCCTGGAGATCGAGCCCGAAATGGACGTGGTTGAGGAAGACGTGGAGCGACCACTGGTCCTGCTGGTCGCCGCCCGGTGTCCCGAACGCAGGACGCTCGCCGGGTCTGCGCGTGCCAGCGAGATCTCACCGATCACCTCGGTCGACGTCGTCAACAACTACACCGTGCGCTGTGGCGGTCGAGCGAGATCTTGACTGCGCAGGCGTCCAGCGGCGTCCCGTCGTTGAATCGGATGCCACGGCGGATCTTGATCGTCATCCGCCGCTTGTTCCCGGACAGCGCGGGCATTCCGGCGGCGAGCTTCGGAGTGATCTGAAGCCTGGCGTACAGGTCATAGAGCTTCTCGCACATGTGCAGGAAGACCATGCGCCCAACGAAGGTCCGCGCCAGCGTCGGATCGAGCGCGTCGGGATCCTCCGCCAGGCCGATCGTCAGCGTGCCACCCGTTCGGTTTCGGCGGCGACCGAGCTGCCGGCACCGGTCGCGAGCAGCCCGACCGCGACGACGGCGAGCGCGACAAGCCCACCCCGGGCTGGGCGGGTGCGAATCTTGTTCATTCAGTCCCCTCCTGACGTTTGGTGCAGCTCCCTGGCAAAGGCCGAGCCGGCCGCGACTTTACCATATATGTATCCATTCTGAACCTGATTGGATCCAATGCCTGGTACAGTTGGCTCGTGGACGTGGCCCTCTCGTCTCGTACGTACTACGGGCGCCTGGGGGCGATCGGACTCGCCGGCGGGCTGTTCTCCGGCCTACTCGGCGTCGGCGGCGGCGTGGTCTTGGTTCCCTTGCTCGTGCTCGTGGCCGGCCTCGGTCAGCGGAACGCGCACGCCGTCTCGCTGGGAGCGATCGTCCCGATCAGCGCCGCAGGCGTCTTGACCTTCGGCGCGGCGGGAGAGATCCACGTCGTGGAGGCGGCGGCTCTTGCCGTGGGCTCGATCGTCGGCGCCCAGGCCGGCGCGCGGCTGCTGGCTCGAGCCGACGAACGGAGACTCAAGCTCGCCTTCGGCGTGTTCCTGCTGATCGTCGCAACGCTCATGGTGGTGGGACACTGACCACCGGCGCTCTCTTCGTGGCCCTCATCGGCGTCGGAGTCGCAACCGGGGTGCTCGCCGGTCTACTCGGCGTCGGCGGAGGCATCTTGCTCGTTCCCTTCCTCGTGCTCGCGGTCGGTATGGGCCAACACGAGGCCGAAGCGACCTCGTTGCTGGTGATCCTGCCGACCGCGCTCGCCGGGAGCCTTGCGCTCCGGCGCCTCGATGTCGGCGACCTGCCCGTCGCACTCGCGCTCGGCTCCGTCGGTGCGGCCGGAGCGGCGGCGGGCGCCCTGCTCGCGCTCTCGCTTCCGGCCGGTGTTCTCCGGTCGGCCTTCGCAGTCCTGCTCGCTCTCGTCGGGATCCGACTCGTCCGCGACGCACGCGCGGAGGGGCCATGAGCACGGTCGAGCGCCTGGCGGGCGCCATTCAGGCGCAGGTCCTGCGCGGCGACGTCCCGGTGGGAACACGGCTTCGGCAGGAGGCGCTCGCGGAGGAGTTCGGCGTCAGCCGGACGCCTGTGCGCGAGGCCTTGCGCCAGCTTCAGGCCACGGGACTGGTCGAGCTGCTCCCGAACCGAGGCGCCGTCGTACGCGGCCCCTCGGCCCGGGAGATCCGGGAGGCCTACGAGGTTCGTGCGGAGCTCGAGGGGCTCGCCGCCAGGCTCGCCGCCGAACGGATCAGCGACAGCGACTTCGTCCGGCTGCGCGAGGCGCAGGCGCTCTTCCGCACGTCGGTGACGACGCTGATCGCACGCCGGTCGCGCCGGCCCGCGCCGTGGAAGGACGAGAGCGTCTGGGTGCAGGCCAACGACCTGTTCCACCAGGCGATCCTCGACGCTGCCGGGAACGGACGGTTGAACGACACGATCGCGAACCTGCACCGAAGCTTCCCGCGAGACCTCACGTGGACGGCGCTCTCGCAGAGCTCGCGGCTGCTGGAGGAGAACGTGGAGCAGCACGATGCGATCCTCGAGGCGATCGAGCGGCGGGACCCGAAGGAGGCCCGTCGTCGCATGGTCGAGCACGTGCGAAGCGCCGGCGAGCTCGTGAGCCTGCACTTCGAGCGCGGCACCCCGAGCGGTCCGGTGTCCGCCTGACTCGGGAGCGGACTGTCGCAGCCGTCGTCGCCGGCAGCACATGAACGGCGGGGGAGGGATTCGAACCCTCGGGCGACCTTTCGGCCGCCTGCGGTTTTCAAGACCGCCCCGTTCGACCGCTCCGGCACCCCGCCGAACCCTTGATGCTAGGCGGCTTTCCCGCATTCCGAGGCCGCGGCCGCGGGAGCTGCCGCCACACGTCCCGCCACTCGCACGCTCGCCACGGCGTCATCTAGCGCCGTGTCGGCGAGCAAGTGCCCTCGTCGTCAGGTCGAGCGGTCGAGCGCTGTACGCGCGAGGCCCACCCGGCCGGAAGACGGTCGGCAGCGAGCAGATCGCCCTGTCACGGTCACCTTCGTGATCAGCTAGACATCCGTCATGGATGTCCCCGAGGCCAAGCTGGAGCAGACGAACGCCGGGCTCGTCCCGGCCACCGCGGGCTGGTTCGTCCTGAACGCACGCGACGCCAGGTGGAACGCCCGCCCCGGCCGGCAGAGCGTGAGCTTCACCGGCAAGACCGAGTGGGAAGCCGACACGCTCTTCCCGATGCTCGGCGTCAATCTGGCCGTACTCGAGCCGGGCGAGCCGAACTCGATGTACCACTGGGAGACCGAGGCGGAGGCGTTCCTCGTCCTCTCAGGGGAGGCGCTGCTCGTCGTCGAGGGACAGGAGCGGCCGCTGAAGCAGTGGGACTTCGTCCACTGCCCGCCCAAGACCGAGCACGTGATCATCGGCGCAGGGGACGGGCCATGCATCCTCGTCGCGATGAGCTCACGGGAAAACCAGGCCTTCGGGCCGTACGGCGAGGACACGGCAAACGAGATCGCGCACAAGCACGGAGCCAGTCCCGAGGAGACGACGCAGGACGGGGAGCAGGCGGACGCGAGCTGGCCCGAGTCGCAGC
>DASTCG010000114.1:0-9085 GCA_035711385.1 Gaiellaceae bacterium
AGGTGGACGACCGCACGGCTCAGGCGGTAGATCCGCTGCGCCGGGTTCTCCGTGTCCTCGTCGAAGACCTCCGCTTCGACCTCGTTGATGTCGGTGTCGAGCTCCTGGATCACCTGGAGGTAGTCGTCGACCACCCGGTCGACGATCGCGTAGAGCGCGGCGGCCGGCCCCTGGCTCAGCAGGTCAGGACGCCTCTCCATCCGCTCGCGTACCTGGTGGAGCGGCGTCTCCCCGTGACGCACGGTCACGATGAACCCGTCGCCCATGAAGAGCAGGATCTCGCCGAACTCGACGTGGTCCTCGGCGTACCGCACGGTCTTCAGGACGAGGAAGAGCGAGTCGCCGTAGACCTCGAGCTTGGGGCGCTGGTGACCCTTGCGGGCGTCTTCGACCGCGAGCTCGTGGAGGTCGAACTCGCGCCGCACGCGCTCGAACTCTTCCTCGCTCGGGTCGTGGAGGCCGATCCACGCGAAGGAGTTCGGAGCCCGGCTCTGCTCGAAGGTCTCGTCGAGCGGGACCTCGCTCGGCGCCCGCTTGCCGTTCTGGTAGACGGCGCAGTCGACGATCATCGGACTGAGCGTAACGCCGCCAATTCGCCTGCGGTGAGCTCACGCCATGCTCCCGGCTCGAGGCCGTCCACGGTCAGCCCGGCGTACCGGCTCCGGTGCAGTCTCCGCACCGGATGGCCGACCGCCTCGAGCATCCGCCTGACCTGCCGGTTGCGTCCCTCGTGGAGGGCGAGCTCGACCCGGGAGGGGCCCAGGCGGCGGGCGCGGGCCGGGGCGGTCCGCCCGTCCTCGAGCTCGATGCCCTCCTCGAGCTGCCGAAGCGCCGCGTCGGACGGCTCCCCCTCGACCTCGGCCTCGTAGACCTTCTCCACCTCGTATCTCGGGTGGGCTAGCCGGTGAGCGAGCTCTCCGTCGTTCGTGAGGAGCAGGACGCCCGTCGTGTCCGCATCGAGGCGGCCGACGGGGACGACCCGCGAGGCGTGCCGGACGAGCCCGACGACCGTCGGGCGGCTCCGGGGGTCCGCGGCGGTCGTCACGACGCCCGCGGGCTTGTGCAGGAGCACGTAGGCGAGCGGCTGCGGCGAAACCGGCCGCCCGTCCACCTCCACCCGGTCGCCGGCCTCCACGAACGTGTTCAGCTGCCCCGGCTCGCCGTTGACCCGGACACGCCCCGCCTGGATCAGCGCGTCCGCCTTTCGCCGGGAGGCGACCCCGGCCCGCGCGAGGTACGCGTTCAGCCGCATAACGGAACGGTTACCGAAAGTCCTAAAGACGCGGTTCATGGACCCTTAACGTCTCTGGGGTACGCGAGAAGTAGGGCCGCGCGTGGTAGGGGGCAGGCGCGCGGCCCTCTCAACCGCCCCTGGACCGCTCTCATCCGGGTGGACGCGTTGAACGCCGGTCCTGACAGAGATCACGCCCTACCTGCTGTCCGAGGACGCCGAGGCGGCGGTCGCGTTCCTCACGCGCGCCTTCGGCTTCCGCGAGCACTTCAGGACGATCGGCGGCGCCGGTGGCCTCCACGTGGAGCTGCGGCTCGACGACGAGCCGGTGCGCGGCTCGTCTTCGCAGCTGTTCTCTCCGTGTGGGAGCGACAAGACAGGCGCGACATCGCCGAGGAGCTTCGAGGCTAGCGCCGCATCCGTCCCGCCTTCGCCGCTCTAGGCTGCGTTGGATGCAGCTCGCGCTCATGGTCGAGGGCCAGGAGGGCGTCTCCTGGAAGCAGTGGCTCGCGCTGGCGGCGGCTTGCGAGCGGCACGGCCTCGGCGCGCTCTTCCGTTCCGACCACTACCTCTCGCCGACTGATCCGGCGCGCCCGGCCACGGACGCGTGGACGCTGCTCGGCGCGCTCGCCGCCCGCACCGAGACGCTTCGGCTCGGCACGCTCGTCTCGCCCGTCACCTTCCGGCACCCCGCCGTGGTCGCGAAGGCGGCGGCGACCGCCGACCACGTCTCCGGCGGCCGGGTCGAGGTGGGGATGGGAGCCGGCTGGATGACCGAGGAGCACGAGCGCTTCGGCATCCCCTTCGACGCGACGAGGGAGCGGCTGCGGATGCTCGCCGAGCACGTCGAGCGGGTCGACCGGCAGCTGCGCGAGGATCCGCTGGTCGTCCAGCGACCGCGGCCGCCGCTGATCGTCGGGGGGAGCGCCGGGCGCGGCACCGCCGAGCCGGCCGCCCGCTTCGCCGACGAGTACAACACCTTCGGCGTCGACGCCGCCGAGGCCCGCCGCCGTCGGAAGAAGCTCGACGAGGCCTGCGAGAGCGTGGGACGCGATCCGGCCTCGCTCCGCTTCTCGCTGATGACCCCGTTCCTGCTCGGCCGGGACCATGCACGGCGCTTCGTGGAGATCTATCCCGGGTCCGGCTCCCCGGACGAGGTGTTCGAGGCGCTGCGTCGCCGCGGGCTCGCGGGCAGCACGGGCGACCTCGTCGATGGCCTCGGGGAGTTCGAAGCAGCCGGTGTCGAGCGGGTCATGCTCCAGCACGTCGTCCACGACGACCTCGACGCCGTCGCCGCGCTAGGAGAAATCTCCTCCCTCATCTAAAGTCGCAGGGTGGCCGCGGCCGACACGGAGCGCCGCGATGCGCTCGTCGAGCGACTCTTCCAGGCCGTTCTCGGCTTCAACGACCTGCTTGCCGTCTACATGGGCGACAGGCTCGGTCTCTACGCGGCGCTCGCGGGGGGAGCCGCGACCCCGGCCGAGGTCGCGGCGGCGACCGGCTGCGACGAGCGATACGTCCGCGAGTGGCTTGAGCACCAAGCCGTCGGGGACGTGCTCGAGGTCGAGGACGTGAGCGCCGAGCCCGGCGACCGCCGCTACCGGATCCCGCCCGGACACGCCGAGGTGCTGCTCGACCGCGACAGCGTCAACTACATGGCGGCCTTCGCCCGGATGACGGTCGGGACGGTCGAGCCGCTACCCCAGGTGCTCGCGGCTTTCCGTTCGGGCGAGGGCGTGCCCTACTCCGCCTATCCCGCCGACTTCCTCGAGGGGCAGGGGGAGATGAACCGGACGCAGTACATCAACCTGCTCGCCTCCGAATGGCTTCCTGCCCTGCCGGACGTCGAGGAGCGGCTGCGTTCCGGCTCCGCTCGGGTCGCCGACGTCGCCTGCGGCACCGGCTGGTCGAGCATCTCGATCGCCAGGGCGTATCCCGGTGTGCACGTGGACGGGTTCGACCTCGACCCGGAGTCGATCATGCTCGCCCGCTCCGCCGTCGCGGCCGAGGGCCTCGGCGAGCGGGTGGACTTCCAGGTTCGCGACGCCGCCGACCCCGCGCTCGCGCATCGCTACGACCTCGTGACCGTGTTCGAGGCGATCCACGACCTCGCGAAGCCGGTCGAGGCGCTCGCCGCGATCCGGGACCTCCTCGCCGACGGCGGCGTGGCGCTCGTGGCCGACGAGAAGGTGGCAGACGTGTTCACGGCACCCGGCGACGACGTCGAGCGGGTGATGTACGGGTGGTCGATCCTGCATTGCCTCCCGGTCGGTCGCGTCGAGCAACCGTCCGCCGAGACGGGGACGGCGATGCGCGAGTCGACGTTCCGCCGGTACGCGGAGGAGGCCGGGTTCTCCGAGGTCAGCGTCGTGCCGATCGCGCACGACTTCTGGCGCTTCTACCGACTGGCGCCCTAGGAGGGATTGGCGGGAAATCGCTCGTAGCGCAGCTTGGCGGCATAGCCGGTTTTCCGCCAACCCTCCTTCAGGGGACCTGGAGGTCGCGGCGCTCGAGCAAGGCCGCGCCGGCGGCGAGAGCGACGACCGCCGCGGCGGCGAGCACGAGGCAGCCGCCGTAGCGGACGCCCGTCGAGAGCGGTGACTGGCCCGCCCACCAGAAGGTCGACACGAACCGGAACGGCCTCAGCCAGGAGGCGAGATCCTGGAGGCCGTTCACCAGATAGCCGACGGCGGCGAACCCCGCCGGGATCGCGATCGCGAGCCCGCGCCCGGGACGGGCTGCGCCGACGGCGACGGCGAGCCACGCGTAGAGGATCCCGAGCAGCGCGAGCGCGAGCGAGGCGCCGGCGAGGCGCTCGAAGGAGAGGTCGAGCCCGACGACGGGATCGAACGCCGCGATCGTGAGAAAGGCGACGCCCGAGACGACCGCGACCTCGAGGGCGACGGCTACTCCCTTCGCGAGCACGGCGCTGCGCCGGCGGAGCGGGTAGGCGAGCAGCAGCTCGAGCCTCCCCGCCTCCTCCTCCCCGGCGATCGTCCGGCTTCCGGCTCCGATCGCGAGTACGAGCACGAGCAGCGGCAGCATGAGGTTGAAGAGCTCCGTGTCCATGTAGCCGCGCCCGGTCGTGAGGAGGACGTCGGAGAGGCCGAAGAGATCCTTCAACGCGGACGGATAGTCCTCGACGACATTCTCGAAGTTCTCGGACCCCTTGACGGACGTGAAGGTGGCCGCGAGCAGCGCGACGTACGCGGCGATCCCGATGCTCCAGGCGATCAGCGCCCGGATGCGGTCCCGGAGGCCGCGGTTGACGAGCTCAGCCGCCCCCATCGTTCTCCCGGTAGAGCTCGAGGAAGATCTCCTCCAGGTCGGCCGGCTCGGAGACGAAGTCGGCGATCCGGTGTCTCGCCGCCTCCTTCACGATCGCGTCCATCGCGGTCTCCGGTGCCGCGAGCCGAACCGTCGAGCCGTCCGCGCTCCGGACGCGCACACCGTCCACCGTCGTGAAGACCGATGGCTCCACGGGCTCGCGAAAGCGGATCTCGACCTGTCGAAGCGAGCGCTCGCGCAGCGAGGCGACGGAGTCGACGTCGATCAGGCGCCCGTTGCGGATGATCCCGACGCGGTCGGCGATCCGCTGGACCTCCTCGAGCGAGTGCGACGAGAGGAAGACCGTCCGGCCCTCCGCGGCCGTCTCACGTGCCAGCCCGCGGAACTCTTCCTGGTTGAGCGGATCGAGCCCCGAGGTGGGCTCGTCGAGGATCAGCACCTCGGGGCGGTGCATGAAGGCCTGGACGAGCCCGAGCTTCTGCCGGTTGCCCTTCGAGAGCTCGTGGATCGGCCGGTCGAGGACGCACTCGAACCGCCGGACGAGGTCGTCCGTCGTCGCGCGGTCCGCCCCGCCGCGGAGCCGCGCCAGCGAGTCGAGCTGCTCCCGGCCGGTCAGACGGTCGTTCAGCCGCAGGTCGCCCGGCAGGTAGCCGATCCGCCGACGCGCCTCGACGCCGTCTCGCCGCGTGTCGAGGCCGGCGATCGCCGCGCTGCCGGCAGTCGGCCGGATCAGGTCGAGGAGGAGCCGGATCGTCGTGCTCTTGCCGGCGCCGTTCGGGCCGAGGTACCCGAAGACCTCGCCGCGCGCGACCGCGAGGTCGAGTCCGACGAGCGCCCGGACGCCGCTCGGGTACGTCTTGGAGAGGCCGCGCGCCTCGATCGCCGGAGGCTCAGTTCCAGGCACCGGGGCATGCTATGCACGGCTAGTTCGCCGTGATCGAGACCAATCCGGCGAAGCCGGCCACGAGCCCCATGCACACCAGGACGACGCCGATCCAGAGCGCTGGCCGATCCCGGATCGCGGTCGAGATCAGCGCCGAAACCGCGACCACGTTGACTCCCACCATCAGCACGAAGAACGCGCGGTGGTCGCCGTGCGTCTCCCAATATGAGCGCCCGTCCTGGTAGTAACGGTCGTCGCTTGCGGCTCGCAGAACCAGCGCGACGACGACGAGGCCGGGGACGACGGCGAGCGCGCCCGCAGCACGCACGACCTACGCTGGGCGCCGCTCGGCGACCGCCTCGAGGCGGTCGCGGATCTGCTCTGCGTCGCCGAGGTCGTCGAGCCTCGGCAAGACCGAAAGGCTCTCGAGCCCGAAGACGCGCTCGAAGAGCGGCGTCGTGCGGTAGCGCACGGCGCCGCCGTCTTCACGGCCGGCCTCGGCGATCAGGCCGCGCTCGACGAGACCGGCGACGACCGAGTCCGCCGCGACTCCGCGCAGGCGCGCGATCTCGGGCCGGGAGCAGGGACCGAGGTAGGCGACGACTGCGAGCGTCTCCATCGCGGCCTGCGAGAGGCCCCGCTCGACGGGCCGCTCGAAGAGGCGGCTGCAGGCCTCGGCCGCCTCGCGCGAGGCGCGGAGCGCCCAGCCGCCCGCGACCTGCTCGAGGACGATGCCGCTGCGCCCCTCGTGGAAGCGCTCGGTGAGCAGCCCCAGCGCCATCTCGACGCGCTCTACGTCCTCGCCCGATGCCTCGGCGAGCTCCTCGCGGGCGAGCGGCTGGGAGGCGACGACCAACAGGGCCTCCAGCGTTCGGGCGAGGCGGTCGAGCGGGTTGGCGGCGACTAGGCGGAGCGGGCGGTCCATGCACGTGTCCTTTCCGTCTCGTGTTCGGCGTTCCTCCGTACCCGGATCGGCGCGAACGGGACGGCCTGGGAGAGCTCGATCTCCCCGGCCTTGCGCAGCTCGAGCAGGGCGAGAAAGGCCACGGCCTGCTCGACACGGGTCAGGCCGTCCACTTCCGTGTCGAAGTCGAAGCGGGTGCGCCGCCGAAGGAGCGCCCGGAAGCGCCCGAGGAACTGCTCGACGGGCGGGAAACGGAGCTCGAGGTGAGCGAGCGAGACTGCCGGCGGCTCGGCGGTCAGCCCCCTGAGCGCCGCGGCGAGCTCACCCGGGTCCTGGGGGGCGAGGCGGCGTTCGATCCTCGGCTGGAGCGGCGCCGGGCCGAGGCGGAAGTAGCGGTCGCTCTCGTCGTCGAGCCGGTCGACGAGCCAGGCGGCCGCCTCCTTGATCCGCCGGTAGTCGGCGAGCCGGCGGGCAAGCTCCTCGGCCGCCGCGGCCGGGTCGAGATCCTCGAGGTCCGCCTCCTCGCCGGTCAGCAGTGCACGGGCCTTCAGCTCGAGCAGGGCGGCGACGAGGACGAGGAACTCGCCGCAGGCCTCGAGGTCGAGCTCCTCGCGCTCGGCGAGCCGATCGAGGAAGGCGAGGACGATGCCGGCGACGTCCACCTCACCGAGGTCGAGCTCCTCCCGGAGGACGAGCGCGAGCAGCAGGTCGAAGGGACCCTCGAACGCCTCGAGGTCGAGATCGAGCTCGCGGACCGGCACCGCCATCGGGCCTGGACGCTAGCGGTGCGGCCGGACGCGGCCTTTCGGGATGCTCATGGCCGGCGCGTCCTTCGGCGCCTCGCGGGCGCGCTCGCGGCGGCGCGGGCGGTCGCGGCCCCGGAGGAACTGCCAGTAGACGAAGAACGCAGTCGCGAGGATGAAGACGACGAGCGAGACCCAGGCGTTCAGACGCCAGGGTCCGATCTCGTGCGACGGGTCGATCCGCAGCTGCTCCTCGAAGAAGCGGCCGAACGTGTACAGCATCACGTAGAGCGCGAAGAGCGCAGGCGGCCGGAAGCGGATGAACCGGTCGAGAACGAGCAGCAGCACGGCCGCCAGGGTGACGTAGACGAACTCGTAGAGGAAGGTCGGGTGGAAGGTCTCCGAGGTCGCGTACTGGAAGGGTCGGTTCTCCGGATCGATCTCCAGGCCCCACGGCTGGTCAGTGGGCTTGCCGAAGAGCTCCTGGTTCCACCAGTTGCCCCACCGGCCGATCCCGTGGGCGAGCAGGAGCCCCGGCGCCGCGGCATCTGCGAGGACGGCCGCGCTCTTGCCGGCGCGCCTGCAGATGAAGATGGCGGCCAGCGCCCCGAGGAAGACCCCGCCCCAGACGCCGAGACCTCCCTTCCAGACCATGAAGACGCCCTGCCACTTGGGATCCGGGACTTCCGACCAGCTCGTGATCACGTGGTAGGCCCTGGCGCCGACGATCCCGGCGGCCACCGCCCAGACCGCGATGCGCAGGAGCAGATCCCAGTCGCCGCCGCCCGGACGCTTCGTCCACCGGAGGCCGGTGACGACGATGCAGACGGCGATCGCCAGCAGCAGCATCAGGCCGTACATGTGGATGTCGAGCGGCCCGATTTCGAAGAAGCCGCTCGACGGAGACGGGATCGACGCGATCACGGGCCGCATTCTGCCCGTCCGCAGCGGACGGGTCCCCGTACCTGGCTCGCGGAGGCGTGTCTAGAGGAGGATCTTGACGGCGAGCTCGGGGGGACAGCCCTGCTCGAGGAGCCCGACGGCGTGATGGAGGTCGATGTCCTGACGCGCCGCGAGCCGCCCGGCAGCGCGCGTCCCGTACCCCGCCCGCTCCAGTTCCTCGGCGCGCCAAGCCTGAATGCGCTCGTGCTCGGTGTCCTCGAGGACGTGGACGTCTGTTTGGGCCATTCCGCAGTGCCTCCGGTCGTGGGCTTACCCGCACATGGTCGGCCTTTGGACGCGTCGCGTTCTCCCCCTTTGGGGGAGTTTGAGGTTAGGAAATCGTGCGGGCGGCCCAAATTCAGACCGCCCGCACGTGGAGAGGACTAGTGAGACGGGGCCGGTGCCCGAACTCGAAGCCGCCGCGAGAGCACGTAGATGACCGCAACAGCCGCGAGGAGCAAGGCTCCGAGCGCGAGCAGGGCGACGAAGCCGAGACCGCTACCGCCGCCCGGCCCGACCGACACCGAGCCGAACGTATGCGTCTTCGCCCCGCCGTACTGCGTGAACCCGTCATAGACCTCGTACGACCACTTGCCGTCCTTCGGGAAGACGACCGCCGCGGTGTAGACACCGGGCTTGTCGGTCGGCGCCGCCCTGAACGTCTTCACCGTCGATCCGCTCCGGATCGTCAGCGTCGGATTGACGCCCTCGAGCGGCGTCATCCCGTGCTGCAGGATCGTGATCCTCGCGTCCCATCGGTCGCCCGCACCGATGCCCTCCGGCGGAGGTGCGAGGCCGGCCGTTGCCCAGCCGCCCGCGAGGGCCGTCGCCGGGGCGGCCAGGCAGAACGCGGCGAGCACGATGACCAATCGCTTCATCCTGGGAACCTCCTGATCGCTGGTGTCTCTACACCGGCGGGCGCGCGGCGGTTCCGTCAGCGCATCGAGCGCGCGATGCGCAGCGCCTCGGCCTTCGAGATCTCGGCCTCGATGCGAGTGGTGACGCCGTTGTAGGCCTCGAAGACGAGCGCGTTTCCGACCAGCCGGAACGGCTCCTCGTGCTCGGCGCCCGGGTAGTAGAGGGCGTGCTTGTCG
>DASTCG010000115.1:0-18709 GCA_035711385.1 Gaiellaceae bacterium
TACGCGAGCGCCGGGTCGACGTAGTCGATGTCGACGCTCAGGCTGTGGTGGAACGTGCCGCCGACCCTTGCCTTCCCGGCTCCCGACGCCTGGGGAGCAGCACTGGTGGAGGGGCCCGCAACAGCGGACGCCGCCAGCAGCCCGGCACCGACCAGGAGCATCGCGACCGAGAGCATGAGTCGTCTGTGCATGAGACTCCTTTCCGCGTTTCGAGTCGACACAGGCGGTTGCGCCGACTCGGGACGCCACACGCGTCCCGACCGATCAGACGACCGCGATCAGAATTGGTTAGCGGGCGATTATGAAACCGCGTCGGCCCGACTCAGTGGGCCGATCCACGTGGATCGAACGCATCCCGCAGACCGTCGCCGAGCAGGTTGAAGGCCAGCGTCGTGACCAGGACGGCAGCCCCCGGCCAGACCATCAGCCACGGCTGCTGCAGGTAGAACTCCGGCGCCGTCGAGAGCAGCGATCCCCAGCTCGCGGTCGGCAGCTTGATGCCCACGCCCAGGAACGAGAGGCCCGCCTCGAAGAGCACGAACTGGGCGACGATCAGCGTCGAGTAGACGATGATCGGCGCCACCAAGTGCGGAAGCAGGTGCGACCGGATGATCCGCCAGTCGCTCGAGCCGACCATCTGCGCGGCCTCGATGAACTCCTTCTCGCGGAGCGACAGCACCTGGGCGCGGACGATTCGCGCCGGGTAGAACCAGCCGAAGATGCCGAACACGACCACGAGCATCAGTACGCCGGGTGGTAAGACGCCGCCGAAGGTGATGTCCTGCATGCGGTCGCCGACGGTCGCGGCGAGCGCGATCACGAACAAGAGCAGCGGGAAGGCCATCACGATCTCCGTCAATCGCGAGATCAGGGAGTCGATCCCGCCTCGGAAGAAGCCGGCCGTCGCTCCTAAGAGCACGCCGATGAACATCGAGAGCATCGTCGCCCCGATCGCGACCTCCAGCGAGACGCGCGCCCCGTAGAGCAAACGCAGCAGCTCGTCTCGACCCAGGGTGTCCGCCGTGCCGAGCGGGAAGAAGATCGCCTCCTCCTTGCCGGTCTCGGGGTTGAAGTCCTTCGTGTGCGTCAGCGGGCCGACCGGGACCAGGTTCATGTCGACGCCCACACCTGGCGTCGGATGGATGTCGTTCGGCCCGTGGCCGAGCCATCGCTCGGCGAGCGGGCCCCCGACGGAGGCGGCAAGGATCAGCAGGATGATCACGAAGCCGCTTGCAATCGCGACCTTGTCCTTCCTGAAGCGGATCCAGACTTGCTCCCAGTAGCCGCGCGCGCGAACGGCCTGCACCTCGCCGAGCCCCGGGCCGCCTTCGAGCGCGACCTCGGCTGCGAGGCCAGCGCCTGCCGAGAGGACTTCTCTTCCCTGTTCCTTTTGCGCCATTGAAGGATCTAGAGCATAACGGCGGGGGGTCGCCGCCTTCGATTAGACGTCCTGATCGCCGCCGAGTTAGGACTGCGTGAGCGCGTCGGCGCCGGCGACGACCTCGAGGATCTCCTGCGTGATCTCCGCCTGGCGGGCGCGGTTCATGGCGAGCGTGAGGCTCTCGATCAGCTCCGCCGCGTTCTTGGAGGCGTTTCGCATCGCCGTCATCCGCGCTCCCTGCTCGGAGGCGGCGGACTCGAGCAGCGCCCGGTAGAGCTCCGTCTCCACGTACACGGGCAAGAGGCGCTCCAGGATCTGCTCGGGCTCGGGCTCGTAGATGAAGTCGCCGACGAGCGCTGGCGGCGTCTCGTCGCCGGCCTCGAGCACGCTCTCGGGGATCGGGAGGATCTCCTGCTCCACGACCCGCTGGACGAGCGGTGACTCGAAGTGGTTGTAGACGACGATGACGCTGTCGACTGCCTCCTCCGAGTACAGCTCCGTGATGTAGTGCGCGATCGCCTGCGCGTCGGAGTAGGCCGGGCGATCGCTGAAGCCGATCCACGCCTGCTCCACCTCGTACCTGCGGAAGCGGAGCGTCGAGGCGCCCTTCCGGCCGGACACGAGCCACCGGACGTCCACGCCGTCGCCGCGCAGCCGGCGCTCCACGGTGAAGACGTGCCGGAGGATCTGGGCATTGAACGCGCCGGCGAGGCCGCGGTCACCCGTGAGCGCGAGAATCGCCGCGTTGCGGACCTCGCGCCGCTGGAGCAGCGGCAAGCCCTGGACGGACGTACTCGCCCGCGCCGTGCCGACCATCAGCTCCAGCATCCGGTCGGCGTACGGACGCATCGCCTCGATGCGCGCCTGGGCACGCCTGAGGCGGGCGCCCGCGACGAGCTCCATCGCCTTCGTGATCTTGCGCGTGTTCCGGACCGACCGGATGCGGCGCCTGATGTCCTGGACGGTCTCCAACGCGGTTAGACCACCGACTCTTCCTGCACGGCGAAGTTCTGCTTGAACTTCTCGACTTCGCTCCTGAGCCGCTCCTCGACGTCTTCGGAGAGATCGCCGGTCTCGCGAATCTCCTTGTAGATCGTCCCCTCCGCCCGGAGGTACTCGCGCAGCTCGTCCTGGAAGCGCGGCACCTGCGGGGTCGGGATGTCGTCGAGGTAGCCGTTGACGCCGACCCAGATCGCCACCACCTGCTCCTCCATCGGCCACGGCTGGTACTGCGGCTGGTTGAGCGTCGCCACCATGCGCTCGCCGCGCGCGAGCGTCCGTTGCGTCGCCGGGTCGAGCTCCGAGCCGAACTGGGCGAAGGCCTCGAGCTCCCGGTACTGGGAGAGCTCGAGCCGGAGCCGCCCCGCGACCTTCTTCATCGCCTTCGTCTGGGCGCTCGCTCCCACCCGCGAGACGGAGATGCCGACGTTGACGGCGGGCCGCACGCCCGAGAAGAAGAGATCCGACTCCAGGAAGATCTGGCCGTCGGTGATCGAGATCACGTTCGTGGGGATGTACGCCGCGATGTCGCCGGCCTGTGTCTCGATCAGCGGAAGCGCCGTCAGCGAGCCGCCGCCGAGCTCGTCCGACAGCTTGCACGCGCGCTCGAGCAGCCGCGAGTGGAGGTAGAACACGTCGCCCGGGAATGCCTCGCGCCCGGGCGGTCGCCGGAGGAGGAGCGAGAGCTGGCGATACGCGTCGGCGTGCTTGGAGAGGTCGTCGTACATGCAGAGCGCATGTCCGCCGTTGAACATGATGTGCTCGCCCATCGCACAGCCGGCGAACGGCGCCATCCACTTGATCGGCGCCGCCTCGTACGCCGCGGCGGTGACGATGATCGTGTAGTCCATCGCTCCGGCATCGCGGAGGCGTTCGTAGACCTGCGCGACGGTCGAGGCCTTCTGGCCGATCGCGACGTAGATGCAGATCACGTCGCCGCCACGCTGGTTCAGGATCGTGTCCAGCAGGATCGCCGTCTTTCCGGTCGAGCGGTCGCCGATGATCAGCTCGCGCTGGCCACGGCCCACGTTCGTCATCGAGTCGATCGCCTTGATCCCGGTCATGAGCGGCTCCTTGACCGGCTGGCGATCGACGACGCCCGGCGCCTTGAACTCGAGCGGCCGCGTCTCGGTCGCCTGGATCGGCGGGCCGCCGTCGATTGGGTTCCCGAGGGGATCGACGATGCGGCCCACAAGGTCGTCGCCGACCGGCACGCTCGCGACGTGCCCCGTCCGCTTCACCGGCTCGCCTTCCTTGAGCAGCTCCCACTCGCCGAAGAGCGCCGCGCCGACGTTGTCCTCCTCGAGGTTGAACGCGATGCCGGTGACCCCGTGCTCGAGCTCGAGCATCTCCATCGCGACGGCGTTCTCGAGTCCGTGGATGCGGGCGATCCCGTCTCCGACCTGCAGCACGCCGCCGACCTCCGCGAGGTCGGTCTCGACGTCGTACTGCTCGATCCGCTCCTTGAGGATCGACGTGATCTCTTCCGGGCGCAGTCTCAAGTCCTAGCTCCTTCCGGTTCCGGTCAGCTGACGGCGTAGGAGCTGCAGGCGGGACCGGATGCTCGCGTCGACGCGATGCGATCCGGCCTGCAGCACGAATCCTCCGATGAGGGTTGGGTCGACCTTGCGGGTGGCGCGAAGCTTGCGGTCGGAGACGCCCTCGATGCGGGCGAGGATGCGGTTCGCCTCCTCGTCCGAGAGGTCCACGGCGGTCGTGAGCTCGACGTCGATGATGCCCTCGTCCCGCGCGACGAGCGCCTCGAACTCCCCGGCGATCGCCGGGAGCTCGTCGGTACGGCCCTTCTCCGCGACGAGCAGCAGGAAGTTGCGCACGGTCTCGTCGAAGTCGGCCAGGATCGAGCGCAGGGCCTCGACCCGGTCGCTCGTGTCGATCTCCGGGTTCTCGAGCAGCGCGCGCAGCTCGGGCACCTGCTCCACGGCGCGGAGGAACTCGGCGAGCTCCTCGCGGACCAGCTCGAGCTTCCCCTGTTCCTTCCCGGACTCGAAGAGCGCGTTCGCGTAGATCCGCTCGGCGACCGGCACCTACTTGCCCTCCAGGACCGAGAAGTCGAGCTCGCCGATCGCATCGTCGATCAGGCGCCGGTGATCCTCCTCGGTGAGGACCTTGCCGGTGACCTTGCTCGTCGCGATCACGGTCAGGTCGGCCACCTCGGCACGGATCTGCTCGAGCGCGCGGCGCGTCTCCGCCTCGATCTGCTTGGTCGTGTCGTCGATGCGGCGCCGGCGCTCGGCCTCGAGCTCCTCCTTCATCCGGTCGCGCTGCGACTCGCCGACGCGTCTCGCCTCGGCCAGGATGCTCTCGGCGTCTCCGCGGGCCTGCTGGATCATCGCCCGGTGCTCCTCGAGCAGCTGCCGGGCCTCGCTCCGGGCTTGCTCGGCCTCCTCGATCGCCTGGCGGATCCGCTCTCGTCGGGCGTCGATCGCCTTCTGTACCGGCCCGAAGATGTACCGCCGCAGCACCCAGAACGTGATGCCGAAGCACACGAGCGTCCAGATCATGAGACCGGGCACGACCTCGATCAGCGGGTTGGCTGCGAAGACGCTCATGCAGCTAGACGAGGACGAAGGCGAGGAGCCCGCCGATGAGGCCGTAGAAGACGACGGCCTCGGTCAGCGCGAAGCCGAGCCACTGGATCCCCTGGAGCTCGCCGCGGAGCTCGGGCTGGCGGGCGACGGCCTGGATCATCGAGCCGAAGATGTTGCCGATCCCGACGCCGGCGCCGAGCGCGCCCAGGCCGATGCCGAGGGCGAGCGCGATCGCCTTACCGGCGTCGACGCCGTCGTCGGCTGCTGCGAACACGATTGCAGCCACGTTCATCCTTCCTCCTTTAGTGGTCCGGCTCGATCGCCGAGCCGATGTAGATGGCGGACAGGGCAGCGAAGATGTAGGCCTGGATCGAGACGACGATCAGGACCTCGAAGAGGTAGAACGCCGTCGCGGCCGGCACGACGAGCGGCGCCAGGAAGTAGTTCTCGAGCACGAACATCAGCCCGATGAAGGTGAGGATCAGCATGTGGCCGGCGAGCATGTTCGCGTAGAGACGGACGGACAGCGAGACGAGCCGCATGAGCTGGCCGAGGATCTCGAGCGCGTAGAGGAGCGCGAGCGGCACCGCCGTCTTGAGCGAGAACGCCGGCATCCCGCCCGGCATGAAGCTGGCGAAGTAGCGGCGGGTGCCGTTCTCGCGGATCCCCTCCACGTGCGTGAAGAGGAACGTCATGAGCGCCAGGGCGAGGGTCACCGAGAGGGTCGACGTCGCGGCGTAGATCGCCAGCGTCGGCAGCTCGACCCCGAACAGGGTGAACGTCTCGTCCGAGATCGGCAGCGGGATGAACCCGATCATGTTCAGGACCCAGATGAAGAGCGCGAGCGAGGCCACGTACGGGAACCACCGTCCGATCGCCTTCGTGGGCAGGCCCTGCTCGGCGATCTGGGTCTGCGTGATCTCGTAGACCCACTCGCCGACCGTCTGCCGGCGGTCCGGGTCGCTCTTGAGGCGCCAGCGCATGAGCAGCCAGCCCAGGAGGATCGTGAGCACCGAGCCGAGGATCAGGTACGCGACGGCCTTGTTGATCGAGAGGTCGAGGGGGCCGATGTGGATCGGAATCCAGTCGTGGAGCAGCCACTCCTCGGAGGGGTCGAACTTCTCCTCGTCGCCGTTCTCGGTTGCCGCTGCCGCGACCGCCGGAAGAACGAGCGCCAGGCTGACGGCACCGAGGCCTACGGCCCCTGGAGTGATCCAGCGCGACCCATGCCTCATCGCGGTGGCGCGCTCCCGAAGTAGGTGAGCAGGGAGAGACCGAGCTCCAGGCTGTAGGCGACCGCGTAGAGGAGCCCGGCGGCGACGCCGACCTGGGCGTTCTGGGCAGCGACGGCGATCACGACCACCATCACGGCGATCGGCCTGAACATCATCCCGACTCCCCTCACTCCTGCGGCGGCGAGATTATCCGCGCCCAGCTCGAGCCGTGAAAGGAGGAGGGCGATCGCTTGCGCGGCGACCCAGACGACGGCGCCGAGCGCCCAGCCGCGAAGCGGCCAGCCTGCGGTGACGAAGACCGGAAGGGCGAGCGCGATCACGCAGGCGCCCGCGGCGACGGGCACGAGCCGTCCCGGAACGGGCCGCGGAGTCGCCCAGACCTCTCTCACGAGAACGCGTCCCTGTAGCGGCGGTAGACGGCGAAGACGCCGGCCGGGATCCCGAGGACGGCGCCGATCAGCGCACCGAGCGTCCACGAGCCGACGGCCCACCCGACGAGCGCGCCGACGCCGATCGCGCCTGCGGTCGTTCCCACCAAGACGGCTCCCGCCCCGGCGGGGTCGAACGTCTGGCGGGAGGCGGGCTCCATCTCCGGGGCGAGCATACCAAAGCTTGTAACACCGAAAACCCGCATGGTTCAGCCAAATCTGCCGAAGCTTGTGGCGACGTCCGCTGCCGTCGCCCGCCTCGTCGAGGCGGACGAGATCGTCCGGGGCACGCAATGATCAGACGGTGGTTGCCCGCGCGATCGACCCGGCCGAGCTGTACGTCCCGCTGGGCGTGCACCTCGTCGGAAGCGTGCCGCTCGCCAGCGCCGAGGAGGTCTTCACGACGGTCTCGCAGGCGCTCGGCGACCGTCTCCGCCGCCTCCCGGACGGCGAGACGGGGCCGCGGGCGGACTGGATCGTCTGGCAGTACCCCGTCCTCAGCTCGCGCCCGCAGTTCGAGGTCGCGCCCCCGTCACCCGAGTCGTATCGAGCCCTGCCTCGGCTGAAACTGCGCGAGGAGGAAGATGGCGGCGACGTCGCCTTCGGCTCTCTCGGTTACGCGGAGGCCGCGATCGCCTCCTATCGGACGTTCCGCCTGCTCAAACGGGATGGTGTCGTTCCGCGCGGATGCCGCTTCCAGGTCAGCCTGCCGACCCCGCTCGCGCCGATCGGCTCCTTCGTCGCGCTCGACGACCAGGCGGCCGTCGAGCCGGCCTACGAGGCGGCGATGTCCCTCGAGCTCGAGCAGATCCTGGCGGAGATTCCGAGCGACCAGCTGGCGGTGCAGTGGGACACGAACGTCGAGTTCGGAATGCTCCAGGGTGACATCTCGGTCTGGTTCGCCGACGTCGAGACGGGAGTCCTTGAGCGACTCGGCCGAATCGGCCGGCTCGTCCCCCAGGAAATCGAACTCGGGTTCCACTTTTGTCTCGGCCACGGCGAGGCGGAGCCTCGTCACGCTCGGGCCGGTCTCGGCGGCATGGTCACGATCGCCAACAACCTCGCGGCGAGCCTCGACCGGCCGCTGAACTGGCTGCACCTTCCGCTTACACAGAGCCATACCGACGCCGAGCCGCTCGCGGAGCTTCGCCTGCCGTCCGAGACCGAGCTCTACCTCGGCATCCTCCGGCCGGACGCCGCGAAGGACGAGACGGTCGAGCTGGCCGACGCCGCCCACCGGCTCGCGGGCGAGTTCGGCGTGGCGACCCCCTGCGGCTGGGGCCGGCTCTCTCCGGGCCGCGTGCCAGACCTGCTCACCGCCCATGTGAGTGCCAGCCGTCCGATCACCGACCTGGCCCGCGACCGGGGACCGGTCTTCTCGTGGGGGGAGGACTTCCCGCGCATCCCCGACGAGGCCTGGGTCGACCAGCCGGTCGACGCGTTCGGCCTCCACTACGACACGGTCGAGAACCACGGGTGGTACCGCAACCTCGACCTCACGGTCGAGCAGCTGGCAGGCGACCTTCGCGAGAGCGACGTGCTCGTCGATTACTCGGGAGGTACGGGAATCCTGCTCGACCGCTTGCAGCTTCGGATCTTCGACCGCCAGGTCGGGATGCTGATCGTCGACAGCTCGCCGAAGTTCCTCCGGGTGGCGCTCGACCGGTTCCGCAAGGACGAACGGGTCGCCTTTCGCCGGCTCCGGTACCTCAAGGACGAGAGACGCCTCCAGTACCTCGACGAGGTGCTCGGCGAGCGGTTCCGCCGGCGCCCGGCCGACGTCCTCGTCTCGACGAACGCGATCCATCTCTACGACGATCTCGAGAACACGCTCGCGGCGTGGGCACGGGTCCTCAAGACGGGTGGACAGGTGCGGATCAACTCCGGCAACCTCCGCAACCCCCGCGCAGCCGAGAACGAATGGATCATCGACGAGACCGTCTACGTGCTGCACGAGGTCGCCACGGGCCTCGTCCGGACGGACGCCCGGTACGCGCCGTATCGCGCAGTGCTCGAGGACGCGGACCGGATGCGGGCCTACCTCGACCATCGCGACCGCGTGTTCCTCCCCCCGCGCCCGCTCGAGTTCTACCTCGACGCCCTTCGCGGGGCCGGATTCTCGATCGACGAGGTCACGGAGCGGACGATCGAGGCCGACGTGCAGGAGTGGTTCGAGTTCCTCGCCGCCTACGCGGACGCGGTGCTGGGCTGGATCGGCGGCTCGCAGAAGGTGGACGGCGCTCCGGCGAGCGACGAGGCCGCGGCCAACCGGCTCGAGATCCTCCGTGCAGCACTCGACGTGATCTTCGGCGGGCGGCCGACCTTCCGCTGCTGCTGGACCTACATCAGCGCGTCGAAGTCCTAGGAGAACTTGGCCGGATATCGCTCGCCCGGCGGATCAGCCGGTATTGCTCCAACCCTTCTCAGGCGCTCCGGCGCGCCTCGTGGCGGGCCTGCTCCTCGCGGCGACGGACCCTGGGGTTGGCGAGCTTGACGATCTCGAGCAGGTACGCGATGTAGAGCGACGCCGCCAGCGCGAGCAACGTGATCGCTCCCGCGACGAGGGCGTTCGAGACGTCCCAGTCGCCGTGCGGCCGCGGGGGGAGGAAGCGGGTCGCGAGCGCCGCCGCGGCGAGGATCCCGCACCAGACGTACATGTAGGCGACCGCGCGCGTCTGCGAGAAGCCGATGTTCATGAACCGGTGGTGCAGGTGCGTCCGGTCGGCTGTGTAGAGCGGCCGGCGGTACTTCAGCCGCTTCGCGAAGACGAACGAGGTGTCCACGATCGGGATCGCGAGCACGAGCAGCGGCAGGACGAGCGTCGCCAATGCCGCCGTCTTCACGAGCCCCTCGATCGCGAGCGTCCCGAGCAGAAAACCGAGCAGGAGCGCTCCCGAGTCGCCCATGAAGATCCGGGCCGGATAGAAGTTGTGGTGGAGGAAGCCGAAGCACGCGCCCGCGACGATCGCCGAGAGCAGCGCCGCCTCGGCGGCCCCGAGCGAGAGGCCGATGATGGCGAACGTCGAACCGGCGATCGCGCAGATGCCGGCCGCGAGGCCGTCCATCCCGTCGAGGAAGTTGACCATGTTCATGATCGCGACGACCCAGACGATCGTCGCCGCGCCGGCCGTCCACTCCGGCAGCTCCTGGCTGCCGAGGCCGGGGAACGTGAAGCGGTCGACCGTGACCCCGAAGCCGACCGCGACCGCGGCAGCGGCGACCTGACCTCCGAGCTTCGCCCACCACGGCAGCCCACGGAAGTCGTCGATCGCGCCGACCGTGGTCGCGATCGCGGCGCCGAGGAGGATGCCGCGGTACGGGCCCTGGAGATCGAGAAAGGCGAGCGCCGGCACGAAGATCCCGAGCAGGAGCGCGATTCCGCCCAGCCGCGGCACAGGGTGGGTGTGCACGCGCCGCGTCTCCCCCGGCTCGTCGACGACGCCGAGGAAGCGCGCGAAGCGGCCGACGCCCGGGGTCAGGAGCAGGACGACGCCGAGGGCGAGCAGGAACCCCCAGACGACCTCCGGGTTGTCGCGCAGCGTCTCCAACGAGCGCTATTTCGTGCCGTAGAGGCGGTCTCCGGCATCCCCGAGTCCGGGGACGATGAAGCCGCGCTCGTTCAGGCCGCGGTCGACGGCGGCCGTCACGATCGTGACATCCGGATGCGCTTCGTTGACACGAGCGATGCCCTCCGGCGCCGAGACGAGGCAGACGAGCGTCACGGAGCGCGCGCCCGCGTCCTTCACCTTCGCGATCGCGGCGACGCTCGAGTTCCCCGTCGCGAGCATCGGGTCGAGGACGATCGCGTCGCGGTCGCCGAGGTCGCTCGGCAGCTTCACGTAGTACTCGACCGGCTCGAGCGTCTCCTCGTCGCGGTAGAGCCCGATGAACCCGACGCGCGCGCCCGAGACGAGCGAGAGCACGCCGTCCAGCATCCCCATGCCCGCACGGAGGACCGGGCAGACCGCGACCTTCTTGCCGGAGATGCGCTGGACGGTGGTCCGCTCGAGCGGCGTCTCGATCTCGACGTCCTCGGTCGGGAAGTCTTTCGTCGCCTCGTAGGTCAGAAGCAGCGTGACCTCGTTGGCGATCTTCCGGAAGTGCACGGTGGGCGTGTCCTTGTCCCGGAGGTACGACAGCTTGTGCTGCACGAGCGGATGCGTGACCTCGATCACCGTGCCGCTCGCGACCGTTGCGCTCATGCGACGTAGGTGGTGAAGCCTCGGAAGCCCGGGTAGAGGGGGTGCTTGTCGCAGAGAGCGGCGCTCCGCGCCGCGAGGGCGGGGAGATCGGTCCCCTCGCCGAGCGCCTCGGCGATGATCCGGCCGACCTCGCGGAAATCCTCCTCGACGAAGCCCCGCATCGTGGCCGCCGGCGTGCCGATCCGCACGCCCGAGGCGACCGTCGGCGGGCGCTCGTCGAAGGGCACGGTGTTGCGGTTGACGGTGAGCTTGACCTCGTCGAGCCGCTCCTCCGCGTCCTTGCCCGTCCACTCCGTCTTCCGGAGGTCGAGCTGCAGCAGGTGGGTGTCCGTCCCACCGGTGAGGACGTCGAGGCCGCCCTCGATCAACGTCTCCGAGAGCGTGTCGGCGTTCGCGCGGATCTGCCGCTGGTAGTCCGTGAAGGCCGCCGTGGCGGCGATTCGGAAGCACGTCGCCTTCGCAGCGATCGTGTGCTGGAGCGGGCCGCCCTGCATCCCGGGGAAGACGGCCCGGTCGACGGCCTGGGCGTGCTCCTCGCGGCAGAGGACAAACCCGGCGCGCGGTCCCGCCAGTGTCTTGTGCGTCGTCGAGGTGACGAAGTCGCAGTGCTCGACGGGGTTCGGATGCAGGCCTGCGGCGACGAGTCCGGCGAAGTGGGCCATGTCGCAGAGGAGCAGGGCGTCCACCTCGTCGGCGATCTGCCGGAACCGGTCGGTCTCGACGGTGCGCGGGTAGGCGGACCCGCCGCAGACGATCAGCTTCGGACGGTGCTCCTTCGCGAGGGCGAGCACCTCGTCGTAGTCGACGACGTTCGTCTCGCGGGAGACGCCGTAGTGGACGATCGTGTACATGCGGCCCGAGAAGTTGACCTTGAGCCCGTGGGTCAGGTGACCGCCGTGCGCGAGCTCGAGCGAGAGGATCGTCTCCCCCGGCTTCAGCGCCGCCATGTACACGGCCATGTTCGTCTGCGCGCCCGCGTGCGGCTGGACGTTCGCGTGGTCGGCGCCGAAGAGCGACTTCGCCCGGTCGATCGCCAGCTGCTCGATCTCGTCGACGACGTCGCAGCCGCCGTAGTAGCGCTTGCCCGGGTACCCCTCGGCGTATTTGTTCGTCGGCGTGGAGCCGACGGCCTCGAGGATCGACGGCCAGGTGAAGTTCTCGGAGGCGATCAGCTCGATCTGCCCCCGCTGCCGCTCGAGCTCCCGGTGCAGCAGCTCGGCGATCTCGGGGTCGACGTCGAGGAGGCCGGCGGTGCGGAGCTGGTCGAACGTCTCCTGCGCGATCGCCATCGCGGGGATCGTACCCCGGACCGCGGTCGCGACCTACCCGGCGAGCGCGTGGACGCGCTCGAGCGCCTCGGCGGCAGGCACCGCGCCCTCGCGCACCACGAGCGGCCGGTCGCCGGTGAGGTCGAGGACCGTGGACGGTGTTCCTGGAAGCTCGCCGGCGTCGAGGACCGCCGCGCAGCCGGCGCGGAGCGCCTCCGGCACGTCGTCGAGGCGGCACGGGTCGTCGCCGCCCGGAAGGTTGGCGCTCGTCGCCGCGACCGCCCCGACCCGGTCGAGGACGGCGCGCGACTCGGGCGGCAGCTCCGGGACGCGGACGCCGATCGTGTCCGGCCGCTGCCCGGTCAGCCACCGGTACCGCCGCGCGGGGTTCGGGAGCACGAGCGTGTACGGCCCCGGCAGCAGCGCCCTGGCGATCGTCCCCGCGCGGCCGCGCAGCTCGGGGACCGCGTCCAGCAGGACGTCGACGTCTGCGCAGAGAAGCGCCGTCGGCTGCATCTCGCCCCGCCCCTTCAGGCGGTAGAGCCGCCGCACCGGCGCCTCCCGGTAGGCATCGGCGGCGAGGCCGTAGACCGTGTCGGTCGGCAGGATGACCGGGCGGCCGGCCCGAAGCGCCTCGAAGGCGTGGTCGCTCACCGGCGGCGCCCCTCGACGACGCGCTCCCGCCCGGCGAGGTCCTCGGAGACTCTGACCTCCGCAAACCCGAGCCGCTGGAGCAGCGCGGCCACCTCCGGCGCCTGCCGGTCGGCCACTTCGAGGACGATCGCTCCGCCGCGGGCGAGCGCCGGCAGGACCGCGCGAGCGACCTGCTCGTGGCCTTCCACGCCGACCAGCGCCCCGCGCGGCTCGTACAGAAGCTCCGGCTCGAGCGCCTCGAGCTCGTCCGCTCCCACGTACGGCGGATTCGAGACCACGAGGTCGAACGGCCCGGACTCGCCGGCGAGAAGGTCGCCGTGCACGAACCGGACGCGGCCGTTGAGGCCGGCGCGAAGGCGGTTCGCCTCCGCCACCTCGAGCGCGTCCGTCGAGACGTCGGTCGCGACGACGGAGACGTCTGGCCGCTCGTCTGCCAGCGCCAGCGCGATCGCGCCGGAGCCGACGCCGACGTCCAGCACCCGCGGATCCTCGACACCTTCGAGCAGCGCGAGTGAGCGCTCGACGACAGTCTCGGTCTCGGGCCGCGGAATCAACACGCGCGGGTCGACGGACAGCGTCAGACGCCGGAAGCCCCATTCGCCGAGGATGTAGGCGAGCGGCTCGCGCGCGGCCCGCCTCGAGACGAGCGCCCGATAGTGCTCGGCCTGCTCCTCGTCCAGGTCTCGGTCGAGCACGTGCAGCTCGCTCCTGCGCGTCCCGAGGACGTCCGCCAGCAGCCACTCGGCGTCGACCGCGGGCGACGGGCATCCCGCCGCCTCGAGCGCGGCGGTGCCCTCGGCGAGCGCCTCGCGAACGGTCACACCGCGGCGGCTTCGAGCGCCCGACGGCGCTCCTCGGCGCTCAGCGCCTCAGTGAGCTCGTCGAGCGCGCCGTCGAGCACGCCGTCCAGCCGGTGGAGCGTGACCTTGACCCGGTGGTCGGTGACCCGGTTCTCCGGGAAGTTATAGGTCCGGATCTTCTCTGCCCGCTCCCCGCTCCCGATCTGGGAGCGCCGTGCGCTCTCGACCTCGGCGCGCTGCTTCTCGCGCTCGAGCTCGTAGAGGCGGGCGCGGAGCACACGCAGCGCCTTCGCCCGGTTCTGGATCTGGGACTTCTCGTCCTGCATCGACACGACGAGACCGGTCGGCAGGTGGGTGATCCGGACCGCCGAGTCGGTCGTGTTCACGCTCTGCCCCCCGGGCCCCGTCGAGCGATAGACGTCGATCTTGAGGTCGTTCGGGTCGATCTCGACCTCGACCTCCTCGGCCTCGGGCATGACGGCGACCGTCGCCGTCGACGTGTGGATGCGCCCCTGGGACTCCGTGGCGGGGACGCGCTGCACGCGGTGAGTCCCCCCTTCCCACTTGAAGACGGAATAGGCGCCGTCGCCCTTGACGGCAAAGGTCACTTCCTTGAAGCCGCCACCCTCGTTCGGGCTCGCCGACAGCTGCTCGGACGCGAAGCCCCGCCGCTCGGCATACCGGGTCAGCATGCGGAAGACGTCGGCCGCCCAGAGGCCCGCCTCGTCGCCGCCGACGCCCTGCCGGATCTCGACGATCACGTCCTTCCGGTCCGCCGGGTCCGCCTCCACGAGCGCGAGCTTCAGCTCCTCCTCGAGCTGCGCGATCTCGGCCGGGTCAGGAGCGAGCGAGGCCAGCTCGGGATCCTCGCGCGCGGCCTCGAGATCCTCCTGCGCCGCCCGCCACTGCTGCGCCAGCTTGTAGGGCCCCTCGAGCTCCTTCAGGCGGCGCCCCGCCTCCGCCGCCTGACGGTGGTCGTTGTAGACGGCAGGATCAGACATGCGCTCCTGGGCCTCCCCGTACGAGCGCTCGAGCTCGTCCACCAGTTCGTCGATTCCCGGCATACCGAAAAGGGTAGAGCAGACCTCCGCCGTGCCTGTCACGATCCGATGGTCAGCGCGGATGACGGATGGCCAACGACTGGGATGAATCGCCCGGTGGCGCCGCAAAGGTCGGGAACCTCGTCGTCGCCCTGCTCGTCCACGTCGTCTTGGGCTTGCCCTGGGTGGGCATCGTCGCCGCCGTCGCCTGGCTCTCCGGCGGAGAGGTGGCGCTCGTCTGGGGTCTCTGCGGCCTCGGCCTCTGGACGATCGGCCTCGTGGACGCCGTCCGAACGAGCGACCGGCCGGGTGCGACCTGGGGTGCCGTCCTCAAGTCGTGGCTCTGGATCCTCGGCGGTCCCCTCTCAGTGGCGATCGTCGGGATCCAGCGGTTCCCGGGCGGCGGCGGTCGCGAAGCTCCTCTGCCGCGGCCCGTACCCGTCGTGCAAGCCGAGCCGGAGGAGGAGCAGGTGAACCCGGCCCTCGCCCGCCGGCTCGATGAGGTCGAGCGGCGTCTCCGCGAGCTGGGGCACGAGCTCGCCGAGATCAGACGACTGGCCGAGACCGGCGAAAGCGTGGTCGGCGAGGCCGTGGCTCCGCCGGAGCGGGCGAGGGACTGGGAACCACGCGTTCCGACGCCTGCGCCCCAGGCACCGGCCAAGCCGCCCCCGCCGCCGGTCGCGCCGCCGGCGCCGCCAACCGCGCCTCGCGAGCCGTCGTGGTGGGAGCGGGATATCGACTGGGCCGACTTGCTCGGCGCGAAGGGGCTCGCTTGGGCCGGCGGCGCGGTCACGGTCCTCGGGGTCGTCTTCTTCTTCGTGCTCGCGGTGGACCGCGGCTGGATCGGCCCAGGCGAACGGGTCATGCTCGGCGCGCTCGCCTCGGCCCTCGTCTTCTGCGGCGGGCTCTTCCTCCACAGGCGGTTCGGCCCGACCTATTCGGCGTTCGCGGCGGTCGGGGCCGGACTTGCAGGCGGCTACGCCACGCTGCTCGCGTCCGCGGCGCTGTACGACCTCGTTTCCGACCCGGCCGCGCTCGCGATCGCCGCGGCGATCGCCTCCGTCGGACTCGCGACCTCGCTCCTCTGGTCATCCGAGTTCGTCGCGGGAATCGGCCTCGTCGGCGCTGCGCTCGTCCCGCTCATGGTCCTCTTCGAGGAGGACCTCTCGCCCCTCGGCACCGGGTTCGCCGGGCTCGTCTTCGTCGCCATCGCCGTCGTCGCTGTCGTCAAGCGCTGGCCGACGCTGGCGGCGCTCGGGCTCGCGGCCACCCTTCCGCAGATCGCGCTGCTCGTCGGACAGGGCTCCGTGACCGACTGGGACCGGGCAATCCTCGCCTGGGCGTTCTCCGCCGCCTACGTCGCCGCCGGGATCGCGCTCCACCGAGCCGTCGACGAGGACGGGCTCGGCAGCCTGCCGGCGACGTTGGCGATCCTCGCCGGCGTCCTCGCGGGGGCGACCGGATTCGCGCTCTTCGAGGGCGCTGACCGCGGCTGGATCGTCGTCGGCGCCGGAGTCGTTTACTGCGCCGTCGGTGCCGCGCTCCTTCGCGACCGCGACGTGAGCGCGCTGCACGTTGCGATCGGCCTGGCGCTGATCGGCGTCGGCCTCGCGGTCGTCCTCTCGGGGCCGAGCCTGGCGCTCGCCTGGGCCGCGGAGGCCGCGGTCCTTGCCTGGCTCGCGACGCGGATCGAGGAGCCGCGCTACCAGCTCTTCGCGCTGCTGTACCTCGCGGCCGCGGCCGTCCACGCGATTGCGATCGACGCGCCGCCGTCCGACCTGTACGAGGCAGCGTCGGATCCCGCGGACGGCGCCCTTGCGCCCCTCGCGATCGCGGTGTCGGCGGCCGTCGTCGCCTTCTTCTCCCGCCCGTGGGCCGACGAGCCGACGGACGGGATCTTCCGCGCCCTCGAGCCGCTGCTCGCGCGATTCCGCGCGGCGGCACCCCTGTGGCGAACGCTCGCCGCCTGGCTCTCGGGGACGGCGGCGCTCTATGCCGCCTCTCTCGGGATCCTCGAGCTGGCGCAGCTGAGCTCCGACGACGTCGACGCCGCCTTCGAGCGCGGGCAGGTCGCCGTCACGGCGCTCTGGGGCGCGACGGCCGCGGCGCTCACGTACTCCAGTCGATGGCTGCGCTCCTTCCAGATCCGGCCAGCCGGCCTGGCCCTCGCCTGCGCCACCTTCGCCCAGGCCGCCGTCTTCGACGCGACCCTGGAGGAGACGCCCCGCGGCTGGGCGATGCTCGCCGCGGCAGTCGCCCTGCTCCTGACCGCCCTGGCGGAGGAGCTGCCGGCGCTCGACGAGGAGCCTGAGCTCTCGATATCGGCGCTACTGCTCGTTCCGGCCGCTGCAGGCCTGGGGCTCGTCGGCCTGTACTTCGTGACGGACGCGGAGGGCTACGCATGGCTCGGCGAGGCCGCGGTCTTCGCGGCGCTCGCGGCGCTCGTCTTCCGGAGCGACCGGGACTTCAGCACGCTGCTCTGGGTCCCGGCGGTGGTGCTCGGCGCGCTCGCCGCGGCCGACCTGCTCGAGGGCACCTGGCTCGTGCTCGCCTGGAGCGCGGCGGCCGTCGCGGTGTCGCTCCTCGGGGACCGCGTCGGCGAGGAGCGCCTCCAGCTCGGAGCCGCGGGGTATCTCGCCCTGGCTCTCGGCTACACGCTCGTCGAGCTCGCGCCGCCCGGCGACTTCTTCACGGCGAACGCCGACCCGGCGGCCGGCGTTCCCGCCCTGCTCTGCTCGCTCGCCGCCGCCGTCGTCCTCACGGTCGTCGGCCTGCGGAGCGGGCGCCTCGCCGAGTTCCGGCCGTACGCAGCTGTCGGAACGGCGGTCCTCGCGCTGTACGCGGCCTCGCTCGTGATCCTCGGGGCCTTCGAGTGGGCGGGGCCGGCGGACGTCGAGACCGACTTCCAGCGCGGCCACTCCGCCGTCAGCGCCTTCTGGGGGATCGTCGGCCTGCTGACGCTCTACGTCGGCCTCACGCGCGACCTTCGCGCGTTGCGGATCGCGGGCTTCGCGCTCTTCGGCATCGCCCTCGCGAAGATCTTCCTCTACGACCTCGCGAACCTGAGCTCGGTCACCCGGGCGCTCTCCTTCCTCGCCGTGGGTGCCGTCCTCCTCCTGGCCGGGTTCTTCTACCAGCGCCTCACGGCGACCGCGAAGAAGGCCTAGCAAGCAGCCTAGGCCATCACCTCGACCTTGCGCTCGGCTGGCTCGAGGCGGCCCTCGTGCTGCAGGACGTCCTTGAGCGCGCGGATCGAGACCTCGAGCTGGTCGAGGTTCGGCTCGCGGGTCGTCAGGCGCTGGAGCCAGAGCCCTGGCGCGAGGAGCGTCATGAGCACGCGGTTGCCGGTGTGCCTGCCGGCGAAGCGAATCAGCTCGTAGGCGAGGCCGGCGATGACCGGCAGGAGCGCGATCCGCGACAGGATCAGCCAGTACCAGGCGGGCTGGCCGAAGAAGGCAAAGACGAAGATGGCGATCACCATCACCCAGAGCAGGAACGCCGTTCCGCAGCGCGGGTGGATGAGGCTGAAGCGCTGGACGCGCTCGGGCACGAGCTCCTCGCCCGCCTCGTAGGCGTTGATCGCCTTGTGCTCAGCCGCGTGATACTGGAAGACGCGCTTCAGGTCGGGCAGAAACGAGATCAGGACGAGGTAGAGGATGAAGATCGCGACCCTGATCATGCCCTCGACGATCACGAAGAGACCGTTGTTGTCGATGGGGAGCCACGTCGCGAGCAGCGCCGGCGTCACCTTGAACAACACGAGCGCGAACCCGATCGCGATCGCGAAAGCGAAGATCAGGGCGCCGCGACCGATCTCCGTCGAGACCTCTTCCTCGTCGCCCTCCTCCTGCGCGGCGTAGTTGGCGGAGATCGCAAGCGCACGAAAGCCGATCGAGAGCGACTCGCCGAGCGCGATGACGCCGCGGATGATCGGCAGGCGGAGGAGCTTGTGCCGCGCCATCACGGACTCGACGCGGCGGTCGACGAGCGCGATGTTTCCGTCCACCTTGCGGACCGCGAGCGCCCAGTGCGACGGGCCGCGCATCATCACACCCTCGAGGACGGCCTGTCCTCCGATCGGCGCGCTCATGCTCTCAGCTTATGACGAACTATCCGCGGCGGGCGCCGCCGGCGCGCTCCAGGCGCCGCTGGA